>NZ_JBHWJT010000028.1:0-96507 GCF_042731325.1 Streptomyces sp. NPDC059866 | reverse complement strand
GTGCTCTCCTGCTGCTGCCGTCGTTCGCGCGTCGCAACGAGCAGTTGCATGGGCGCCTCAACAACCGCTTCGCTCTGCCTCCGGCAGCCGAATACTCGCTCCGCTCGTTTCGCGCGTCCCCGCGCGAATTGCCCGCCTCCGGCGGGTCGTTATGAATTGGCCTCCGGCCATTTCATAACGTGCGTGCCTCCGGCACGAAATGCGGCTGGTTTTGTTGTATATGTGGGTGGTTGGGGTTTTAGTTGAGGGCTCGTCATGTGTGTTGCCCTTGTGGGTATTCGAGGAATCTCCGATTCCCTTGAAAATAAAGGGAATTGATTGGTATTCCGTGGAAGGAAGTAAACCACGGAATACCCGGGAAGGGAAAGGGCCCCTCCGGGGCCCAACCCCTTTCGGGCTACAGGAGGTTGGGCGAGTCCCGGGGGTGTACCTGCCTCCGGCAGGACCGACCGGCCGAGGGAGGGAGAGGGAGCGAGGAGGACCCGAGGGAAAGAGAGAGCTGGGGTGTGGGCAGGGAGCCGCCACCCACCCACCCGAGGCCGACAGGCCCCGGCCCCACACCGGCCCGGCGCGGCGGCAGAGCCGACGCGCAGCAGACCCCAGGCCGTGCCCTATCCCCGAGGCTGCCACCCGACCACGCCCGCCCCCATACCTCACTCATCCTTCAACCGGCGCGGGAGCAGTGGCAGCAGAGGGGATGTCAGCAGCCGGACCACGCGAGAGTAGCTCGCTAAGCTGGTGTAACGCGGAGGCCGGCCGTCAGGCGGCGCAACATCCAGCGCAACCCTTGGCGCAACATCAAGGCGCAACCTGTACCGCAACACGAGGCGCAACAGGGCTTCCAACCATCCACTACACGTACTAGTATGTGAGTTGCAGGGGGAAGGTGACCCCTGGCAGATGCAGTGATCAGCGAAGGGGAACAAGTGGAAATCCAGATTTCCGACGGAATCGTGCGTCGAGTTCGAGGCGGAAAGAATGCCCCCATGACGGGCCTTGCCATCCAGGCACGCACGGTCTCGAACTTCCTCCCGCTGATGTGCGAGCGGGTGGGGGCGACGATCGTGCACAACTCCGACGCGCACTACACAGGAATTCGCTTTGACACCAAGGTCGGTCCGGTTGTTCTGGAAATGCCGACGGGTGACCAGCCGTACCGTTTGGTTCACGAATTAATCGAGCCAGACGAGAACGGGCGCACCGAGGTGGAGATGCGGCGATTCCCACAGATCTACAAGCCGCAGGGCGTCGCGCACATCACGGCCGAGTTTCTTCGGTCGCGCGGGTTCCTGAAGTAATCCGCTCAGGGGGGATCCCCGGCGGGCTGCCCCCCTTCCACCCGGCAGCACCGAGAGGAGAAGGGAAGGCATGGAGAGCATGCGGATTGCGGAGCAGGCCGAGGAGGCTGGAGCGCCGCTCACGGTGGCAGAGCGGGAGCAGGCCGGTTATGCACTGCGGGAGTTGGCGCGCAGCGAGAGCGACCCGGACGCGCTGCGGGTGCCGAGCGAGCAGCTGGAGATGGTCCGGCCGTTCTTCGAGTTGGGTTGGGCGATGGGTGTGCGCACCGGTCACACGGGGCCGGCCATGGCTGACGTGCCGGTAGACCGTGACACGATCGCGCGCGCGTTTGTCCTGCTGATGTCCGAGCGTGTAGCGGATCAGCTTGTGATCGTGGTAGCGCGGAGTCTGGACCCGCAGCACGCCGGACCGGTGCTGTGGCAGAAGGTCAGGTATCACGGCAGCCTGACGCAGCGTCACGGTACGTACTGGGTCGGCGCGATTCACGCGCACGCCGACCCGGTCGGTGAGGCCCCCGAGCTGCGTTACGACCTGTGCGAGATGCGCGGCGTCACACCGGTGTCGGTGGTCACGAACGTGCGGCGGCAGAGCCTGACGCCGTTGGCCGACCACCGCGCGATGGTCTAAGTGCGCAGGTCAGGGGTAGGTTCACACAAAGCCAACTCTCACTAGTATTGAAGTTGTTCGGGGGCGGCGGCTCCGTCCCCGGCCCGCAGAGATCAACAGCGTCCGGGGGTGGTGGCCCCACCCCCGGACTGCCACGAAGGGGAGAAACTGCATGACTCAGCAGTTCGCCGAGCGCGCCACGAACGTCGCCCCCACCGGCGCCCGTAACGCCGAACTCGCCGACCTGGTCCGCATCCTGGAGGACCAGAACCGCCGCAAGCTGGACGTGATCGCCCCCGCCGCCGCGCTGCGGTTCCGTGAGGGCAACGTGCACGTCGAGGGCGTGGAGTCCCTGATCACGGAGGACGGTGTGACGGAGGTCGACGGCATCTACCGGCCCACCGCCGTCGCCGACGAGGGGATCGCCGACAAGCTCCGCGTCCCGCTCGCCTACCTGCGCCGCATGCGCGCCGAAAACGTCCCGCTGCTGGACGAGAACGTGAACGCGTGGCTCCGTGAGGAGCCGGAGCGCCGTTTCATGCTCCGCGCGTTCCGAGGCGACAACGGCCCCGGCATGCCGCCCGCCGAGGGCGTGGCCCGCGCGCTGCTGTCCGACAGCTACAAGCTCATGGACAACTTCGACATGCTGCTGGCCGCCCTGGACGGGGTGAAGCAGTCCGGCCACCCCACCCGCGTCACGGGATGCGACCTGACCGACCGCCGCATGTACGTGCGCGTCGAGTCCGAAGCCGTCGCCATCCAGGCCCGCGACCTGCTGCGCGGCTACCGGTCCCCGTTCGACGGCCGCAGCGGTGACGAACTCCCGATGATCTCCGCCGGTTTCGTCATCACCAACAGCGAAGTCGGTTCCGGGGCGTACACCATCACCCCGCGCGCCGTCATCCAGGTGTGCCGCAACGGCCTGACCGAGACCAAGGACGTCATGCGCGCCGTGCACCTGGGAGGCAAGCAGGACGAAGGTGTCGTGTCCTGGTCCGGTCAGACGCAGCGCAAGACGCTGGAGCTGATCACGTCCAAGACCGCCGACGCCGTCCGTACGTTCCTGTCGCGGGAGTACGTGGAGGCCAAGGTGCGCGCGATGGAGGCCGCCGCCGGTAAGACGCTGTCCGAGCCGACGAAGACGATCGAGCACGTCACCAAGACGCTCAGCATCGGTGCCGAGGCCAAGGACATGATCCTTTCGCACTTCGTGCGGGGCGGTCAGATGACGGCCGGGGGCGTGATGCAGGCCGTCACGTCGACCGCGCAGACCCTCACCGACGCCGACCAGGCCGCCGCCCTGGAAGCGCTCGCGCTGCCCGCCCTGACGGCCGCCGCCGCGCACGGCTGACAGACCCCCGTGCGGGCCGGGAACCTCCCCGAGCCCGGCCCGCACGGGCCCCACGCCCCCCAGCGCCGGGCGGGTACCCCTCCGACCGTCCGGGGGTGCCCGCCCGGTCCCAGAGCGCGGAGCGCTCCCCACCCGGCCAGGGAGAGCGGAGCGCGCCCGCCCCGCTCTCTGCCGCGTAGCGGCGGCGCGTCGTGTCTGCGGAGCAGACCGCGCGCCCAGAAGACCCCCGCCGCGCCACGAGACACGTGCGCCGGCCCCGGTGCTCACCGCCCCGTCCGCAAGGAGTACCCGCATGCCCGCACGCCCGGAGCTCACCCGCCCCGACGACGCCGCCATAGCGGCCGCCATGAGCCGCTCCCTGACCGCGATCGCCGCCCTGGTCCAGGCACTCGGCGACGGCGAACACACGATCAACCTCGTGGCCGAACGCACCGACGACATGTTCGTCCGGGGTCAGGCCGACCTCTCCGTCGGCACCGCCCCGCTACGCCTGGCCGTGCTGGACGAAGACCTGCCGCCCCGACGCCCCCGCCCTCCCCTTCGGCGAGGGCGGGGCGGCAGGCCCCAGCTCACCGAACCGACCGACGAGGAGCCGCAGCCCATGACCAGCCCGAGCCTGACCATCGACACGCCCGCCGGCACCGTGCGCGCCACCGCCGGCCTCCGCCAAGCCGACGCCGTCGTCTTCGAGCTGGGCGGAGCGATGCGCGGCAGCGTGCACGTCACCGGCACCCACCACCCCCACTGCTGGGACCAGTTCACCGCCGTACGCGCCTGTCTCGGCCCCGTCAACGCCTTTGAGACCACCGCCCCCGACGACGACCTGCCGCGGCTCGCCCGCAGCCGCAGCGGCTACCGGGGCAGCCTGGCCCTCTACGACGACGACTACACCCACCGCCCCCAGGTCACGGTGTACCCGATGGAGTCCGCCGCCTGGCACGAGCCGTCCGAGAAGACGGCGGCGACACTCACCGCCGTCCTGCGCGCCTGCGCCGCCCATATCACCCAGCGCGACGACCTGCCCGAGATCCTGACCGCCTCCCGGCAGCGGGACACTCCCGCCCTGCTGCGCTTCCTCACCTGGTCGGCCACCCACCACCAAGCCGAAGCCGCCCGCTACGAGCGGGAGGCCCACACCGCCCACCCCGCGCGGCGCGCCGTCGTGGCCGCCTGGTGGACCGTCGCACGGTGGTTCACCGCCTGCCCGCACCCGGTCCTGCTGCTGATGCTGGCCGACCTCCCCAACTCGCTTGCGCGCACCGTCGACGTGAAGCAGTGGTGGGCCCCCTACTGCCTCACCGAGGCCGCCCGAGAGCACGAGCACGCCCGCCGCGCCCAGCCGAAGCCGACTCCCTGCGCACCCAGCAGCGCTCACGGCGCCCGGCACGCCGCCCGCAACCCCCTGCGCACGGTGCCCCGCACGCGGCGCGTCTGGAACTGGAGATGTCGTGACCCTGCGCTGGTTGATGACCCTCGGAGAGCGCAGCCGCCCCGAGACACCCACCTACGCCGAGTGCCCCGGCCCGGACGAGGCCCGCGCGGTCGCCCTGGTCGACGACTGCGGCCAGCTCTTCCCCATCCTGCTGGCATGGCGGCGGGCGCTCGGCCGCGAAGTGACCGGCTGGGCCGGGCAGGTCGAGGCGGACGACGTCGAGAACCTCCCCTAGGACGTGACCGACGACTGGGGGCCCGGTCTGCGGCTGGACACGATGCCCGGCGGGTACGTGAAGGTTTCGGACTACCGCGACCACCAGTCGCCCGACGCGGTCACCGCCGGCCCCCGCATGCTTATGCGCTGATCTCGACCTCAAAAGCCGCAGGTCGGGGGTGGGTTCACACCACCCTCAATCACACTATTATGAATGTTGCGGGAGGGGGCGTCTCCGTCCCCCCGTACCGCCCCCTGCCGCACCCAGGACCGACCGAAAGGGCCGCGGCGCCCGAGGAGTTCACGTTCCCCCGCAACACCGGTTCGTACGGCTACCAGGTCCTCGACCGCCAGGACCCGAGCACCAGTTACGGGGTCGTCTGGCGCGCCCCGGAGGTGTGCAGGTGGGTTGCCGAGTATCCCGGCAACCGTCCGGGCAGCGGCGGCGGGATCCCCGGATTCGCCAGCCGGGAATGGGCCGCGCGCTTCCTGTACCGCTACCGCAAGCCCCAGCCCTCCGGCCGCGCCTAACCGGCGCCAGCCCGCCTCTCACCCACCGCCGCATCACAGACAGGGGACCGCGCATTGGCCACCTTCGACCACGCCACCCCGGAACGCTGCGCCCAGCTCGGCCGCGCCCTCACCTCCGCCAGCCTCGGCTGGAGCGACAACGGCCACCAGGACAACCCGCAGTACCTCACCTACACCGTGACCGACCCGCGCGGCCGCACGTGGCAGATCAGCCCGGCCACCAACTTCCAGATCTCCCCTCCAGTCCGGCGCAGATCTGGCAGGCCAGCTGCGGCGAACTGGCGACGACCACGCCGATCCTGTCCGCCCGCAAGGTGGCGGAGCACATCAAGGGCGTCCCAGCATGAGCAGCCCGCCGCCGTTTCGCCCCGAAGAATTCGACGAGCGGTGCGAGACGTGCAAAGCCCCGCCCGGCCAGCTCTGCCACCCCTGGTGCGACACCGGCTACACCGCAGAAGACTTCCGCCACGACGCCGAGCGCCGCGCCAAGGCCGCCGCAGCGCCGGGAACCCCGACCAGCCACCCAAGAAGTGAAGACGCCGCCATGCCGCAGGAGTTGACCACACAGGAGCGGTTGGACGCGCTCGCCGACGAGGTGGCGCGGGAGTTGGGCACGCGCTGCCGGACGGACCGGCTCACCGGCTACGTGCGCGGTATGGGGCGGCTCATCATCGACGGCGACGCCGCGCCCTGTGCCTGTGCCAGCCCGATGCCCGCCGCCCCGACCGGCTGAAGATCTACGCCGCACTGCCGGACGAGACCCAGATAACCGCGCCGTCGATCGGCGTCACAGCCAGCAGCGCCCGCCATGTGGCACGTGAGATCACCCGGCGGCTGTACCTGCTGCACACCCAGGCCGTGCAGCAGGCCACCGAACTCGCCGTCCAGCAGGAGGCGGAGGAAAACGACCGCCGCGCCGTCGCCGAAGCCGTGGCCCGGGCACTCCCCGGGGCCCGGGCACTCCCCGTGGCCCGGGTCGAGGAGCAGCACCGGCGCACCCGGGTCGACAGTGTGTGCGCAATCATCGGCCCCTCCGGCGAGTGGGTTCAGGTCGAGGCATCCGGCCGTCCCGACTCGGTGATCCCCTTGCTCGCAGCTTTCTCCCAGACGCCACGGGAGTGAAAGGCGCAGGTCAGAGGCGGGTCCACATAGAAGAATCTCACACTAGTATAAACAATTGGTCAGACCGTCGCCTCACCAGCATCCCTCTCTCCGGGGTGACGACCTTCGTTCTCCCCCTCCCCTCTCTTCCAGCCTCAGGAGTTGCCATGTTGCGAACGCTGCGCCGCGCCCTGCGACCGGCCCGTCTGCGCATTCCCACCCGCCGCTTCACCGCCGGAATCGCGGCACTGCCACCCACCGCCAGCGAAGCGTTCGGCACCGACGCCAGCGCCGAGGAAGCCGTCGCCCTCTACCGCAGCGAGTACACGCTGCCGATGCCCGACGACCACCTGGGCGACGCCGTGCGCGCCCTGGACTTCCCCTACTCGGTGCCGAGCCCGAAGACCCGCGCCGCGATCCGTGCCGCCCTCGCCGTCCTGGAAGCCGACTACACCGTCACCCGCTGACCACCCCTCCGCCCTGACCTCGCGGGCCGCCCCGGCCGGGGTGACCCACGGCGGAAGGAGACCCCGTGTTCCTGGTCGTACCCGACCCCGCCCACGGACTCGTCGCCGCTCCCCAGTCCTTCCTGGACATCACCCCCGGCACCGAAGAAGCCCTCACCGCCCAGGGGTTCACCTGGAACGGCGAGATCGAGGCGTACACCCGCCAGACCGACCACAGCCCCGCAGCCGTGGAGCGTACCGCCGGCCCCCTGCGCGAACTGGGCCACTACGTCTTCTCCTCCTACACGCCGCTGCCCACCCGCTGACCGCATTCGCCCGGGTTTCCAGCCCATAGGCACACTATTATGCTTGTTGTGGGGCGGTGACCACCCCAGCGTCGAAGCCAACGCCTGCAGAGTCACTGCCACCCACCGACCACCCGCGCGGACCCGCGGGCCACCCAGGGAGGGGCGGCCCACGACGGACGCCCCCGGGTGTCCCACCCACAGACTCGTCGCCGTCCCGAGTCCACCCTCGGTCTGACGCCCGGCACCGAACCGTCCCCCACCGCCTAATCGTTCACCTGGAGCAGCCCGATCGAGGCGTACACCCCCTCCGGACCGACAACAACTCCGCGGCGGTTGAGCTGATGCGGTTGGTTGGCAGCAGCCTCCGCGGAAGATGCACCAGACGCGTTACCGGGTGGTGTTTCTGCCCTTCCAGGGCCACCGACGACACCCACGGCGCGCGTCATGGGTACCGTTTTGGGGAGATCCCGAACGGATGGAGCCCGCGCATGCTGGAAGAAGCCGAGGAGATCGGCCGCCGCGTTCGTCGCGCGCGTCTGCGCCTGGGCATGCCACAAGCAGACCTCGCCGTCGCCCTGGGGAAGTCTCAAGGGTGGGTGTCCAAGATGGAACGCGGACAGATCGAGATAGACCGTGTTGGCCTGCTCAACGCCATCGCGGCCGAACTGGGCGTTCATCCCAACGACCTGATCGGGCGCCCGTATACGAGCACCCCCGCCGACAACCAATGGCAGATCGCCGCCGCATCGATCCTCCGGGAACTACGCCGCTACGACCTCACGCCAGTATTCGAGGGCACCCCTCGGCCGTCCGGCGAGCTGTGGCGCGACATGACCAGGTTGCACCGCCTACGGGACGCCGCGGCAAACATCGCAATCCTGCGCATACTGCCTGACCTGCTGCGCGAAGCACGAGCACTCGCCGAAGTCTCCACCGGCCATGAACGCGAAGAGGCATACGCCGTATACGCCGTCGCCTGCAAGTTCGCCCACACCGCCGCGCACGCCCTAGGTCACGCCGAGTTGATCGCCATGGCCGCCGAGCGTGCGGCATGGTCCGCGCGCCTGTCTGGCGACCCCATCATGCCCGCGCTCGCCGACTGGATGCGTGTATGGGACATGTGGGCAACCGCCGATTGGGACGACTCCATGTCGCTGTCCGACAAGGCGCTCAGCAGCATCCAGGACGACTACGACCGAGGCGAGCCGCTCGCCGTCCGCATGTGGGGGGCCCTCCAACTACGCGCCGCCGTGTCAGCCGCCCGCGCGGGCCGACCGTCGGAGTCCGAGGACCGCATCGCGCACGCCCGCGCCGCCGCTGAGCGCATGCACAATCATCAAGGCCCACCGGTCTACGACCGGCATTCTGTGACGTTCTCATCCGGCAACGTGCAGATTCACGCAATCAGCGTCGCGCTGGAAGCCGGCAAGCAGACCCGCGCCCTCGCCCTGAATCGGCGCATCAGCCCTGAGCTGGTGTCCGCCCTGCCCAACTCCCGGCAGGGACACCATCACATGGACCTCGCCCGGGCGTGGCTGTGGGACGGCAACCGCGACAAGGCACTCTCCGAGCTGGAGACAGCCGAACGGATCGCCCCGCAACTTGTGCGCAATCACCCGATCGCCCGCTCGACGCTGCGCAGCATCGTCTACGCCGAACGCACGGCCACGCGCGAGAAGTTGCGCCGCATGTCAAACCGCTTCCACCTCGACGGGTGAGAGTCGTATTCCTCCGATTCATATTCGTCCCCTGACTACCTTTTAGCTTCGGGGCATGACTCGACGAGGAACCCCCCATCTGCCCTCGCAAGGCGCGTCGGGCACAGCCGCTCCCTTCTCTCCTCGACTCGGCGACCTTGCTCGGGACACCTCGAAGGAAGGCGAAATCGGCGTCGTCGTTGCGTTACCGGGCGAAGGCAGAAACACGTACCACCTCGTCCCGCCCGGAGGCGGCGACAAGTGGTCGGCCCCCAACGACGGCAAGACGCTGACCCCCGTGCAGCCGCAGGTCACACACATCACGCCGCAAAAGCGCGACGTGACGTACGACTCGCGCGCCGAGCGCGGCGGGTTGCCCGTCACCGTCCACTACGACGACGGCGGCACCGCCGAGTCCCTGCTCGTCTTCGACCCGTCCCAACTGGAGCTGTACTACTACCAGGTTGGACGCATCATCGAACTGCGCGACAAAGCGCGCGGGGGCAAGGTATGAGCGGACGCCACGCGGCCGGCCGCGCACCGCGCCCGCCCTTACGCCGCTTCCCGCAGACCACCGTGCCTCGCCTCATCGGCTACCGGTGCGAGGCCGTGGCGATCCCCCTCGACAATCCGCGTCGCGAGATCATCCTCGGCGCCTATAACGCCCGTTCTCCGCGCTTGGCCGCACGGTGGCTGCGCCAGGAAGCCCAATGCCTCGCCCGGCGCCTCGATGCGGACCCGCGCGCACCGTGGCTGTACGCCGCTCCCCTCATCCTCGGAGGCGACATGCGCCCCGCCGACTTCCTGCGCGCATGGGCAGGCGACGCCAATCGCTACGCCAACGCCATCGCCAAGCTCGCCGCCCGTGTGCCCTATCAGCTCACGGTCACTGATCACGACGCACGATATGCCCTGATCGTGGCCCCTGCACTGATCAGGCGGGCCCCACAGTTCCCGCCCCCTGCCGGGTGCTTCCCCTCCCCGGCAGGGGGCGGGTGCGAACCCGCAGCCACCACATACACCGCGCTGTAGATCACGCCTTACGCGGAAACAGGCCCCGCCCGATGCCTCGTTGCTCCATCCCGGGCGGGCCGGACCCCACCGCGGCCGAGGCCACCAACCGGGGCCGCCGCCGTGCGCACCACCACGTCCGAAGCACCACCCGACACAAGGAGGCACTCGTGACCATCGCACAGAAGCGCACCGCGACCGACGCGCGGACGCTGATCAGCACGGAACTGCGCGAAACCCTGGTCGACAACATGCGCGCCAAGTTCCCGCAGCTGACCGAAGAGAAGGCAGACCGCGGCGTCGGCCAGATGCTCGCCTTCCTCGCCGCGTGCGCGCACAGCGAGAAACCGCTCAGCCCCTCGCCGCTCGTGGACAACTTCTGGCACGCCTTCCTGCTCCACACCAAGGCGTACCGGGAGTTCTGTCAGCAGACCTTCGGCCGGTTCCTCGACCACCAGCCCGGCTACCTCAACCCGGAGGAGCACGGAGGCGGCAAGGTACTCCGGGCCCGGACCGTCGACGCGGTCACCCTCGCCGGGTACGAGATCGACATGGAGTTCTGGCCCGAGCTGGACCTCGCCGAGTGCTCGCAGTGCCACGCGAACTGCTCGGACAGCCCGAACCACCCCTGAGAGTTCCCCGGCCGGCCCCTGGCCTGTGCCACGCTGGCACAGGCCAGGGGCCGGCCCCCCTTTTTTTGCTCGACCAACGCAGGAGACCCCCGGTGGACCGCATCGAATGGCATGACCTACCAGCAGCAACCCGAGCCGCCGTGGAACGCCACACGGGTCCGGTCGAGCACGTCGAGACGGCGCCGCACGGCGTCATGTCCCGGCTCGCCTGCACCCTGCGCACACGGACCGGCCGAGCGTTCGTCAAGGGCACCCTCGAGGACGACCCGCAGGCGTGGGTGTACCGCCACGAGGCCCAGGTCACGCGGAACGCGCCCCGTGCACCCCGCGTGCTGTGGGAGGTCGACGCCGGCGGATGGCTGCTGTACGGGTACGAGTTCGTCGAGGGCCGATACCCGGACCTGACTCCCGGCTCCGACGATCTCGCCCGCCTTGTACGCACGCTCACCGCCATATCCGACACACCCTGGCCCGAGACCCTGCGCAAGAAGCCGCTTCACACACGATGGGCTGACTTCCTGCCCCAGGACGTTCCACCCTGTCTGCACGGCCGAAGACTCGCCCATACCGACATGTCCCCGCACAACATGCTGGTGAACAGCGCCGGCGAGCTGCTGCTACTCGACTGGGCCCTCGCCTGCCCCGCACCCGCATGGGCAGACACCGCGCTGACCATCCCCCGGCTCATCTCCGCCGGCCACACACCGCAACAGGCCGAGACAATCGCCCAGCAGGTTCCCGCCTACCACGCCGCCACGCCTGCCACCCTGACCCTGTTCGCACGCACGCTCCACGCGGCGTGGGAGCACTGGGAGCAAACACGCCCCATGCCTCACAGAGCCGCCCTCACCGCCGCCGCTCAAACATGGGCCACACACCGCGAGGAAGGACGCCAGACGAGCGCACACACCCTCTCCTCATAATCGACTGCACCGGTACAGGTACGCCTGAAGCCGCGCCAGGACGAGATGCTCACCCTCCCCCGGGAGCTCAGCCACCGCCGCCTGGAGACCCCGGTCGCAAGCAGCCATCTGGCCCTGGCGTTCAGCCCGGGCGGCCAGCCGTATCTAGTGCACCCCGGTTCGAGCAGCTGTCGCCACGCTGGATCCCCGACGGCGACGAATCGTTCCCGACCGCCGAACTCGCACACCTCGAACGCCCCCGCCCCGCCCTTGAGGCCCTGCCCGCGCGCCAGCGCTACCAACCGTGCGAGCTGCACGGCATCGTGCTCTGGCGGTGCCTGTGCGGGCCGCGCGCGATGTCCAGCCCGCAGATGGCCGTGTGTGGTCGCCAGCCGGCGTATCGACTCCAGTGACGCCGCAACAGGCGGCGTCGTTGAACAGCGCGACTCCATACGGCGGAGCCCCCGGGATGTCATGGCCAATGCCCGGGGCTCCGTGGCGTTGCGAAGCGGGAAGGCGTTACGTGTCAGCGGCTGGAGTTGGTGATGCCTGCGGCGAGCTGCCCCACCACATCCACGATGCCCTGCCCGAAGGCGGTCGGCGCAACGAGGATGCCGAACACCAGGACGATGAGCACGGTCAATTTCTCATCGTTGCGGCTCCGTGCCTCGGTGCGCCGACGCAACCGCACAACGATGATGACCGCCAGCAATACCGCCACATTGATCGTCAGCACGAACAGCCCCCACCCGCGCGAACAACGACTCTCCTCCCAGGTGTAGCCAGCAGCGATCCGTAGGGCGTCTTCGTCCTGCGAGGATGGCGGCAAATGCATGCCAGGTCGACCGGATACACGGTCTTGCCCCAGCAAAAGTCATCCGATGCCGCACTGACTCCGGAGTCTGCCGCCCGGGCAGGTTCGTCGGCCCGAAGCCGGACCCATGCCGCCGCCCACTGCGGCCATCATCACCAGGTGACCGACCCGTCCCACAGCCCGCCCGCACACGGGACAGTCAGGCGGCGTCCCGTTCATGAGCGCGAGTCGCCCGGACAGCGCCGGCCACTGTCGGCAGCCGCGTCGCTGGCGCCGCCCGCCTCGCCTGCAGCCCGGCGACATTCCACGGGTCGCGTAGCGGCTGCGCTGGCGGCTGCGAGCGACCACAAGTGACTTGCAATTGCAGGTCTGGATCTGTGTTACTGCGCGCCGACGCCCAAGTTGAGACTGTTTCTGATCGCATGACTTCGATCGGCGCCAGGACTGTCAATGCCTGCGAACGTTTTCGTCGTTGCACGACCAGAAAAGAAGGATAACTTTCCGCGAAAGAGACAGGCCGTGGCTGACACGCGGCGCTACGGAAGTCAGGGAGATTTCCGCTGAGGCCGAAACGAAAGTCACCCGTCCTGGGGTAACTCGAGATATAAACCGGAGTGCGGCAAATGGGTGATTAGCGTATCGCACTGCGTGTCGGTAGCTTCACCCTCAGGTGCGTGCGGGACTTCGTACTGCGTCTACCAAACCCTGTCCGAAGTCCCGCACGCTTGCGACAACACTGAGGAGTTGCCCTATGGGGCGATCTACCCCCCGGCGTCGCCGGGCTAAACGGCCTTCCGGCCGTTTCACTGCTGACAAGCGTAATGGCCGTAACGAAAAGTTTCGTTACGTGAACCGGTTTGGCACGCACGCGGTCAGCGCGTTCATCTGCGTCTTGTTCCTCGGATACGTGCTGATTTTCCGGCCGTCCGTCCAAGTGACGGTCTCTCAGGAGGCCGTCTACGCCCTCGGCGGTGTACTGTCCGGCGCCGCGTTCAGGGCCTTTCGTCTCCGCCGTCACCGGCACTGACACACATCCGGCGGTGGGAGGACTGCGCCATCAGCCTCTCACCGCCCACCCGGGGCGGCCTGAGCCCGGCCGCCGCCATAGCCCGCCCGCCCCGGCAAGCAGCGTGCGACAAAACCCGGGGAAATTCGGCTGTATCAGCACCGGACAACCCCCTCTGAACCCTTTTCGTGACGGGATGGAAGAACCGTGAGTGACACATGTGAGTACTGCGGCTCCGCTCTCGCCGGAGGACCGGGCAAGGGCCGGCCCCGGAAGTACTGCGGAGACGCCTGCCGCCAGGCCGCCCACCGGCGCCGCCTGCACGGCGACACCACCGCCCTGCCCGCTACACCGCAACCCACGCCGCCGGAAACCCAGCCCGAACAGCGGCCGCTCCCCCGGACCAGCCCCGCCGCCCGCACCCACGGGCCATCCGCCGGCGACGAGATCCTCACCGAGATCGCCAAAGACATCCAAGACAGCGCACGCGACCTCGCACGGTTCCTGCCGTCCTGCGACGGCGAAGAACCCTTACGGCGGATCGCCCAGCTGCACGAGCAACTCGACGGCCTGACGGCGGCCGTGGTCGGGCGTGCCCGCTACCGGCGCGTCACCTGGACCACCATCGGCTCCATCCTGCGCATCAGCGAAGACACCGCACGCCACCGCTACACCGAGCGGCACATCCTGCGCCGCCTCGCCCGCTTCAACCGCTCCGAAACCGCGCTCACCTCCCTCGCCAGCGCCTACACCGCCGCCAGCCCGCACGTCGGCGAAACCCCGGACGAAACCGCCGGCAGCGACACAGGGAACGAGACCTTCGACGCAGGCACCGAACGCGACGAAGGACCCGACCAGTCCACCCCGAGCGAGCCGTCGGGAGCGGCGTACAACCGGCTCGCCCCGATCCTGTCCATGCTGATCCGCACCGCCCAGCTCACCAACAAGGAGGTGAGCGGCCGGATCGGCTGCTCCGCCTCCTACCTGTCGCGGATCCTGTCCGGCGAACGCGTGCCCACATGGGACCTGACCCGGAAGTTCGCCCAGGCCTGCGGCGCCGACCCAGAAGTTCTGCGAACCGTCTGGGAGTCCGAGAAACTCAGCCAGAAGAGCCGCGATCTGCCTCCTGACCCGGATGAACCTCCTCTGCCCGCCGCCGAACGGCTCCGCGCCGCCGTGCACACACTGCACCTGCGCGCGGGACGCCCCGCACCCTACGACGTGGCGGTCGCGAGCCGCTGGCTACTCAGCGCCAGTGCCGTCGCCTCCATCCTCGAAGCCACGATCCTGCCGCACCACGACGTCCTGGAGACATTCGTGCGCGTCCTCGGCGGCGACGTCGACCACTTCAAGCAGCTCCTGGACAACGCCCACCGCGAAGCCGCCCACGGAGCAGAACTCCTTCACTCCACGCCTGCAGCACCGCCTACCACAGCAGTCACCGTCGGTGCGGCGAGCATGACAGCCCACCCAGACACTCACCCGCCTCAGCCGCATCCCACTGGCGCAGACGCCATCATCAAAACGTTCAGCGCAGTACTCACCGAGGATGAGACCGTCGAAGACGGCCGCGCCCGGCTTCTCCACAAACTCGCCAAGCAACACGAGCCCGCCCGACAAGCAGACAGCGGACGGACCCGGCCTCCTACCGCCCTCGCTGAGGCACTACGGCACCGCGCCCTGCCTCCGGCACACTCCATCTCCCCCCTCCGAGCCAGCACATGACCACCCCGCGCTATCGATCCCGTCCGACAGGCGCACCCCCGCCACTGGCCGCCGTGCTGACCATGAGGCGGTCTTGCTGCAGCTCAGCTGGGGCGCGACGTAGTCGCCATCCAGTCCAGGGTGGAGAGCCTTCTTCCCGATTCCAGCAGGCCGCGCAGTACCTTCTCCGCCGGGAATTCGGGCGAGCAGCCGTGACCTTCGGGCCGGCACCGATCGCACTGGTACGGCAACTGCGGGCGGCGCGGCCAGGCTATGGGGCGGGCTCGTACGTCACGGTCTGGAGCGGGCAGCCCAGCGCCACATCGTGCAGCGCCGCCAGCTCGGCTTCATCGGCGGCCAGGCCCCAGCGGAGCTTGGTGCCGACCCACTCGGCGGCGTACCGGCAGTGCACGTCGGCCGCAGGGGGCAGCCATTCGGCCGGGTCCCGGTCGGCCTTGCTGCGGTTGGAGCGGGCGGTGACCGCGACCAGCGACTGCTCGGCGCCCTGGTCGTTGGCGTACGCCTCGCGCCGCTGGGCGGTCCAGGCCGAAGCGCCGCTGTCCCAGGCTTCGGCAAGGGGCACCATGTGGTCGATGTCGAGCCCCGAGGCCGACGTCACCACGGTCGCGTCGTAGTACGACCACCAGCTGCCGCCGGTCAGACGGCAGCCAGCGCCGACCACGGGCGGCTCGATCGCCTCATGGATCAGGACCTCGGCACGGGTGTTGCAGCCGTCGGCCGGGGCGTCGCCGGCGTTCCAGTGGCGGAAGCTGTCGCGGCTGTAGCCATCGCGGGACTCGCTGCCCAGGGGAAGGCTGGCGACGGCTTCGGCCAGGGGCAGGGTCTGTGCGGCGTGGGCGGGGGACGTGAAGGTGAGGGACAGGACGGCGAGGGCGGCGGCCAGGCCGCGCAACAGAGCTTTGACCATGTGGCGTTGATAGCCACTGGCGGATGATCACATTCCGCACAAGTCCTGAGCGCCCCCCGTGTGAGTGGAATGGTCGTACTGGAGAAACGAAACAGCGGTCCGCCCGCCCGCACCTCCACAGCGACCGCCCCAAAACCGGTCGACTGGGCACGGGTCGGCCGGAGTTGGGGCCGCAAACTCGCCAAGGGCAAGAACCGCGACCAGGCCCTCACCGCGCGGATCGACGGCGAACGCCTGCCCGCCAGCCAGGCGTTGAGGGCGCGGTCGGCGACGTCAGGCCGGCCTCCCCCGCCGCCTGGCGGGCGTGATCGCTGCAACCGAGATCAGTGGTGCGGGGTGGGCGGCAGGGCCCGGTCGAGGAAGTCCAGCCGTGTCTGGCGGGGGAGCTGGCTGTCCAGTCCGAGTGCTGTGCGGATCGTTTCGGCCGTGACGTCGCGCGGGATGCCCAGGCGGCGTTCGGCGTCTCCGATGATCTCGCCGATGGTGTAGTGAGCGGCCCGGGGGTGGTGCCCGATGAGCCAGTCCAGCATCTTCGCCACGGGGGTGGTGATGCCGTAGAAGGTCGTCGGCCCGGTGTCACCGGTCGCTTCGTCGAGGTCCTTGCCGGTGACGAGTTCGTCGAGGAAGGCATGCCGGACGGTGGCTGCCAGATCGTGCGGGTCGATGATCGCCTCGGTGTCGGCGGCGACGCTCCAGGCGAGTTCGTCAGCCACCTCGTGGACGGCCGCCTCGTTGCGGTGGCGCAGGGTCCAGCGCTTGCGCCGGTCGGGGCGTTCCCAGAGCACACCGAAGAACAGGCGGGCCAGGCGTTGGCGGAGTTCGGAGGCGCCGACGGGCAGGTTGTCGTCATCGCCGGAGGCGAGTGTGGCGGCGGCGCTGTCGGGTGAGCGGTGGCGTTGTTCTGCCCAGTCCTGGGCTACGGTGCGGGCCCACAGGTTGCGGCCGTTGACGGTGGCCTGGGGTGGGGGGACGTCGCGTTGGCCGCGGGAGATGTAGGCGCGCAGAGTGGAGGCGGCGATACCGCCGATCTCGGCCAGCTCGGGTACGCCGATGAGCTGGTCGGTGGCGAGTTCGGGTGCGGAGAGGCGGACCACGCACTGGGACAGGGGGCGTGCGTTGCGGGGGCGGTGGGAGGCCCACAGGGCGAGGTGGTCGTTCCACGGGTCGGGGGGCGGTGCGTCCCGGTCAAAGTTGGCGATCTTGATCAGGCGTCCGCCGGCAGGGTGGGCGTTGTCGTCGAGGAGGTCGTCGGCGGTGATCGTGACGGCTGCTTTGACCGGGCGCCGGTCGTAGCGTTCGCCGGCGGCGTCCCAGACCTGGTCGGGCCGGTACCAGGTGGTTCCGTCCCACCAGTAGCCCCCCTGACGGAAGAGGAGTTGGGGTCCCCACAGGCTGCTGTGCCAGGACGAGGCGTCCTTGTCGGGGACCAGGAGGACGGTGCGGCCGTGGCCGGGGTGGTGACGGACGACCCAGGACAGGTCGTTGCGGATCGGGTCGGTGGTGAAGGCCAGCCAGGCCCCCTCGGTGGTGCGGTCCCTGTCCCAGCGGCCCCAGGTGCTGCCGCCTTCGTGGCGGCCTATGGCCTCGACCGCGGCGGGGTCGTCGACGGGGATGTGGCTGTCGTCGACGAACGGCAGGCCGGGGACGGGGTGGTCGGTGCGCAGGCCATTGGCGACGGGCTCGATGCGATGCATGGGTGCTGTACCTCTCCCAACCAGAGTGCTGTAGCTATATACAGCACACGAGATGCCCAACGTACAGCACACCCAAACCTAGTGCCTACAAAGGTAAGTGAGGGCCCGTCAGCCTCTCAGTAGGTGTTCTTTCAACCTCGACGCCGCAGGTCAGAGCGGCCGTGTTGCCCGTGGGGCAGGCGTCGTCGTTCCGTGACGGCGCAGTAACGGCGATGCCGGACGGCGGTAGGTCGTAGATGGGCGGCTATGCCGGAATGGTCGGCGATCACGGGCATCCCCGTCTTGCCGTGGATGCCGCCAGCTACCAGTACAGCCCTGTGATGCGAGGCCCGACAAGAGGCCCGTGATCACCGCCTCGGAGGTTGAAAAGCACCCAGTCAGCCGGACCCCGAGCATGCCACTCCGTGACGGTGACTCGAATCGCTCCGCGATTCGGCCCAACGGAATTCGCTCCGCAAATTCCCGAGAGTGCCGACGATACGAGGCTCACGCTACAGCCCGCAGTCTCGACCGACCGTCAAGTCCTTTTCGTTTCCTCATATCCTCTCGACCAGTACGCCCGATCGCGGTGTGTCATTGCTGCCGTAACCACAACGCCACGGTCATTATTTGATCATGAGAAGTCACCCCCTCGTGGTCGTGCAGGCACCAGACGACCGAGGCTTGAGAGCCGTACGCGTCGCAGGCGAACCTATCGGACAGGCCTGGTCATTGCGAGAATTGCGAAGACTTCTGCGACGAGCCGGCCTGCCCTCGGATATCGATCTTAAGAACCCAGGGTATGTTCATTGGCTGGCGGACAGCTGTTGCTGGCCCGACCGCCCGTGGAAAAGGCGTGGTACGGCCATGGTCATGGCTCTGGGGCTTCTGACATCCGTCGCCGTGCTGTCCTATGTCGGCGTCAAGGACGCCTTTAATGCGCTGGCGTACGGCGGGCGTGTCATGGGTGCCCTGTTCATGGTCGCGGCACTGATGGAGATGCTGGCTGCTTTCGCATTGTGGGACTACTGGGGGAAGAGGATCACGCCATACTCAGGCGCGGCAGTCCTTCTGGGCGTCGGGTCCGTAGCGGGCACCAATCTGACCTTCCTGGTGATTCAGATCGAGGGCGGATACTACGCCGGGTTCCTCTGGCTGTGGATCGGGCTGGCTCTCTGGTCGGTCTGGGCACTATGGGCCCTAAAGGGTGTCTGGCAAAAGATCCAGCATCCCAGGAGCGTTGCGCTGGGAGCTGCGCTGTCCGGAATCGTCGGGGTCGTCGGCCTTACCTATTCGCAGATGTACGTCCCGTATGCCACTCCCGTGAAGGTACCCTTCGGCGTCTCCTTCGGAAATCCCACGATGAGTGCGGATGGCGCGGTGCTTCACGTGCCTGCACATGTCGAGTTCCGTAACACCGGTTCAGTCACAATTGACGTCATCGGCACTATGTGGAGCGTCACAGGCTACCCGACCAAGTTGAATACCGAAGGCAACAGCATGCGTGACTGGAAAAACGATCTGTGGCAGTACGGTGCCACGCTCAGACATGTCGCTTACTCACCTTCCCACATGCTGGGGACCGAAGAGTTCGTAAACGCGGGTGCAAGGATGGACCCCGGGGACGACTTCTCAAAAGATTTCGTCGTCGATGTCCCTCTACGGTCTGGGATCGGCCGCATTGAAATCTACGCGATCACCTCCTATGTCAGGGCCGATAGAGGAAAGCTAGGAAACGACTACGGAGACTCACA
Source organism: Streptomyces sp. NPDC059866 (assembly GCF_042731325.1). NCBI lineage: Bacteria > Bacillati > Actinomycetota > Actinomycetes > Kitasatosporales > Streptomycetaceae > Streptomyces > Streptomyces sp. NPDC059866. The sequence continues at coordinate 77,096 of NZ_JBHWJT010000028.1, read as the reverse complement.
CCAAGCATCATGGGATACGGAATCGAAAGACGGGAAGCACACTTGGGACGCCCCCGAGTGGGTGGCAGAACCGGGAGACGCGTTCTATCGAACTGCTTCCAGGATTTACCGCAGCAGTGAAATGCTGAATCTCACGCACGCCGAGGATTACGCATCTGCCTGGTGGGTGCTGCCGCGGTGGAGAGAAGGTAGCGGGTTCGCCGAGGACGATACCGCCCCGTACATGGCGGTGAGCGTCTCCCCACATGAGGACCTCAAACAGAGCCTCAGTGATGCCGAACAAGCACCATACGGAATGAAGACCCTCAAGACAGTTACTGAGCGCACCATCGCTCAACTCCTGCAGGCGGCCAAGAAATAGCCCCCCTCACCAGCAACCGCCTTACCTCCCTTCTGCCTACTCCCGCTAACGCCTGGAAGCAGCTGCACCGTGGCGGGCGGTACGGCGGCGAGTAGGCCGATGCAGTGGATGCCGTAGTCGCGCAGCACCTGCGCTTGGCGCGGGCCGAGGCCGTGCAGGGCGTCGACCGGCAGCGGGCTCAGCCACTCGGTGACCTGGTCCGGGTCGATGGCGAGGACGCCGCCGGGGCCGCCGATCTGGCCGGAGGCTGTGGCCGCAACGGTGATCGACGGTCCGATTCCGACCCGTACGTCGGCACCGAGGCGGAACAGGGTGCACACCCGCAGCACCTCCCCAGCGCAGCGGCCGCAGTTCCCGCCCCACAGGCGCGGCCTCGCCCTCGTCACGCGCAGTGCGTTCCAGGTCGGCCCACACGTCGTCGGTCGGGGCCACATTCCAGTTCGGTGCGAGCGTCTCCTCGGCACGCCAGTCGGTGACCCGGAAGAGCTGGACCAGGTCCTGGGGGCTGCGGGTGGAGACGTAGCGGCCGCACATGCAGTCACTCTCCCCCCAGCCCTACTGGCTCCCACCGTGCCGGCTGCCGTGTCGAGCCGCATCCGCGGCGCGCGGCCGTCACGCCGGCCACGCAAGGGCCGAGGCGGTGGGGCGGCCCCTGCCCAGGGCGCAGGTACGAGGGCCGCCCGGGCCCTGCAAGTCCTGTCACATCGCAAGGCACTACGACGCTATGACCGAACGTCTTGCCCGGCCCGCTCGGTGGGCCCGGACGGGTGAGCGCCAGCAGCGCGAGCGGGCGCCTCGCCCAGGCGCGTTCTATTCTTCGTTCGAGGCGAGCGCTGCTTTTCGCCCAGAACAGGACATCGCGATGACGACTCCCGTCCCTCCGCCTACGGAGGCCGATCCCTCGGTTCTGACCTGCCGCAGCGACGAAGTCGGCCTGTGCGCCAAGTGCCAGCGGAAGACTCATCGCTACGGCCGCGGCGGGAACCCCTTGTGCTCGTACTGTCTGCCAGAGGCATCAGCGCAGTGGGGACAGAACGTGCGGCAGGCCCCCACCCCTGATCACGACAGCGGTCCGATGCGAGGGAGGGCGTGCCGGTGTGCACCCGGACGGCGGGCGAACCGGGGCGGACCGCGGCGGAGTCGTCGCCGAGTTGAGCGACGGCGGTGGTGAAACGTTCGGTGCCCAGGCCGGAGCCGTACCCGGTGCCCCGTCGGGTCCCCCGCGGGGGCGCCGTCCGCAGCCCCGCGCAGTGCGGTCGTGGCGCGCCCACGCCCGCCTTGGCCGGCGGATGAGCCCCGGCGGCGGCCGTGCGGCGCCGCCGCGGGCCGCCGTTCCGTGTCGCGGCCGCCGCCGGACGGTAGCCGGCGTGGGTCATCCCACCGTCGGGTCAGGCGATCCAGCTGTGGGTGACGGCGAGGACGGCCGAGCCGTCGAGGTCGGTGAGCTTGGTGCCGGTGAAGTCACGGGCCCACTCGGAGGTCTGGATGCGGAAGGCCGGACGGTCCGCGGTGAGCGCCTCCAGCACCGCCTCGGCAGCCTCCGGCGCGGTCTGCATCCCGCTGGAGAGCCGGGGGACGGCACGGTGGATGTACGCCTGGAGGGCCGGGGCGTACGGGCCGGCAGCAGCGATCTCGGACTCCAGGGCGAGACCGATGTTGTTGATGAACTCCGTGGCCACGCCTCCCGGTTCGACCGTTGTCAGACTGGGAGGTGCGGCCGGCGGTCTCTGCCGTGGCGCGTGTTGAGGACATCGTGCAGGCTGTCCCGCTTTGGGGAGCGGTGCAGGAAGCGGTGAAGAGACACCCTTTGGCCGTCTACTTGAGTAGACGGCCAAAGGGTGTCTTGCTGGTCAGGTTCCGCCACGGGTACAGGGGTGCGGCTAGATCATCCAGAGCTGGCGGACCGACTTGCCGTCCTTGGAGCGGATGAGGATCTCGTTGCCGCCGTCGCTCTCCTGCTCCACGAGGTAGAGCAGGGCCACAGCCCGCCGCACGGTTTCCGTGATGGAGGTCTGCTTGTGCTCCTTGTACCACCTGAGCTTTTCCGCCGTCTCGGAGTTGATGTTCACGCTGAGGCGGGTCACTTCCTGCTGCCGGAGCGCGTTGGATGTGGTGTCGGTGGTGTTCGAAGGCATGGCAAATCCCCATTCCCAGTGGTGTCGCGCGAAGCTCGGACACGACAACGATCGGGCCGTCTACCCCGGAGGTGACGAACCCGAAGTTTTCGTGGACACGTATGTGTGCCTGTGCGCGGACACGGGCGAAGCGCCCTGTTGAGCCTCGCTACGGCGAGGTCCCTGTCCCCCTGGACCTCTTCCGGCGACACAGGCGGTCTGTGCAGGCCGGCGCAGCGGTCTCCCCCTGGGTATCTGGATGACCCATCGGAACTCCTTTGCGCCGGACGTCGAAAAGCTTGTACCCCATCCTGAGGCAACACACACCTGGTGTCAAGTAATTCAGCATGGGATGCGTTCTGGATGTACATCCTATGCACATGGTATGTGTACAGAGATCACATGCTGTGTGGTAGTCTTCCCCTCCAAGGAAGGCTGGTGGCTCTCGTTCGCATCAGCAGCCCACGCCCCAGGGCCGAACCTTCGAGGGGACACCGCGCATGGCCGACCAGGGTTCGAGGAGCCGGGGATCACTGCGCACCGTGCGCGGCATAGTGATCTGCAGCAATGCGAAGATCCTTTACATCGCTCCCTTCTGGGACCTGGGCAGCCCGGGGCAACTGCAGAAGGTCCGTCAGCGCCGGCCGCAGATTGTCGAGTTCCTCGGCCCGGCCGAGGACGAACCCTCCTGCAGTACAGAGGTTCGGATGGCCGAGGACATCGATCCCGGCCCCGACACGGAGATCTGGAGGCTGGGCCCTCCACTTCGGCTGATTGCCTGCGCCCACGGCGCACGCGGGTGTAATCACACATGAGTGAGCGCACATCGGCACGAACGTTCCAGTAGGGCTGAACGCAACTTCCCCGTACGGCCGCGGCAGTCTCCCGAAGCATCCTTATGGGACGAAGACGAACCCTCGCAAGAAGGCGACGACTTCTACCGCCTCGGTCCCTGGAAACCGTGTCCCCCCATCCAGTCGGACACAGCAATTCCCCAGCAGCCCGGTCCCGACAAGGAAGCCTGACCGCCCATGGGCACCGAAGACCAGGACCTCGTCGAGGACGAAACACCAGCCGCCTCAGGCACGGATGACGACATACTCAGAGCCGTCATCAGCCAGAACATCCAGGGACAGGGCACCACCGAACCCTCCCCACCAGAACCGGCAGACCCCGAAGCCGGCACTCAACTGGGCGAGTTCGAAGAGAACGACCAGCCACGCAGGGACGAAGTCGTGGGTGAAAGGCCCTTCAACCCGCAAGAAGGCATGCACAGAACCCGGACACGGCTGGCGATGGGACTGCTCATCCTGGTCGGGGTTCTGGCCCTCGCCCCCACGGTCGCCCTGATCTTCGGCAAGCAGCTGGAGTTCACCACCGACGCCTACCGCGAAGTGAGCGCCATGTTCACCCCCCTCATCGCCCTCGCCAGCGCCGCGTTCGGCTTCTTCTTCGCCTCGGACGATCGCAACCGGCCCTGAGCAGCCCACACGCCGCGCCGGTGCCCGGATCCGGCACAAGGACCTCACACACCCTTATGTTCGGCGGAAGGCGTCGACCGCGGTGCGCATCTCCCGGGCCCGGTCCCATTCCGCTTACGAGGCGGCGGGCTCGCCGCTGATGCGGGCGACAGTCTCGGCAAAGGCCCGGTGGTCGGCGAGGACGTGACGTGCTCGCGACCAGGGCCAGCCGAAGAACTGGCGCTGGACCGGCACGGTCAGCGCGAGCAGCAGCTCCAGCTTGGTGGCCTCCTCCCGTTCGGACAGCACGACCATGCGGGCGTTGCCGGCGTAGTCAACAGCGAACTGGATGAGGTGGGAGGTGGGCCAGCTGCCCGCGTACGCCGCGACATTGTCGATCAGCCACCGGGTGGCGTCATCGAGCTGCTGCCACCAGCGCTCCCGCTCGCCTGCCAGCCGCTCGCGCATGACGGGCGTCCAGCCCGGCTCGTCGTCCGCCGGGAGCTGGACCTTCTGCAGCAGACCGCACGCCGAGATGATCCGGGTCATGTTCGCGCTGAAGGTGTCACGGGTGGCATGGACGTCGCCCAGCCGCTTCTTGCGGGCCTCCATGCGCGGGGTGACGAACAGGCCAGTCGCGAGGGCGGTCACGACGGCGGTGGCAGCGGCCACCAAGAGGGTCCACAGGATGCTGGGCATGGCGCACATGCTCCCGCACCGCGCGGGCCGCCCCGGACGCTCAGGTGACCGGGCCGTCGACCTCGCCTTGGGCCGTCCAGGTCTTGCGCACGCGCTCGGCGCCATCGGTCTCCTCGATGAGCCGGATCACCACGTTCGGGTCAGTGCCGTAGAGCCCGACCCACTCCGTGTACCGGTCCTGGGCGGTGCTGGGCACGGTCCACGCGCCCTCGACGGCCGGGCCGTCCGCCCGGAACTGCAGCCGGGCGAGATGCCTGGTCCCCATGCGCCGCTCCTCGCCTCGGTGCTCAGTCTCCATCTTTGCGCCACGGCGGAGCTGGCGGTGGTCCGGTCCTCTGCCTCGCGGACCTTGTCCCGGGCCTCCACGGCCCCGGTGTCCTAGCTCAGACACCAGCCGCAAAGTAGGAGTCGGGGCCATGTATCTGAGGGCCAACTGACCGCACCGGGTTCTGGGACACCCTCGAGAGCGGCGATGTCAGACCCTCCCGCTAGCTTCCCTCCATGGACGCAGGAGACTGGATCGCCCTCGCCGCGGTCGTCATATCGGTGGCTGCCGCCGGCATCGCCATCTGGCAGGCGAAGACCGCATCTGCCTCGGCAGACCACGCCAGGGCACAGGCCCGTGCCGCAGACGAGCAGGTACGTGTTGCCAGGGAGCAGCTCCAGCAGGCTGAGCGAGTGCACCGTGAGCAACTGGCGCTGGCCGAGCGCGTCCACCGGGAGCAGAACGAACCGTACGTAGTGGTCGACATCGCACCCAACGAGCCCGGCTCCGGAATGCTGGTGCTGACCATCCAGAACACCGGTCCCACGATGGCCCGGGACGTCCGTGTCGAGTTCACGCCCTCCTTGGAGTCCAGCGACTCCCGCCTCACGCAGCGTCTGCGGCGTGCCCTGTCCCGGCCCATCGCGGTGCTTCCGCCGGGTCGGCGGCTGGTGTATGCCGTGGACACCTTCCAGCGCTGGCAGGTTGGCCTGCCGATGGAGTTCGACGTCACCGTGCACGCGAACGGTCCGGCCGGCGCGGTGGAGCCGCTCACGTACAGGATCGACCTGGAGGTTCTGGCCGAGTCCCTGGTGGGTGAACGCCCGAACAAGCGGATCGAGGACGCGCTCGAGAAAATCGCGGGAGGCGCCAAGTCGCTGGCTGGCACGTACAAGCTGGCGAACGGCACCGCCATCCGTGCCGAGCGGCAGTGGAGCCAGGAGCAGCTTCGCCGCCTTGCCTCAGAGGACAACTAGGCAGGGAAACGGGGACGCCGCGCTACCCGCGACCTACTTTGCGGCTGGTGTCTGAGCTAGGACTCCCGGGCCTTCTCAGCGCCAACGGCTGTACCGATGTTCCCCGCGGCCGGTCCACGAGCTGGCTCACCATGACCGTGAGCCTGCGCTGGCACCAGGACGGCGGGTGGAAGGTCACCGACCTGCAGCAGAGCGACGGCCCCGAACCCGCCGACGCCACGGACTGAGCCCGTCGACCTGCGAGAGGTGCGCCCGGCCCATGCGTTGCCGATAATGCCTGCCACCCAACGAGAGCCGACAACGGGGGCGAAGAGTGACCAGGAATCAGTGGATTGCCATTGGGAGCGTAGCGGCCACGGTCATCGCCGCGTTGATCACTGCCGGGGCGATGCTCCTGGCAGACTCCGACGGCGGCGGCACCCGGAACGACTGCAGCAACTCGGCCCAATGCGCCGGTCGCGACATCAACGAGAACGCACGATGAGAGACGTCCCAAGAGCGCTGCCGATGGGGGGCATTCGAGGCGGCGCGATGGCAGTGAGCGCTGTTCTGGCTTTGTCGGCGTGCGGTGGAACAGAGATCGGTACCCAGAACAACTGCAGCACTGGCGCCGACTGCGCCGGCCGCGACCACGCCGAGGGCGGCCAGGGCAAGACCAAGGAACCGCCTGAAAGTTCCCCTTCGCCATCGTCTGCCGCATCGGCTGAGTCTGCAGCGCCCCCGACCTACTCCCTGGTTTACGAGCACAAGACCTTCGGCCTCACACTGTGGGAGTTCTGCGGTGAAGGAACCTGGTACGCCGACTTCGAAGGGCGGACGTCCAAGTTCTACTCCGCCGATGACGTCAGCAATATGGAGACTCAGGCAACGGACAGCGGTCAGCAGTTGCCGCTCGACTTCTACTACGGAGGCTGCTTTTGGGGCGCCTTCGGCAGTGACAACCCCTGGGGGATCGTCTCCTCGAAGCCGACAGGGCCAGAAGACTGCGCCAGCTCGGCGCAAAGCGCCGGGCTGAGCCACATCAACCTTCAGCCGGACAAGAACGAGGGGCAGGTAAAACCGGGCACGCTGATCTGCACGGTCACTGACGCCGGGGTAGCACTTATCCAAGTGAAGAGCCTGCGGGGCAGTAACTCGATGGATACCCCAGAGCATGTGGATCTCGATGTGACCCTCTGGAAGAAGGGCTGACGGACGCCGACGAGGAGGCCCGGGCCCCTGTCCCGGGCACACCGGCAGTGCCGTCTTTGAGGAGCACCCGCACCCGTCTGCCGTGAGCCGGTGGCGTCTCGCCCCGACCGACCGCCGACGGAGCGGCCAACGAATGGACTCCGGATAACCCACACATATCCGGAGTCCATGAACTGGCCGGGATCACCTAGTAGGGATCAACAGCGGTGCACCGCCCGTACGATGACCAGCGTGACCGTCCGCCGCACCCTTGGCACCGGCCCTCAGGCTCCCGCGCACAGCATCCGCGCCGCCCAGGCCGATCTCCTCGACGCACTGCCTGGCGTCCGCCTCCCCGACCTTGACGAGCTGCGGGGCCGTGGGGTGCTCGGAGCGCATACGGCGGCGCCCCGGGGCCCGCGTCGTGTTCTCGGAGCCGGCGGCCGCCCGGTCGACGACCCGTCCACCTCGCTCGGCTGACGCGCCCTCAGTGCTGACCGCTGAAGGACCGATAGGGTCAGTCCGGTGTCACAGTTATGCCGCTGGGGATGTCAGTCCCACGCGGCACCATGCGCTCATGAAGCTTGTCGGGTACATCCGCGTCAGCACCGACCGGCAGGTGGAGGACGGCTTCGGTCTAGCGGTCCAGGAGAAGACGATCCGCACCTGGTGTCGGCAGCAGGGCCACACCCTCGGACGCGCGATCTACCGGGACGAGGGGTACTCAGGGACCCTGCCCGCTCCCGAGCGTCCCGCACTGGCTGACGCGCTCAACGAGGTAGAAGAGGGCCAGGCAGCTGGGATCGTAGTCGGTCGGCTCGATCGGCTTGCCCGTCGTCTTGTTACGCAGGAAGCCATTCTGGCCCAGGTGTGGAAGAACAACGGACGCGTCTTCACGGCTGACCAAGGCGAGATCCTCCAGGACGATCCCGAAGACCCCATGCGCACGGCCATGCGGCAGATGATGGGCGTCTTCTCTGAGCTGGAGCACTCAATGATCGTGGCCCGGCTCCGGGCGGGGCGTAAGGAGAAGGCGATCCAGGGCGGGTACGCCTACGGCGCCCCGCCCTACGGATGGCAGGCCGTTGCCGGAGAACTTGTCGAGGAGCCCGTCGAGCAGCTCGGTCTCTCCAGGGCTCGGGAACTACGGGCGGCGGGCGCCTCACTCCGTGAGATCTGCCGCCATCTTGAAGCGGAGCAGATCCCGCCCCGTCGCAGCGATCGATGGCACCCAGAGGCCGTGCGCCGGATGCTCCAGCACGAGGCGCCCTACACCCTCCGGCCGCGTACAACCTGAGACCGCGTGTCGGTCGAACGCCGATAACGAGGTCAGCTGGACCAGATTGGAGGCAGGAGCACCCCGGCCGGAGGGGATCCGTCGAGGGCACCAGACCTGATGGTGCTTCGCCGGCCGCCTCGCTGAAGTCGACCAGGCTGCCGGAGAAGACCGCCCAGTTGGAGCCGACCGTCGCGCACCTGGGCGAGAGGCCCGCGCGATCAGGCGCACGATCGGATCATGGAGATTCTGGTACGGGTCGCACTCGGCGAGGGGAGGTTGCGGCATGCTCCTCTCGTGCTCGTTCCGCAGCGTCGTCGTCGCTTTGTGCTCTGGCCGATCTCGTGTGTCGCGCCCGTGGCCCTCATCCCCGCCCTCGTGCTCGGTTGGGCCGTGTATCGGTACGTCAGCAGTGTCCTCACGGGTGTCGGCACCGCGTTGGTGTTGTTCAGCGTCTTCCTTGCTGTCGTCTACGCCTACCGCAGGCGACGAGTAGCCCGATGGGCCCCTCAAGGACGCTACGCCCCGGACCTCTTGCCGGTATGGCTCGTAGCGCTCCTGGCCGTCGCCCTCGCCCTCCTTCTGGGCCGGGTGATCTACCAGATGGCGCTGGACTACTTCGAGCGCGAGGCTGCCGCGCAGAAGCTGACCAAGCCGGTCAACATCAACGACGTCCTCAAGGCCACCGTCACCGTCCTGACGCTGACCGGCGCGGTACTCGCTGGCGTCTATGCCTACCGCAAGCAACTCGTCGCCGAGGGCGACGCGCACCGCGCGGACGCAAGCCAGCTCGCCGAGCGCTACGCCACCGCCGCTGAACAGCTCGGCCACGACCGGGCCGCTGTCCGCCTCGCTGGCGCCTACGCCTTGGCCCGGCTCGCCGACGACTGGCAGGAACAACGCCAGGTCTGCATCGACGTACTGTGCGCCTACCTGCGAATGCCCTACGAAACCGAAACCACGGCGGCCGGCTACAAGGAGGGCGAACGCGAGGTTCGTCACACCATCATCCGTGTCATCCGTGACCACCTGCGGGACCCGGACGCCTCGGCGTCCTGGTGCCCGTACTCCTTCGACTTCACCGGCGCCACCTTCGACGGCGGCGACCTCTCGGACAGCCACTTCCAACACAGCGCCAGCTTCGACGGCGCGAAGTTCAAGGGCAGGACCGTCGCCTTCAACTTCACCGGCACGAGATTCCATGAGGGCACCGTCACCTTCCATAAGGCAGAGTTCGGCGGCACCGTGTTCTTCAACCGTGCGCAGTTCGACGGCGGAACCGTCGGCTTCCTCGGCGCGGAGTTCCGCGGCGCCCGCGTCAACTTCCTCGGCGCGAAGTTCCGCGGCACCCACATCATCTTCAAGCACGCGGACTTCGGCGGTGGCACCGTGGCCTTCCACACTGCGGAGTTCAGCGGCGGCACCGTCGACTTCCACCGCGCGAAGTTCGGTGGCGGCACCGTCGGCTTCCGCGATGCGGAGTTCAGCGGCAGCACCGTTACCTTCGACAACGCGGAGTTCGGCAGCGGCGCCATTGTCACCTTCGATGACGCGCACTTCCAAGATGGCGTCGTCACCTTCGACGGCGACACAAGGCTGGAGCCGGGCGCCGCTGTCACCTTCGAGGGCGCGGAGTTCGGCGGAACCCGCATCGCCTGGGGTCCGTTGCCGCGGCCGGCGGGGCACTAACCCGACCGCCCCCGCTTCGGTACTCCAGATAACCTCTCCTACTTCGGAGGCCGACCGGACCCTGAGCGCGGCATACGTCTCCGCGTCACTATTGCGCCGGCAACAGTGACGGCTCGCCGACGCGAGCGTGGCGCCGGCGAGGTCTGGCAGGGCACACGCGGAGTGAGATGGTCCCAACTTGCTCAGCTAGCCGCCTCAAATTCGATTTCGCTGCGGTCCTTCCTCTGCCACAGCCCAGACACCTCCTTCCTGAGGGAACGAACCGGCTCAAGGAGTTGCTCGATGAGGGGAGGGTTGAGGGCTTCCTCAATGTGACGAGGATCGTAGAGGGGCAAGTCGTTGGGAGCGGGGCGGGCGGGAACCCGCATCTCCTTCTCCGACTCCCGGCGCCTCCACGCTCGTGTCCACGCCTTGAGCCATGCACCACGCTCCTGCTCGTGCACGTCGCAGACGTTGAGGAAGGCTACGAGCTGTTCGAGCTGCAGCATGGTCTGTCCGAGAACCATGCGATGCAGGGTGGTGTGGGGAAGTAGGCCCCCGCCGCCAGCTCGCCGCTCGATTTCCTCGATCGGCATGGCGCCACTTCTGTAGTACAGGTATTGCAGTGCCGCGATCATGTCTTCGGGATCCTTGACCGCGCTCAGCTTCGGCGGACGGGTGCGGACCACCTCGCTCGTACGGTGCTCCTCCCACCGGGCTTCCCGCCACAGCTCCCGCGCGTGGGCGACGTTGCCCCCACACGCCCGCGCGAAAGCCTCCACCACGGGCAGTCTGGGGATCTTCTCCCCAGTCGTTGCGCGAGAGAGGGTCACCGAGCTGTAAACCGTCCGCTCGGCAAGCTGCTGGTACGACAGACCAGCTTGCCGTCGATGACTCCGCAACCAGATAGCGAGCCGCCCCAGGCTCCGGTTCGGCGTAGTTATGGGCTTCTCCGGCCGTCCCATAAGCGCAGCCCCTCACATACCGGGGGCAAGAGGAGCGCGGCGGGCCACGTGGGCCCCGACCAAGCCGCCGCCGGCCAGGATTTCCATTGCTGCGATGACCGGCATTCCCGCATACACGAGCACTGCACACGCAGCGATCACGATGATGATGACGACGGCCTCCGGCCAATTGAGCCGTGTCGGCGTGGTCGGCTCTTGAACACACGCGTGGCGCTGACGGTTCCTCATATCTCGATCTCCTTGGGGAGTTGGGACGCCAGAGGGAGCGCCCCTGGCGTCACGGACGGGCTGCACAACACCGCTGGGCGACTGCAATCACCCGGCTGGGGAGCATGGTGGCACTAGATCCGAAAAGCGCACACTCGTTGATGCACAGGCATCCCCGTACGCCGAGTGACAGAAGTGACGCCTTCCGGAAAGAGGCGTTCCGAATGGCCCTGACCTGCGGCGGAGCAAGCTCCGTCATTTGTCAGTGCCCCGTGGTAAGGAGAATTGATTCAGCCGCAACCCGATTCTTGTTGCAGGCGTACGCCTCGCCTTGCGAAGCTCCAACAGGTTCATTCCACACGCGGAAAACGTCTCGAAGCACGGGCTGCACAACCACTGCTCACAGACACGAACCTGACCGCCGAACCAGCTGCAACTGGAACGGCACACACGGGAGCCCCGGCATCAGGATGCCGGGGCTCCCGTGTTCTTGGACCTCACCTTCAACGCGGAGCAGGCAGAGCGGCGGGCGCGTCACCGGTCACCAGGGAGTCCCGACCAGCAGCCAGTTCCGGCACGTACTTGTAGAGGGTCGTACGGGAGACGCCCAGCAGCTTCGCAATCGACGTGACCGTGTTCTCTGGCTGTGCGAGCAGGGCGCGAGCGTGCCGGATCTGTTCCGCGTTCATGGCTGGCGGCCGGCCGATGCGCTCGCCCCGGGCGCGAGCCTCTGCCAGGCCCTCGTGGGTGCCCTGCACGATCAACTCCCGGATGAACTCTGCGAGCGCAGCGAACACGTGGAACACCAGGCGGCCGCCCGGGGTCGTGGTGTCCAGGGCCTCGTGCAGCGACTGGAAGCCGACCCCGCGCTTGCGCAGGCCGGAGACGATCGAGATCAGGTCTTGGATCGAGCGGCCCAACCTGTCGAGGGAGGGCACCACCAGCGTGTCGCCGGGGCGTACGTAGTCGAGGCACTTCCACAGTTCCTCGCGCTCCGCGTTCCGCCCGGACTTCTTCTCCTGAAAGATCCGGGCGCACCCCGCCGCCTCCAGTGCACTGATCTGCCGATCGAGCAACTGGCCCTTGGTGGAGACCCGGGCGTAACCGATGAGGACGCCGGAGGACGTCGCCGGGAACGCCGTCAAGAGATCGTCGCCGTCTGCGGCCCACTGGGGGAGTGTCGTCATGGGCGAGCACCGTACAGAAAAGGGCAGCGAGGCGTTACTGGACGCGCGCGGACTTGTTGGACGCTCTTTCTGGACGCCGAATCCCCGGCGTAGGGCCAGTTCCCTCGTTGCGCGCCCAAGTGTCCAACAAGAGATCGGTTCTTGGACAACGGCGCCCAGACGCCGACACGCCCCGCCGTCGCCGACTTCCGGCAGCGTCGGCTTCACCATACGACCGCTGCCATCACAGATGCCAGGAAGTGGTCAGGCTCGACTGGCATGGTTCACCATCGTCGGGTGGACCATGAGAGCGGCTCCCATGAGCCTGACGAAGCCGAGCCCCCTGCGGCGCCGAGTTCCAAGGGTGCCGATGGAAGAAAGCCTGATGCTGGCAATGTCTTGCCGCCGTCGTACCGGACAATCTTGCAAGTCTCTGCCGGGTTCCGCGCCATGGCGGAAGACGTGGCCCGGACGCAACGGTTCATCAATCAAGCCGTTGCACCCTTGCAACACGTCATTGCCGAATCCCAGCGCTTTCAGCAGATGATTCGCGACAGCATGCCGGATCTCTCCTTCATTGCTCCGCGGATCGACTGGGCGCAGTTCCGGGGCCTGGCCGATACCGTCGCCAAGGCCCAGCGTGTCCTCGAACGGGTTGTTCCGAGCAACTGGCTGGGAGAATCCCTCGACTACGACGCGATGCCGCCCATCCTGGAAGGTGGCACGCCGCTCGCTTGGGTGCCCTCCGCTCCCATCATCCGCCAACTGCTGGCTGCGCCCGATGCACAAGCTCGCGCTCAAGCGCTGGAGGAGAACACCGAGGAGATCGTGGCCTCGTGCCGAGAAGCTCTCAGTGCCGTCAGCCAGCCAGGCCTCCGACAGCAGGCAGCCATGCTCGAGGACTGCTTGACCATGGTTGAGGCCAGCACGCTGGGGGGCGCTCAAGCACTCGCAGCCTCGGTCTGGGACACGGTCTACCGGGGCGTATGGCGCGCCGAACCGGCTTTGAAGACAGCCGGATTCTTCAAGTACAAGGACGTAGCCAAGAAGCTCCCCAAGATAGACCTAGACGACTCCACCTTGCTGCAGTTCCGCCAGGCCTGTGTATTCGCGCCGTTCGTGAAAGCCTGCGAGGACTTCCACGACAGCCACCCGGTTCCTACCGTCTTCAACCGTCATGCCACCGCTCACGCTGCCGGATCCACCCAATACAGCAGAGCGAACGCACTGACGGCACTCATGCTGGCCGTGAGCCTCCTGCGTGAACTGGAGCAGGGAGACCTCTCCTATTCGATTCGCAGCTAACGATGGAAGGCGTACCACTGGAAGGCCTGCGGCTTCCCGCTGGGCCTGCCATGTGCTGTTCGGACGCTCATGAGTCCACGAGGTACGCCTTCTCCCCCGCCATCAGCGGTGCGTCGGCAGGCCCCTTGATGTAACTGGCTGTTCTCTAACCGTCCGTGTGGTCGGTGGGATTCGAATAGGGGCCTGGTTCGGGTGAGTCGGCCGGTGCAGGTGCATGGAAGAAGGGCCTCTTGGTAGCTCGCGGTTGTCGAGTCCAGCGAGAAGCAAGAGGCCCTGTTGTCGAAGTGTCGCGTGGTCGTGGTCGCCGGGTCCAGTTCGTCCACTCCGGGGTGTGACTGCCTCGCCCATCGGTTCGGGAACGCGGCCGACCGGCCGGAGCGCCGGCCCCGGTACGACTCGGACATGAGCGATGCGGAGTGGGCACGGGTGCGGGATCTGCTGCCGGTTCCGGGATGGCTGGCGGGCCGGGGCGGCAGGCCGGAGGGCTACTGCCACCGGCAGATGATCGACGCGGTGCGCTACCTCGTCGACAACGGCATCAAGTGGCGCGCCATGCCTGCGGACTTCCCGCCCTGGCCGCGGGTGTATGCCTTCTTCGCCCGCTGGCGGGATACGGGGCTGGTGGCCGAGCTGCACGACCGGCTGCGCGAGGCCGTCCGCGGAGCTGAGGGCCGCGGCCCGGAGCCGAGCGCAGGCGTGGTGGACTCGCAGTCGGTGAAGGCGGACGCCACCGTCACCCATGTCTCGCGGGGGTTCGACGCCGGCAAGAAGGTCAACTGTGATAGTCGAGCTGCGGCCCGGGTTGGGCTGCTGCCAGGCTCGGCGCCGACGTTCCGGCATGACCCACAAGGTAATTGGCGGCTCGTTGCAGCCTGCCGTTCGCCCGAGTTGTCTGCCGGACGTCGGCGTCGGCCTGGCCCACCCCGTTGGCTTGATCAGCAGCTTGTCCGCCATCTCGACGTGACTCATCACAGTTCTGCCACGCGGTGACTCCACCCAGGCCGACGCCGACCACGGCCGTCCTGAGCCCGAAGGAGAACAACCGCGTGACCATGCTCGCAGAACAGGTCGACGGCGTCATCGGCGTCGACACCCACCGCGACACCCTCGCTGCCGCATCCGTGTCCCCGATCGGGGCCGTCCTGGCCACCACGGATTGCCCGGCGAACGCCCGCGGCTACCGTCACCTCCTGGACTTCGCCCGACAGCATGTCCCCGGCCGCCGCTGCTGGGCGCTGGAGGGCGTCGGCAGCTTCGGCGCCGGGCTGGCCGCCTTCCTCGACCAGGCCGGCGAACAGGTCGTCGAGGTGCTGCGGCCCAAGCGGCCGGCCGTCCGCGGTGGACGCAAGACCGACATGCTCGACGCCATCCGGGCAGCCAAGGAGGCCCTGTCCACCGAGCACCTCATCCAGCCCCGGGTCAGAGGCGAACGCGAGGCCCTGCGCGTCCTGCTCGTCACCCGCCACGGCGCGGTCCTCGCCTCCACCGCTGCGGTCAACCAGCTCAAAGGCTTGATCGTGTCCGCGCCGGACGACCTGCGATCCGAGCTACGAAAGCTCAAGCGCCCCGCCCAGGTCACCCATTGCGCTCAACTTCGAGATCGCCCGACGCACGGCGTCGAGCACCGGATGACCGCCCGGGCTCTGCGGTCCACCGCCCAGCGCATCCAGGCCCTGCAGGTCGAGGCCAAGGACCTCGAGAACGAGATCCTCGCGCTGGTACGGCAGTTGGCCCCCGAGCTCCTCGATCTGCTCGGCGTCGGACCGATCACCGCAGCTCAGATCCTGGTCAGCTGGTCGCATCCGGGCCGGTTCCGCTCCGAGGCGGCCTTCGCCTCATTCGCCGGAGTCTCACCCATCCCCGCATCCTCCGGGCTGACCAACCGACACCGGATCAACCGCAGCGGCGACCGACAACTCAACCGAGCCCTGCACACCATCACGCTCATCCGGATGCGGTTGGACCCTGCGACGAAGACGTACGTTGCCCGCCGAGTCGCCGAAGGCAAGACCTCACGCGACGCACAACGCTGCCTCAAGCGAGCCATTTGCCGGCAGCTCTACAAGATCCTTGAACGCTCCGACCCCACCGGAACGAAACCCAAGGAGCTCCCTCAAGTGGCTTGACGCGATATAGCAGCCTCGGGCGCAAGCGCCACCTGCTCACCGACACCCTCGGGCTCCTTCTGGCCGTGCTGGTCACGCCGGCCTCCACGACCGACCGGGACGCCGCCCGCATCCTGCTGCCCGCAGCAAAGAAGCACTTGAGGCGGCTGGTGCGGGTCTGGGCCGACGGCGGTTGCACCGGCCACCTCACCGACTGGGCTGCCCTGCACCTCGGACTGGTCCTGGACATCGTCCGCCGCAGCGACGACGTCCAAGGTTTTCAGGTCCTGCCCCGCCGCTGGGTGGTGGAAAGATCCTTCGCCTGGCTCCTGCGCAGCCGGCGGCTGGTGCGTGACTACGAGCGGCGCACCGACACCAGCGAGGCCGTCATCCTGTGGTCGATGACCATGCTCATGAGCCGCCGCCTGGCCGCCCGGCACCAGCAGCGTCCTGCTCCGGCGCGGGCAGCGTGAACCTGCCCGGCTTCGCCTCCACCAGCCAGCCCCGTTCCACCAGCCGTTTCAGCCGGGCCCGCGCTCCCTCGACCCGGGAGGCGGACGCGCTGTCCCAGCCCAGCACCACCGCTGCCCGCCGGGCACCCAGCCCATCGGATCCCGCCTCCAGGGCGGCGGCCATCAACGCCTGGTAGTCCACCGACAACACCTCGGTCCCGGCCGCGTCCTGACGGTGCGGCACCGCCCGGCGCGGCCCCACCGGCTTCCTCTGCGACACCCCGTCGGCCACCACGGCGGGCGCATCCGCCTCGGCCAGCGCCTCCAGGTACTGCTCCAGGCCGATCACCCGGCGCCTGAGCACCTCTTCCGCCTCCGCCAGAGCCGCCCGCACCCGCTCCAGCTCGGCTTCGAGTTCCTCCACCCGCACCGCAGCGGCCTTCTGCCGCGCTTCCAAAACCGCCCGCATCGATGGCACCCGCCACCCCCACGACATCTCGGCCAGCAACGGACCGAGACTCCCGCGACAACCGCGATCTCACGCCTGACCAGCAGGAACCGCACACGAGGTTCGGAAAGAGAACGACCTCTCAGGCAACTGCATTGGCCTTCACTGGCCCCCAGACCCCCGCTGGCCCCGGCGTCCTGCAGCGCGGACCGGCATCGCCGGAGTGGAGAGCGGCCACCGGGGACACCTTCCGGCCCGACTGGCGCATCACCGACCTGATCAAGGCTAGTCGTCAGTCCACCGCCCCGGACCCCGGGATCATCTGCCCCGACAACGGCCCCGACATGGATCTGCTCGAACACCAGGTCCGCCGCTTGCTGCAGCAGCCGCCCCGCAAAGCCGCGGATCTCGCCGCCCAGCACCGGTCGGCCTGCAGCGGCTGTAATCGACCATCGCCCGGAACCTCACGCCCTCCGGGGAGGGATACTGCCCATGATGACGACGACCGCTCAGCGCCTCCTCGACCTCGCCGCGGCCGCACCGGCCTGCCAAGGCGGGGACTTGCTGCTGCTCCTGCGTGAAGCGAACGAGCTGTACCAGCAGGGCCTTGAAAGCCTGCGCCAGAGTGTGGCGGCCCGCTTCGCCGGGCTCCGCACGCGGGATCTGGTGGCGGCCGTGACCGCGGCCGGCATGCCCTGCGACGCCTCTCAGGACCGCGACGAGCTGCTCCTGCTGCTGACCCTGACCGAATGGGAAATGACCCCCGCCGCCCTGGCGTACACGGAGATGGCCGAGGACGCCGCCCGCAGGGGGGTCAGCCTCATTCCAGAGGAGTGAAGTCGGGCATCGGCTGGATGCCGCGGACGACTGGACACCCACCGAAAACATACTCCATTATATGCGTTGCGAGCCGGGCGGGCCGGCTCCTCGCTACGGGATGGGACGGTTCAGGTCATGGCTGCCCGATCCACGCCGCAACTCGTCGAGACTGCAGAGATCGCCGCAGAACACGGGCTGACTCCCGCACGCATCAGCGCCCTGTACCTCGAGCGGGAGACCAACGGATTCCCGGAGATCGTCGGCCGCCGCGGCCGCGCCCGCCAGTGGGACAAGAACGAGGTCGACAAGTGGTTCACCCAGCGGCGGAAGGCGCCCCGTCTGCAGCAGTACAAACCCCCCACACTCCATCCCGACGAGCTGCTCACCGGAGCCCAGGCCTCTCGGTTCCTCGGCTACAAAAATCCCCAGCAGGTCAACACCTATCTGCGGGACCACCCCGGCTACTTTCCCGAGCCGGACGTCGTCGAAGAACTCGGCACTCCAGAAAGGCCCTACCGCCGTCCGAAGTGGCGCGTGCAGACGCTCCTGGACTGGAAAGACACCCGTCCGGGCAGCGGGAAGCGCAGCGTCAAACGCGCAGCGCCCGCTCTGCCGGACGTCCCCATCGATGGTGACCCAGACGAGCTGCTGGGCGCATCGCAGGCAGCGGCCCTGCTCGGATTCAAGAGCCTGAACTCCTTCAGCAGCAGTCTGGGCCAGGGCAACCTGCCCCTGCTGAAGACCGTGGACGCTGTTTCCGAGAAGGGCGGCCGTCGCCGGTGGACCCGCCGGCGCATCCTCGAACAGGCCGCGCAGCGCAAAGCCAAGTGACACAACCGGCAGGTGCGGCCGCTTCGCCCACCGCCCCTCATAAACGCGGTGTCCGGTTATGGGTCGTTGATCCCCTGCGGACCGGGTGCGCAACGATGGCCGGCATGGCGTGGCTCGCCACCGCGCCCCGCAGCAGCCCCGGTTGCTGCGGACCGGCCATCGCCGAACTTCCGGTGGTACCGCCCTCCGCGTGCGCCAGCCCACCTTGCCGAGGCTGGTCAGCGGACCCCCAAGCAAGCTGTGCTTGCGCGCGTGCGGGGCTCGTGGTCGGGGTCGTGGAGGCCGGCCACGGCCCCGACCGCGAGGCTGTTTCGCGTTCGTGACCATGGTCGGGGCTTCGTGGTCGGGGGTTGGGTCGGGGACCACGGGTTTCCTCAAAGAATGCCCATGGCCAGCCCCACACCGAGCACTCCGACCACCAACTCGGCCCCCAGCCCCGCCGAACCGCTGCATCACCAGGTCCTGGCCGCGCTCGCCCAGCACCGCATCGCCACCACCAGCCAGCTGCGCAGGATGGTGCGGCCGGACGGCACGCGGCAGCTGCTGTCCCGCGTCCTGAACAAGCTGCGCTCCGACGGCTTCGTCGACTGCACGGCGCTGCCGGGTGCAAGCCGGTCACGTACCAACGCCTGGTACCTCACGCAGGAAGGCGCGCGGCTGACCCGGGACCTGCCTGTCCTGCGGGGGCGGCCCCCCTACCCCATCACCTCGACGACGGCGGCGTCGCTGAAGACCCCGCACACGCTCGCCGTCGTACGCGCCCACCTTGCCTTCGCCGAAGACGCCCGCCGGCTCGGACACGAGCACGGCCCCTGGGACTGGACGCCGGAAGTGTCCCACTCGATCGGCGAGGGCGAGCGGCTCGTCGCCGACGCCCTCATGTACTACACCGTGATCGAGAGCGCACACCGGCGAAAGCTGCGCGCGTTCGTAGAAGTCGACCGCAGCACCATGAGCAGCGAGCGGCTCGCCGTGAAACTGATCGAGTACGCGCGCCTGTTCCAGCACGAGGCCCAGCCCGTCGGCCGTCGCAAGCTGGCCGGTACCCCTCCTGCCTGGCTCCGCTGGTATCCGGTCTTTCCGCGCGTGCTCTTCGTGCTCACCGGTGCCTCCCGAACCAGGCTGGAGAACCGCATGAGCGATCTACAGGCCATGGTCGCCCACCACCCGCTCGTAGCGGCCCTCGCCCGCGAAGTCCGCCTCGCAGCCGCCGCGCTCGAAGACCTCGAGCAACACGGTCCCGCCCAGTCCGTGTGGATGCCTCTGACCGGCGGGAAACCCCGCCCGTGGACGGACCTGTGAGAGTCCTCTGCACGAGCTACAGCTGAGGAGCCGAGCTGCCCGCAGACGCCACGTGCGGCGCATCCTGCCCGTCACGAAGGCGGGCGATGCGCTCGATAGAGCGCATCGACGTGGGCCGGGGCGGCCGCGCTGGGCTGACGGCTGCGGTCCGTCCGAGCGGCACGGTGTCCCGGTCGACATGGACGAGCGGTGCGGGCGGGTGTGGGCCGCGTACCGCAGGAGCCGTGCGACGTACTCCCAGGACCTCTGCGGTCCCCGCACAGGAAGCCATGAAAATCCTGCCGTCACGACGGCAGGACCGAACGAAAAACCGGCGCCCCAGGCGATGGCCTGGGGCGCCGCGCCGTGTGACAGCCTGTTGTCAAGCCTCGCCGTAGCTGGTTGGCAGGTTGTTCGTCGGGCCTCGTCCGCGCTGCATGAGCCGAACCAACTCGAGGTCTGTTCAGACGGGTCGGGTGAGCGGGGCGAGCAGGCCGTCGCCGGGCCAAAGATCCTGCTCGGCCACGAGACTGGCGAGGAACACGTCCACCTCGGCCAGCACGGCGGCGCGCTCAGCAGGCCCGTATGCGATGAAGTCGTCAGCTGCGGCGTCGTAGGCGCGCACGTGGCTGTGCGGCCCCGTGCACAAGAGGCCGCGCGCCATCTCGGGCAGGCCGAGGCTGAGGGCGTCGCACCGCCCTGCGTGGACGAGCTGCACCAGGTCGCTGGTGACACCCTCCCAGTCGCCGACGGTCGGCCAGTCGGCGCCACCGTTCAGTTCGTGGGTGAGGGTGGCCAGCGGGACGATCTCGCCCGACTGCCGTCCCTGGGTGAGAAGGTCGTGGATGCGGACACCGTCGGGCTGGCGCACCTGCGGGTGCCGCAGAGAGTCGGCGGCCACCACGGTGGTGTTGATCTCCTGGGTGCCAGGGCCGGGGTAATACGGCTCGTGGGCGAAGAGGAGGTAGACGTCCGGGGTGCGGACGGCCGGGCTGGACTCGGGCTGTGGCTGGGATTGGGGCATGAGGACAGTTCCCTTCAGCGGTGATGTGCTCGGCGTGGGGCGGGGTGTCGTCGGACGGACGCCCGGCGGGTACGGGCCCAGTGGCCAGCCGGGCTCGCGGGTCTGGTCCGCATCGGCGGCGCTTTCCTCCGTGGCGGTGCGCTCGATGATCTGCGCGACCTGGTGGGCGAGTTGGAGCATCAGCCGTTCACGGCCGATGAGGCCGGCGGAGGCCGAGCGGGTGTCTTGGGTCTGGAGCAGGTCGGCGGCGTCCCACAGCAGGTTGTGGCCGATCTCGGCCGAGCGGCGTAGTTCGTAGCGGTCGTTGCCGGCGGCGGCCTGGACGAGCGAGGTGTGCAAGGCGGCGAGGCGCTGCAGGTAGCGGCAGGCGCTGTCGCCTTCGACGCTGCGGACGTGCTCGCGGGCTCGGGCGTCCAGCCGGCCGGGCAGGTGCTCGGCGAGGAGCGGGGCGAGCAGCAGCGCCGGCAGCGCGACGTCGATGGGGACGCCGTGGCGCATGGCGAACAGTCCGACGACCAGGCTGATGAGCGCGACGGCAGCGGCGGAGAATCGCGGGGATCCGGGGACAGTGTCGAGAGATATCCGCTGGGCGGGGCGCCTGGTCAGCCAGCGCAGCGCCAGGCGCTGGGTGCGGGTCGCGATCGGGGTGAGCACCCCGATCTGATGGGGGACCTCGGGCAGCGTGCCGTCGCCGGGGACGGTCCAGGTGAGCCAGCCCCACGAGGTGCGTTCGTGCACGAGCACGGGCTGGCACGCGTCCGAGCACGTGCTGCCTGGGACGTGGCCGGTGCGCAGGGCGCGGATGCGTTCCTTCTCCCACCGGCCCGGGTCGCGGGTGAAGGGGTGCCGGTGGTGCGCGGCCGCGGGCGGCGGCGTTGTGTGGAGTGTGTCCGTCACGGGGTGCTTCCTTCCAGGTGGTCGATGAACGTGGAGGCGCACGTGGTGCAGCGGCCGTCGCCGTCGGGATGGGCGCGGCGGGGGGTGGGGCCCGGGCAGGTGCGGCACGGCGGCCAGCCGAGGCAGGCCGGGCAGAGGTCCTCGCCTGGGGCGGTTCCGGGTACGCCGCAGCCGGCGCATTCGACGAGGGCCCGGTAGGTCAGGGCCTCGCTCACCGTGCGCGCGGCGGAGGAGGTGGTGGTGGTTGACCGCGGCGGCGGGTCGTCCCACGCGGGCGTGTCGTGGTGGCTGGCCACGGTGGCGGGCGGCGGGTAAACCTGGGCGGCGCGGAGCCGGGCCGCGATGATCGCGCCGACGGTGGTGCGGACCGGGCTCGGCAGAGGGCGGTCGCTGATGACGTGCTGAAGCTGCTCGCGCGTCCAGCCGGCGTCCAGCATCGCGGTGACAGTGCGCCCCTGCTCGGTGAGGACCTGGTCGGTCAGCAGCAGCTCGGGGCGTTGTGCGCCAATCGCCAGCAGCAGGCGGACTCCTGGTTCGAGGTCCGCGGGCGCTGGCGCGGTCGGTGCCGTCCGTGGTGCTGGCGGCGTTTCGCCACGCGGTCGCGCTGCGCGGGCGCCGGGAGGGAGGGGTCTGGTGTTCTGCTGAGTGGTTTTCTTTCTGTTGGTGTTCTTAGTGGGCCGATCAGCCAACGTAGGGTCATCCACTGGTGGAAAACCCGACTCTGGTTGTGACCTGCTGGTTTGCAGGGCGGGCAGGTCGGTGATGAAGTACGCGGCCGCGCCGAGGGCTCCGTCCTGGCCGCGCTCGCGTTCCCGGACGAGGAAGCCGTGCTTCTCCAGTTCCTTCAGCCCGCTCTTGACGGCTGACTCGCCGTCGCGGCCGCGGCGGGCGATGTCGGCGACGGTCATCCGCCAGCCCTCCCGGTGCGTGGAGAGCAGTCCGAACAGTCCCTTGGCCTTGTAGGACAACTGGGTGGTGCGGAACAGGCCGTTGGCGGTCTGGGTGAACTGATCGGCGGCCATCACGCCCCGGCGGATCCCCGCGCCGAACCCGCCGGCGTGCCCGGCCTCCGGGGCCGCGATCACCAAGTCGGCTTCGATCAGCGCGATGTCCAGGGTGGCCGGACGGTCGGTGATGCAGTAGACGATCTCGCCGAGGGTGCCGTCCGGGCGGCGCAGGCGTTCACGGATCAGGTAGCCGTGCGCCTCCAGCTCCTTCAGGCCGGTGCGTACCGCTTCCCGTCCGTCCGGACCTAGGCGGACGAGGTCGGCGATTGTCACCTGCCAGCCGTTTCGGTGCGTACTGACGTACCCGAAGATCCCCTTCGCTTTGAACGACAACTGGGAGTCACGGAACAGCGCGTTGGCGACCTGGGTGAACTGATCGGCCGCCATCACGCCCCGGCGGACCCCTGCCCCGAAGCGGCTCACGACCGCGCCCCTGAAGCGGGCCGCACGTGGTGGCCAGGGCAGCGCACCGGGCCCGCCGAGATGGGGCGGCCGGCGGTCCTGGGGGCGCGGGCGTATGTGTGTTCCATGCGGTCAGCTCACCCGCCGGCCCCGACCGGGCTGACGGCCATGAGCCCCGACCATCGGTCACGATCCGGCAACGTAGCCGTCTAGCTGCCGTGGTCGGGCTCATGGTCGGGCCGACCACGCCCCCTTCACCCCAGTGCGCACCGGTTGCGCACCCGACTGCGCAGCCCCGGACGGACGTTGCGCAATCAGGCTGCGCAACCGGCCGAGGATCCTGCGCAGTCGGGATGCGTAGTCCGCCTGCGCAGTCGGCCCGAGGGGGCCTGATCTTCTAGTGCGCAGGCCCGGGTGACGCACTGCGCAGACGCCCCGCGGGCCCGGCCGACTGCCGTCTGCGCATCGGGGCGCGGGTCCGGTGGCCGGGCGGCGCGTGGTTGCCCAGCGGTCGTCGGCCCGGGGCCGTGGGCCGGATGCGATGTCCTGTCCTCGGTTCACCGCCGGCCTGTGGTCGGGTCTGTGGTCGGGCCGACCATGACCCCGACCACGGACTTCGTGTCCCCATCGTGACCGTGGTGGGGGTCTCGTGGTTGGTGGTCGGGTCGGGGTCGGCATCCCTGCACGCCGCCGCCCGGATGAGTCGGGATGACTTGCCCCAGGCCGATGCTTGGAAGCGGCCAGCCGTCATCGCAGGACGACGCTGACGCCCCGTCTCTCGAAGATTTCCAGGAGCAGGTCGAACAGCGATGCCTCGCCATCGTCGGTGGGCACGCGCTCCGCCAACCGGGCACTGGCCTCGGCCGAGGACTCCCATTGCAGGGTGAACGGCGGGGTGGCGCCCCAGCGGCCTCTCAGGCAGTCGTCCAGGGCATCAAGGTTCCAGCCGAAGTATCCGCCGGGACCGTTGATGGCTTCACCGAGCGCGCAGAAGAAGCTTTCGATGTCATCAATGTGCCGGCCATCCAAGATGAACACCTGGCCTGCGGGAGCGTCGGGCTTCCCCCGGCGGTGGTACTCGTCGGACCACAGCGCTACCGACAGCCACGCGTGTTTGTCCTCGGGGGCAAGTTCGTGCCACATACCGTTGCGGTTCAGGCGACCGGTGCGGATCAGGTCCCACACTTTGTCCGAACCGGGCACGGCAAGATCACACCCCAGCGTCACCGTGAGGTCGACGAGGCCAGCTCCGCGGGCGGAGGGCTGGACGTCAACGACAGTCAGTTCGCCGACGAGGTAGGACCCCATGGTGGCACCGTCGGCGTCGAGGACGTGGAACCAGGCATTCCCCGCCACGGCGCGACGGCTGCCGATGTGGTCAAGGGCCTTCTTCAGGCCGCCCTGCGGGGAACAGCCCGTGAGGTGCACTCGGCGTGCTCCCTCTTCTTCCTGCAGCGGCGTGAACAACCCCTCGGCGTCGTGAGCGAAGCCCCAGAAGTCGGTGTCGTCCTCGTCGGAGGCCAGAGCGTACTTCTGCCCCTCTCCGCCCCGGTCTGATGTCCGCATCGCACTGCCCATGAGAGCGCTGATCCTACCGGCTACCCCCTGACCCCACCCGCATTGATTCGATCTCGGAGGCCCTTTGAGAAGTCACATACCCATCGCCACCCGTTCGGGTGAAGTGCAGAGAAGCGCAGCCCGACTGCGCACCGTGCTGGGCCTTGCACAATCGGCCTGCGCAACCGATCGAGGGCCGTGCGCAGTCGGTTTGCGTGCAGCGGGTGCGCAGTACGACCCGTGGAGCCTGATGTCCTCTTGCGCAGAGCCGGGTGTGCCGATGCGCAGGCCGCCCCTGCGGGTCTGGTGGTGTCCTTCTGCGCACTCGCGTACGGCGCCGGCCGGGGTGCGGCAGAGGGGTGTTAGCACATCCGTCGGCGGGGTGCTGGTGGATGACGCGGTGAGCGCCGACAGACCCACGTCGGGCCCATGGTCGGGTCTGTGGTCGGGCCGACCATGACCCCGACCACAGGCTTCGTGTCCCCATCGTGACCGTGGTGGGGGTCTCGTGGTCGGTGGTCGGGTCGGGGTCGGCGGGTTTTCTCGAGGTCAGCAATCACACGTTCTGACCTGGGAGTTTGACCATGTCCCCTGGCAAGCAGGCCTCACAGAGCGAGGCTGCTGCTCCGATGGCGGCCGGCGCCCGGCTGGAGTCCATGCGGCGCCGGGTGCGCCTCTCGCGTGTAGCGGTCTGGACCGTGATCGCGGCCGGCCCCATCGCCCTGGGCGTCGCCGTCGCCTCCACCCCGACCAAGGTCCAGGCGGCCACCCCGGCCAAGCCCGCCGCCGTGCGCACCGCGGCGGCCGCCGCCGACCCGGCCGGCTATGCGCAGCTGTTCGTCAGCGCCTGGCTGCGCAGCAGCGCCGACGATGCGACGAGTGCGCAGGCGCGGCTTGCGCAGTCGATGGCGCCGGACGTCGACCTGCCCGACCCGGCCGCGGGTGCGCAGGCGACGCCGCAGTCCGTGACGGCGGTGCGCAGTGCGCAGCGTGCGAGCGGCGCGTGGTCGGTGACGGTGGCTGCGCAGTACGCCGACGGACGGTTGCGCTACTACGCCGTGCCGGTGGCCGCCGACGAGGCGGGCGCCTCGTTCACGGTGACCGGTGCGCCGGGCGTGGTGGCCGGCCCGGGTCCGGCCGAGGTGCCGACGTCGTCGTACGGCGTGACCGTCCCGGAGGGTGATCTGTCCTCCGCCGTCGGGGAGTTCCTCGCCGCTTACCTGAGCGGTGCCGGCGAGGTGGACCGCTACCTCGCGCCGGGGGTGCAGCTCACCGCCGTCTCCCCCGCCCCGTACGCGGCGGTCTCCGTCGAGCAGGTGTTGGCCGTCGAGGAGGCCGCGGCCGCCGAGCAGGTGCCGGCCGACGGCACGGCGGTCCGCGTCCTCGCCCGGGTGGAAGCCCGGGACGAGAGCGGGCGGTGGCCGCTGGCGTACGAGCTCACGCTCACGGCCCGCTCGGGCCGGTGGGACGTCGCGGCGCTTCAGTCCGGGACCGCCCGGGACGGGGGTGTGCGGTGAACACGGTGCACAGCGTGATGCTCGCCGGGCAGCTGGACGACCTCGGCGACTCGTGGATCACCATGCTCCAGGACTGGGCGACCAAGGGGCTGCAGGCCGGTCTGATCTGCCTCGTCGTCGTGATCATGATCCAGAAGTTCAGCCTCAAGGCCGGGATCGGCGCCCTGCTGCTGATGATCATCGCGCTCGGTCTGTACAACTCCCGCGAGGACCTGGCGGACATGTTCGAGGACGAGGTCAACAACCCCGCCCAGGGCGCGCCCGCCGTCCCCGGCATCGTCCAGTCCGAACTCCCAGCTTCCCGTGACCACTCGCCGGGCGTCGGAGGCTGGCGGTGAGCGCGGCCGCCGCGGCGCGGGTGGGCCGCTTCTACACCGCCGCCCGCCGGCATCCCTGGGTGCTGGGCAAGGTCGCCGACTGGAAGATCCCCCTCGGCCCGTACACGCCGGCGCAGATCGCCCTCGCCGTCGGCGGCGGCTTCCTTCTGGTCAAGACCATCAGCTGGTGGTCGGTGCTGGGGCCGATCCCCATCGCGGCCTGGCTGCTGGCGATCTGGGCGGTCCGCCGTCCGAAGATCGCCGGCCGTGCCCCGCTGCAGGCGGCGCTGGGCTGGGTGCTGCTTCTCTGGCATCCCCAGGGAGGGCGGATCGGCGGGCGGGCCGCCCGCGACCGCGCTCCCCGCCCGCTGCTCGGCGGTTTCACGATCGAGGACGCGACCGTGCCCGGCCCCGCTACGGCGATCACGCCGTCCCGAGCGGCTCGGCGGCGCACCGACCGGGCGCCGCACCCCAGGCCGGCCGCAGCTCGCTCGTCCGCCCGCCGCCGCATGGAGCCGGCTGCTGGCGCGGTGCCGGTGGGGCCGGTGTCGGGTGTGCAGCAGCTGCTCGCGCTCGCCGGGCAGGGCGGGGGTGTGCGGTGAGGGTGCCGATCCGTCACATCGCCGGGCACCTGGTGTGGTCGACCCAGGGCAGCGTGTGGGCCGTCTACCGCCTGCACCCCGGCCCGGACACGCAGGGACAGCACGAGGAGACCGTCCAGGGCACCTACGTGCCCGCCGCGGTCCGCGACGAACAACTCACCAAGGTCACACATTTGGTGCGGTCGTTGTCCGGGGCGCCGCGACTGTTCGGTCTGTGCGCGCGGGTCGATCCCGGCGAGATCGCCCTGCGCATGATCGAGGGCATCGAGCCGGCCGACACGGCACCAGGTGCGGGCCGACACCCGTGGGTGGAGAACGTCGAGGCGACCCTGGACCTGCTGGACGGCCAGGAGATGCACCGCCGCACCCTGTGGCTGGCGGTTCCGCTGCAGACCGAGACCGCCGGTCTGCAGGTGTCGGCGTCCCTCGGCGCGGCCTGGGCCGAGCTTGCCCCGATGCTCGGCATGCGCCCGGCCCCGGTGGCCCGACGCGAGGTGAGCGCCTACCGCGAGCAGGCCTTGCGGGTGGAGGCCGCGCTCGCCGGCGGTATCGCCTTCTGTCCGGCCCGCCCGGCGGAGATCGTGTGGATGGTCCAGCACGCCCTGCACCGCGGCCTTGCCGAGCCGCTGCTGGCGGATGCCGAAGCCAGCGAGTTGTACGGCGGGTACCTCCGTGACGGTGTGCTGCGCTCCCCCAGCTATGCCGACCTCGGCCAGGTCCGCCTGCAGGAAGGCGGCATCGACCCCGACCTGGACGACACGGGCGAGCTCAAGAGCGCGGGCCGGATGACGCGGTCGGGCCGCAAGGCCTGGTGGCGGCTGAACACCGGCTCGCCGCTGGGGCGGCGCTGGCTGCAGGTCGAGTCCGACCCAGGAGTCGGCTACCAGGCGCAGCTGGCGCTGGCCGAGTGCCCGCCCGCGGTCAGCCAGGACGCCGCCGACCTGTTCGCCCAGCTGGAAACGCTGGACTTTCCCGTCGACTACACCGTCGACCTCACCCTCGTTCCCGCGGAGAAGGCCCGCGACCAGGTGCGGCGCAAGAAGAACGAACTCATCGACCAGGCCGACCAGTACGACGCCCGCCCCACCGGCATGCCCGCCTCGCTCACCGAGGCCGCCCGCGACCTGGGCGAGCTGGACGCCCGTCTCTCACGCACCTCCGTCGAGGTCGAGGTGCAGTCGGTCACCGTGCTGACCGTGTGGGGGCCGACCGCCGCCGTCTGCGACGCCCGGGCCCGCGCGCTGGCCGCGCTGCTCGGCGGCGCCGACTACCGGGCGGTGCGCCCGGCCGGCCTGCAGCAGGCCCTGTTCACCCTGGGCCTGCCCGGCACCGTACGGCCGGGTGTGGTGCGGGAGTTCACCCAGCACCAGATCAGCGAGGACTGGGCGCTGGGCGGCGCCTTCACCGTGAGCGAGGTCGGCGACCCGGACGGCATGTTCCTCGGCATCGACCTGGACTGCGGCACCACCCGCCCCGTGATGATCAACGTGGCGGACGCGCCCAAGGTGGACGCGTCCGCGTCCATGGGCATCGTCGGGGATCTCGGCGCGGGCAAGAGCGTGCTGCAGAAGCTGATCGCGGAGGCGGTGTGGGCGCGCGGCGGCTGCGCGATCTGCATCGACCGCACCCCGGTACGGGAGTGGGCCACCTTTGCCCGCACCGCGGCCCAGGGCCGCGTCCAGATCATCGACGCCGCACGCGCCGAGGTGTCCATCGACCCGCTGCGCATGTTCGACGGCCCCGCAGGCCGCCACTACGCCCTGTCCTACCTCACCCTGCAGCTCGGCATCGGCCCGATGAGCACCAACGGTGAGGTCCTGCACCACGCCGTCGAGCAGGCCGCCGCCGGCGACCGGCCGTCCATGCACCGCGTCCTTGAGGTCCTCGAGGAGATGGCCACGCGCGAGGCGGGCAAGCGGCAGGACGCGGCCGCCACCCTCGCCGGCCTCATCCGCGTCGTCGCCTCCAACTCCCTGGCGGCGATGGTGTTCGACCCGACGCTGCCGCCGGTGCGGCTGGACGCCTCCAGCGCCTCCGACATGATCGTGATCACCACCACGGGGCTGAAGCTGCCGCCGAAGGCCGCGTTCGACAAGCCGGAGGTCCTGTACCAGCAGCCGCTGGAGGCGCTGATCGGGCGTGCGGTGCTCTACCTGATCGCTGCGATCGCCCGGCAGACCGCGTTCGAGGACCCCGGGCGGTTCACCGCGGTGGTCCTGGACGAGCTGTACTGGCTCACCTCGTCGGCCGAGGGCACCGCCCTGGTCCACGAGGTCCTCCACGACGGCCGCAAGCACGGCGCCGGCCTGATCGCCGGCTCCCACGACGCCGCCGAACTCGGCCCGGACCGCGGCCTGATGGCCTACCGCGCACTCGCCCGCACCGCGAGCCGTGAACGCGCCCGCCGTGGTCTGGAGTTCGTCGGCCTCGACCCCAACGACGGCGAATTGGTGCGGCTGGTGACCACCGGCCTGTCCCCCGTCGGCCGCAAGGGCCGCGAGGGCGAGTTCCTGCTGACCTGCCCGCGGCAGAACACCGGCCGCATCAAGGTCTCCATCCTTCGCATCCCGCGCATCACCACCTCCATCACCACCACGCCCGGACGCCGCCCGAGCGCTG
Source organism: Streptomyces sp. NPDC059866 (assembly GCF_042731325.1). NCBI lineage: Bacteria > Bacillati > Actinomycetota > Actinomycetes > Kitasatosporales > Streptomycetaceae > Streptomyces > Streptomyces sp. NPDC059866. The sequence goes on along the minus strand of NZ_JBHWJT010000028.1, from coordinate 47,585 downwards.
CCCCGCCCTCCGCGTCTGAGCCGCCCGCCGGTGGGGCCGTGGATGCACGTCCGAAGGAGCACGTCCGATGACCTCTTCTTCCTGGGACCGATCCCGGCGCGTCACGGCGGCCGCGAGCGTCCTCGCCGTGATCGTCGTCGCGGTCGGCGTGCTCGTCCTGGCCCTTTCATTGAGCGTGCCGGAGGCGTGGTGGCCGCATACCGGGAAGGCCTTCGCCACCGACATCCGCCCTGCGAGCCAGGACCCATGCGACCTGATCGTGGGCCCGGCCAAGGCGTACTGCGAGCGGGGCGCCACGACGACCGCATCCGCCGGGCAGCCGGACGTTGCCGGTGCGGCGTGGAGGCTGGTGCCCGCCGGTGCGGGTGCGGCTGCCCTGGTGGTGTGGCGGCGCCGGAGCGCCGCCGGGCAAAGGCGGCGCTGAAGTGTTCCGTCCAGACCGCGCGACCCTGCGTTCGGCCGGCTTCGTCGTGCTGCTCACCGGCGTGTTCGTCATGGTGAACAGCCAGGTCGTATACGCGGCCGGCAGCAACAGCGAGACCGGGGACCTGCTCGCCCCGCTGAACATCACCTCCTCCGAAGGGGTGCCGATCAACGGCTACGAGCTGAACGCCGAAGGCGGCTCCATCGTCAGCGTCGAAACCCAGTTGCTCGCCTTCGCCCTGTCGGGCCTGTTCACCCTGATCCAGGTGCTGGTCGGCCTGGCCGGGTGGGCGATCGAGGTGGCCTTCCGGTTCCCGCTGCTGAAGATCCTCACCGCTCCGGCGCAGACGGTCGCCGACGCCTACAACAGCGTGGTCGTCGACACTCTCGGCCTGAAGGGTGTGCTGCTGGCCTGGGCACTCGTGTTCGCCTCCTTCATGCTCGTACGCGGCCGTGTCGGCCGTGGTCTGGGCGAGATCTTCCTGACGTTGTTGATCGCGGCCTTCGCCGCGTCCGTGTTCGTCCGCCCCGACTATCTGCTGACCCCGGACGGGCCGCTGGGCCAAGCCCAGCAGGTGGGCGCTGAAGTCGCGCAGGAGAGCGTCAACTCCTACGACTGGGGCGGCAAGCTCGCCAGCAAAGGCCCGTGCGACGGCATGGCCGGCAACGCGGAGATCAAGTGCCTGGAACGCGAGGGCGAAGCGCCGGTGTCCGCGGCGGAGGTGGCCCGCCCCCTCCAGGACTCGGTCACCAACGCGCTCGTCGTCAAGCCGTACATGCTGCTGCAGTACGGGCGGATCCTCGACCCGGCCAAGACTGCCGACCGCAAGGCGTACGCCATCCACCTGAAGTGGATCACCGGCGGCTACCAGGCCGGCGCCGACGAGAAGGATGACAAGGGCGACCCGTGCAACCTGATCAAAGGGCCGGCCAAGCAGTACTGCGAGCGCGACACCGGCGACAAGCTGCCGCAAGAAGGTGCGCTGCCGGAGTTCACCCCGGGCGGTGAGCTGCTGGACACCGCCAGCCCGGTGGTCAGCGAGGAAGACCAGGAGTTCGCCGCGTTCCTCGCCGACCTGAAGAAAGCCGGAGATGTCGGCAAGGCCTGTGCCGCCTACGCCGAAAAGCCCACCTGGTGGCGCGTCGGGGGCGCCGCACTGCTGTTGATCGCTGCGCTGTTCATCTGCGGCATGCTCTTGTCCAGCGCGATCGTCCTGCTCGGCACCCAGGGCATCTGCGCCGCAGCGGCGGCCGCCGGGGGCGTCACCTTCATCGCTGGCATGCTGCCTGGGCCCGCGCGCCAGTCGGTGTGGAAGTGGCTGTCCTTGTGGGGTATCGCGGTCCTGGCCGTAGTCGGGATCTGCGCGTTTGTGCCGTTCTTCGGCATCGCCGTCGATGCCACCATCACCGACGGCCCGCAGCTGATGGTGGAGCGGATCCTGCTGATCGACGTCCTCGCCATCGCCGGTGCGGCCGGGCACCGCCGGCTCCTGACGGGCATCACCTCCTTCGGCCGGCGCATGGCCATGCGGATGCGCTACGCGAAGGTCGGCGGCACCCATATGCCCGGCGACACGTCCGAGCTCGGCGCCGCCCTCGCCATGAACTCCCCCGCCGTGATGGGAGGTTACGGCGGTGGCTTGCGCGCCTTCACCGGCGGCGGTAGCGGCCGGTACGGGATGCTCGGCACCCGCCATCGGCTGATGGGCGCCCTCAACTCCCTGTTCGACGGTGCGGGCATGCCGGTGGACACCGGCCGTGTCCTCGCCGACGCAGGCGCCGAAGCCGGGCGCGGTCTGGCACCACTCACGGCGGCGGCAGCGGGTGTCGGGCTTGGCGCGCGGCTCGGCGCGAAGGGCGCCTACAGCCTGCTGATCGGACGGCGGCCGGACACCGAGCAGCTGGCCAAGTGGCGCAAGCCCACTGCTGGCGGCGACCCACGCACGGGCGGTCCGTCGGACGGCGGAGATGGCGGTTCCGGCGGTGGGGGGCCGCGCAGGCCCGGCGGGCCGCCCGACCGGTACCGCGACGACCAGGGTCAGGTGCGCGACCGCCGATCTGATCGGGTGCTGCACGACCAGAACACCGACCGCACCCTGCTGTCGACGCGCGCCCACAACCGGCTGGTGCGGTTTCGCGGGTACCGCATCCTCCACCGGGGCGGTCGGGCCGCCTACGGGGCGACGGTCGGTCTGCCGGCGAACGTCCGCCGGGCCCGGTCGGGAGACTCGCGCTACTCCCAGGACGCCCGTCAGCAGGTACGGGTGTGGGGCAACACCGTCCGCGAGGACCGGCGGGCCTGGGGTGACACGGGGCGGCACGTCTCCCGTGTCCTGCGGGAGCATACCGACGACAGCGGCGGGCCCGGTCCGTTCGTAGGCCGCCGCCTGCCGACCGCAACGTCACCGGCCGCGACGGCGCGTCCGGCTCCTGCGCCACACCGGGCACGCTCCGGCGGCTCCTCAGGCCGTACAAGCCCGGCCCCCGCGCAGCCCAGCGCGCCGGCGTCTCCGGGCGGCGGCGCCGCGGCACCAGCGCCTGCTCCGGCGTCGCCTCCGCGGCTGGGAGGCAGTGCACCCCGGCCTCCGGCGAGCGGGACACGGTCCCGCCCCGCTCTTCCCGGCGGTGGGGGCGCGCGCAGTTCCGCGCGCGAAGAAGCCGCGGCCCGGATGCAGGAGTTGATGCGGCGGACCGAGCCCGAGGCCGAGCGGCTGCGCCAGGAACGGGCCCGGCGGCGGGACGACGGTGAGGACGAGTGAGGCCGCCCGTGCGCCGCGTCCGGCGGTGGGGATGCATGGTGGCGCTGCTGCTGTTCGCCGCCGTGTGCTGTGCAGCGCCGGTCTCGAACGCGATCAGTGCGTACGTCGCGCTGCAGACCGGGCTCCAGGACGATGCCGATGGTGGTATCGCCGATGGCGGCAGTGCGGCGGACATCCCCGCCCGGATGCTGACTGCCTACAAGAGGGCGGTCCAGCAGGTCGGGAAGCATGTGCCGAAGTGCCAGGGCATGCGCTGGCCGATCCTTGCCGGAATCGCCAAGGTCGAGTCGAACCACGCCGTGGGCCGCAACATCGCTGACAACGGCGACATCCGCCCGCGCATCTACGGGGTGCTCCTCAACGGCTCCGGGGCCGGCGGCAACACCACCGTCTTCCCCGACACCGACAACGGCCGCTGGGACGGCACCGCACACGGGGAACGCGCCGTGGGCCCGTTCCAGTTCCTGCCCTCCACGTGGGAAGGAACCGGCGAGGACGCCAACGGCGACAAGAGCGCCGACCCGCACAACGCCGACGACGCCGCGCTCGGCGCCGCGATCTACCTCTGCGCAGGCGGACGCGACCTGACCCAGCGCGCCCAGCTCAAAGCAGCGATCCTGCAGTACAACCACTCGAACGAGTACCTGTCGAACGTGCTGGGGTGGATCGACCAGTACACGGCGGCCGCCAAGGACCCGGACCTGACCAACGTGTCCGGGAAGGTCCGCACCGTCATCGAGGCGGCGCTCTCCCAGCGGGGTGTGCCGTACTCCTGGGGCGGCGGCAACGCCAAGGGCCCGTCGACAGGGATCTGCTGCTCGCCCAGCGGCAAGAGCGGCGCGAACATCAAAGGCTTCGACTGCTCGGGGCTGGCCCTGTACGCGTACGCCAAGGCCGGCATCCGGCTGCCGCGTACCGCGGCCGCCCAGGCCGGTGTCGGCCAGCGGATCCCCGCCAGTCTGGGCACCGGCGCGCTCAAGCCGGGCGACCTGGTCTTCTACGCCTACGCCCCGGGCCACGACTCGACGATCTACCACGTCGGCATCTACACCGGCAGCGGCCAAATGATCAACGCCGCCCGCCCGGGCACCGTCGTGCGGCTGGACCCGGTCAACGCAATGTCCGGCTATGCGGGAGGAGCACGGCTGCTGTGACCACCACCCCGCGCTCACCGCGTCTGCTGTTGCTGAGCACCGTCGTCCTCGCCGTCGCCGGCGTTGCCCTGCTGGGCGCGCCGCACGGCCAGGAGCCGCCGGCCCCGGCAACGTCGTCGGCCGCGCACGCGGCCACGGATCCGTCCGCGTCGGCCACTGCACCTCGCGCGAGCCAGCCGACCGTCGCCACGACGCCCTCCACAGCATCCGCCGCAGCGGCACCGTCGTCGGTCCTCGAGTCCGCTCTGCCGCCGCACGGCGAGGGCGTGGCCGGCGACCGGGCTGTCCAGCGGTCGCTGGAGGCGGCCTGGCCCGCTGACCTTCCCGCCGACGACGAGCGGGAGTTGCTCACCGCCGGTCGCGCGCTGCTGCGCGCGGACGCCACCGGCATCGACCGCGCGAAGTGGCCAGACGTTTTCCCCGACTCCGGCCAGGCGGTGGCCCCGGCGTTCGCCACCGCGCGCTTCCGGATCCAGGCCGCGATCGCCCGCCAAGGCGGCAGCCCGGACCAGGCGGTGGTCCATCTGGTGTGGGCCGGCATGGACCGCGGCGGCACCTTCACCGACCTCCGCATCACCGACTGGCACTTCACCCGCACGATCAAGAAGGGAGCAGCGACGTGGACTCCGCAGCCCCGTACCTGACCGACCGGGCCGATCAAACGGCTGCTGGTCAGGTACTCGGCCTGGTCACCAGCCTGGTCGACGCCGCCGACTGGCTCTACGACCACTGGTATCTGCTCGCGCCGGCCATCGCCGTGTACTGGGGCGTGGGCGAGCTGGTGGTCCGCCGGCTCGCGGCCAAGGCTTCGGCCGAGCGGATGGCCCTGGAGCTCGTCTCCACCCGGCACTTCGACCCGGGCCTGGAGGAGATCTTCCGGCGCGGTGTCCAGCTCGCCCGCGCCTCCACGGCCATGCCGTGGTGGGCGCCCCGCCGGGCGAAGGCCGTGCAGATCCGGCTGCGCGCGGACGGCAGTGCGCCGCTGCGCTACCGCATCGAGGGCCCGGCGGGCGGCGAACGGCTTTTGTCCATCACGCCGTTCGGGCCGGACGTCGCCGTCAACCGGGCCCGGCCGATCGTCGACGAGCCGAGGACGCACACCGTGCGAGCCGAGTTCATCCTGCGCGGCAGGCTCACCTCCCCGCTGCGCGAGGTGCCGCTCACCCCTGACCCGCTCCAGCCGCTGGTCGACGCCGTGGCCGACCTGCGCGCCGAGCTCGGCGACCTCGCCGAGATCCGGCTCGACATCCAGCGCGCCCCGAAGTGGGTGCTGAGGGCGCGGCGCCTGCAGCTGATGAGCGCCGCGCGCCGGTCCGAACGCCGGGAGTCCCAGCGGGCCGCGCGCTGGCTGCGGCGGGACGCCAGCGGCATCGAGGACTCCCTGGGCTGGCAGCTGCAGCAGCTCCTCAGTGACAAACCCGGCTCGGGATCCGGCCGGCGGCTGGTGATGCCGCCGGTGCCCCGTCGGGTGGAACCGGCCGAGGCGCTGGGCAAGCTCGCCGAGGACGACCACCTCGTCCGCGTCCAGCTGCTGGTGATGTGCGCCTCGAACACCGAGGGCCGCGCCCAGGCGAGACTCGCCCAACTCCAGGCCGCCTTCGATGTGTTCGGTGGGCGCTCGAGGTGGGCGATGCGCGGCTGGCGGCTGGGACCCTGGCGGATCGGCGCCGACCACCGGCCCACTAAGCGTGGTTTCGAGCGCCGCTGGAATCTGGGGCACTGCCAGCCGCCCCGCGCGAACTGGGTGAGGCTGGAGGAGCTGACAGGCCTGCTCAAGCCCCCGACGGTGCACTGCCGTCTGCCGGTGCTCGCCGGTGACCTGCCGACCTTCGCTTTCGGCGAGCCCGAGCTGCTGCTGCAGGGCATCTACCGGGGTCCGGACGGCCGAGAGCGGTTGGTCGCCACCTACGCCGAGGAGACCCTGTTCGAGGTCGGGGTGGGCAAGGCGGGCGGCGGCAAGACGGAGAGAGCTCTGGCGCAGGCGATCGGCTGGGCGCACGCGGGCGGTGGGCTGGTCTTCGTCGACCCGCACCGCGACTCCTGGCCGCGCGCCCTGCCGTTCCTGGCGCACGATCACCTGATGCCGCGGATCGCGCTGATCGACCTCAACGGTCTCGGCCCCAACCCGCGGGTGAGTTCGTGGAATCCGCTCGGGATGCACCACGGTCAGGCAGCGCACGAGGTCGTCGAGGCGATCGCCGACGCCTACGCCTCCGCACTGGCCTGGGACGACGCGACCGCCCCCCGTGCGCTGACCATCCTCACCGCCGCGCTGGCTGTCCTGGTCGCGGTCAACGAGGCGGCCTGCCAGGCCGGGCAGCCCGAGGACCAGGCCACGATCTTCCACGTGCGGGCTCTGCTCACCGACGCCGCCTTCCGCACCGCGGCGCTCGCCGCGGTAGCGGGCCGGCTGGATGAGGAGACCCGCATATGGTGGCAGTCGGTGTTCCCGACCCTGCCGCCCGACGCGTTCGCTGTCGTCCTCAACCCGATCGCCCGGCTGGCTGCCAACCCGGTCACCCGCGCGTTCCTCGGCCAGCCGGTCGGGGTCTACAACATCCGCGCGGCGATGGACTCCAAGATGATCGTGTGGGTGTGCCCGGGCGGCAACGGGCCCACCGACCGGTTGCTTACCGCGCTGCTCGCTCGGGATCTGCTGCGGGCCGCGCGCTCGAGGCGCGACACCCCGGAAGCCAAGCGGGTGCCGTTCCGCCCGTACTTCGACGAGCTGATCACCCTCACCGGGGCCGCCCCGGAGACCATCGCGTCGATGTTCGAGGACTTGCGCAAGTACAAGTGCCACATCCACGGCATGACCCAGCTGCTGTCCCGCCTTCCCACCCCGGTGCGGCTGTCCCTGGTGCAGAACGCGTCCACGCTGGCCACCACCGCCGGTTCGAAGTCCGCGATCGCGCCGATCACCGCAGAGTGGGGTGACAACCCCAGTCCCGACCGGGTCGCCACCATGGAGCGGTTCGAGCACTACGTCTCCATGAACGTGCACGGCCGCCGCGTCGGGCCCATCCAGCTGCGCGGGCCCCATCTCGACGACGTCTTCGCCGCCCAGGCCCGCCCGCAGCAGGTCCCCCAACTGGAGCGGGCCGCCCAGGCCAACGCCGGGGCGCTCCCCCTGGGCCAGCTCACCGTCCGCGCCGCCGAACAGTTCGTCCGTGTCACCGCTTTCCTCGCCGCGCACGCCCCCGCCGGCGCCGCCGCTGGCCGCCTGTCGCAGGAGAACGAATGGAACTGACCACCGTCCAGCCCAAGGGCCGTGTCATGACGGGCTTCACGCCCAGCCCTGTCGAGCCCCTCAAGCATCAGCTCCTGGCCACGCTCGCCCAGCACCGCATGGCCTCCACCAACCAGCTGCATGTCCTGCTGAGGCCCGACCGCTCCCGGCAGTCGGTCTCGGAACGGCTGAACGATCTGCTCGGCGAGCGCCTGGTCGACTTCGTGGTGCTGCCGCAGTCCCATCGCACCCGGGTCTGGTACCTCACGCCGAAGGGCGCCCGCCTGACGCGGGACTGGCCCGCGCTGCGCGGCCGCCCGCCGTATCCGATCACCTCGGCGACGGCCGCCTCGCTCAAGACCCCGCACACCCTCACCGTCCTGCGGACGCACCTGGCCTTCGTCGCGGATGCCCGCCGCCGCGGCGACGAGCACGGTCACCTGGACTGGACCCCCGAGGTGTTCCACGCGATCGGCGACGGAGAGAGGATCGTCGCCGACGCGATCCTGCACTACACCCTCATCGAGGGTCAACAGCGGCGCAAACTACGGGCGTTCGTCGAGGTCGACCGCGCCACCATGAGCAGCGAACGCCTGGCGGCGAAGCTGATCGAATACGCACGGCTGTGGGCGTACGAGCCGCAGCCCGTCGGACGGCGCCGGCCGGCGGGCGGGCCCGGCTGGCTGCGCTGGTACCCGGTGTTCCCCCGGGTCCTGTTCGTGCTGACCGGCGCCTCCCGGCAGACGCTGGACAACCGGATCAGCGACCTCAAGGCCATGGCCGCCCACCATCCGCTCGTGGCCGACCTCGCCCGCGCGGTGCCGCTGGGAGCCGCCGTCCTGGAAGACCTGGACGAGCACGGCCCCACCTCAGACGTATGGGTACCGCTGGCCGGCGGCAAGCCCCGCCCGTGGACCGAACTGTGACACCACACTCCCAGCGGCCCAATGTTGCAGCCTTGCAACTACGCCCTAAACCCCTTGAGATTTGCTCACGCGAACACGTAGGTTACTGCTGCACAACGAGGCCCCGCTTTGAAAACCCCTCGCTGTGCACCGAGGTTAGGGGACACCCCATGTCGCACACTCCTGGTCAAGTTCGCACTTCAGAAGCAGCCTTCGACGTCGAGTGGCCGCCCCGGACGCAGGCCGTCTCGTACGTCGGGAACGCGTGCGTGATCGAGGGGACCGGTGAATTCGACCTGGACGACCTGAACCTGGTGCGCCGTCACTTCCCGGGTCGGCACGTAACCCTCGACGGGGATGTGATCACCGTCTGGCCAACTCCCACACCCGGCCAGCAAGGCCACTCCTCCTCTCCTCCTCTCGGAAGCACCCCCACCCCATGACGCACGTGAAGCTGCGATGGGACTATTCCTGGACCGACCGGGCGGTTTGACCCTAGGGGCAGAGGTGTCACTGCGGCCCGCTCTTACGACTCCCGCCCGCCACCTCAAATGCCCGCATTTTTCCGGAAATTCAAGCCCTCATTGAGTGAAGAGACAGAACTACAAATCGACTTACGTGACCGAATATGACCATTACGACTCGAGTTGTGCGAACGAACTCAAGGATCTCAGTAGGAAGTTGACTGGCATATGCGTAACCTGACGACTACACAAAGCGCATCAGCGCAGCTTGACCAGGGTGACTGGTCGGGTTTTCAAGCAGCAGAAGCCCGACGGGTATGGCGTGAGGCGCTGAACGGGGAGGAATCGTGACACGCCAGGTACATCACCAGGCCGTCTTTGCTGGACGGAATCTCGCGGCTGCGGCAATGGCCCTGTGTGCCGCGCTCTCGCTGGCTGGTTGTGGCGACAGCGACAGCGGCGCGGATGCGTCACCGTCCAAGAACAGCCCTACTCAAACGGCCGACTCGTCGCCGTCCGCCAGTTCCACCGCCGACACCGAGGATGCCGCTGTCATCGCGGCGTACACGAGTTCGTGGGACGCGCAGACCGAGGCCTACAAGAAGGCATCCTCCGCGGGCACCGACTTGAAGAAGAACACCACTTTCCAGGCCCTGGCTGACATCGAGAACGACTTGTCAGCCATGCGGAAGGCTGGACAGGTGACGACCGGGAAGCCGGTGATCAATCCGAAGGTCGTCAAGATGAGCGACGCCGAGGTCCCCAAGGCCACGGTCAGGGACTGCATCGACACTACGAACTGGACGCTGATCGACAAGACCTCAAAGAAGGAGGTCCCACTGCCATCGGAGCGACTCACCAAGTACGCCAGCACCGCAACGCTGGAAAAGTGGGGGACGAAGTGGATGGTCACGAAGTTGACCGCTCAAGATCAAACCTGCTGACCCGACGCCTCGCGTTACTCACCGGCACCCTCGTCCTGGCCGCAGCCGGCACCGCGCATGCCGAGGACGACCCCGATGTCGATGCGGGCAAGTGCCAGGTCGTCAAGTTCTGCGTCGGCGTAGGCGTGGATGACGAGACCGACGGAAGTGGCGGGCAGGCGGGCGGCTCGCAAGGCGGCAGCGACAGCAAACTGAAGTGCAAGTACACCAAGGTCGACCCGGAGCCGCCAGCCAACCATCCGGCCTGGAATGGCGCCGACCCCAAGACGAACGACCTGTACTTCCGCGGCTGCTCGGACGGTGGTCAGGACAACCCCGACGGCTTCGTCGTTGTGCCGCCGGGCCAGCCCGAGCCCCAGGTCGACCTGCAGGAACTCGCGCAGCGCGCAGTCGACTCCATGACGCTACTTGGCCCGGATATAGCCAGCCCGCGCGTGGCCGGGAAGTACACCGTGGGTGTCCCGATGTGGATGTGGGTCAACCAGAGCGCCACGACGTACGGGCCGAACACGGCGTCGGCGTCGGCTGGCGCGGTGACCGTCACCGCCACGGCGAAGGTGTCGAAGATCGTGTGGCAGATGGGTGATGGAGCGACAGTGACATGCACCGGCCCAGGAACTCCCTACCGGGCTTCTGACGGTATGGCGCAGTCGCCGACCTGCGGCCACGTCTACACCAGGACGTCGGCAGGCCAGCGGGGCGGCAAGTACGGGGTGATGGCAACCTCCACATGGACCATCGACTGGCAGGTCACCGCAGGCGGCGCGGCAAGCGGCCAGTTGACCGAGACCCGTCAGTCTCAGATGCAGGTGGCTATCGGCGAGTTGCAGGTCGTCAGGTAGCGCCACCGGAAGGAAAGAACGGTGAGCAAGACCAGAGTAAGTACGGCCACCGCGACCGGTGTGCCCCCGCAGGGGCAGGTGGCTGGCCCTGTGGCGCCGCCTCGGGTGTCGGCCCGTAGGCGTCGGCCCGGTGTCATCGCTCTGTCGTTGGCGCTGATTGCTGCCGGCGGGGCAGGGGTGGCGGTGCTCCTGTTGCAGGTCGGAGACCGTGCCCAGGTGTTGACCGTCGTCCGCGATGTCCAGGTCGGCCAGGTCCTCACCGAGCAGGACCTGGGCAAGGCCTCCGTCGCCCTGGATCCGGCGGTGAAGGCCGTACGCGCGGACAACCTGGACACGGTGGTGGGCAAGCGAGCTGCAGTCGAGCTGAAGCCCGGGGCGTTGCTGTCGCCGTCGCAGGTGACGAAGGATTCGCTGGTTAAGCCGGGCGAGCAGCTGGTGCCGATCGGACTCAAGCCGGAGCAGGTACCGGCGACCGCGCTGGTGCCGGGCCAGAAGGTGCAGCTGGTGCACGTTCCCGCGCAGGGCGCTGCGGACACGGGTGGCAGCGCCGAGCCCTCTGAGGGCTCGCAGGAGACGATCGCCGGACGGGTGGTGAAGGCTTCCAAGGCCGCCCCCGCCACCGGAGTCGTGGTCGTCGACGTGGCCACCTCCGCGGAGAACGGCCCGACCGCGGCCGCGTGGGTGGCGTCCGGTGCCCTGCGCCTGGTCCTCGACGCTCCGGATGGCAGCTGATGAGTGTGATCGCGCTGGCCGGGTGCCGCGGCGCGCCCGGCGTGACCACGAGCGCTCTCGCGCTGCTGCTGGCGTGGCCGCTGGAGCCGGGCCGGAAGATGATCCTGGCCGAGTGCGACCCGGACGGCGGGGCCGTCCTGCACGGTCTGCTGCAGGGCACGCTCAGCGATCGGTACGGGCTGCGGAATCTCTCCATCGCCGCCCGTAAGAACGAGTTCGGCGACGCCTTCTGGCGGCAGCTGATCGACCTGAGCAGCGAAGACGGCCAGCAGGAGTCGCCGCGTGACCGGCTGCTGTTGCCGGGGATCACTGATCCCGCGGAGGCGGCGGGCCTGGGCCCGGTGTGGAAGCCCCTCGCAGTGACGTTCCGCGGCATTGCCGCCGACTATGACCACGACGTCCTGATCGACCTCGGACGCAGCGGGGCCGTGGGGCCCTCGGCTGTGTTAGCCGAGCGGGCGGATGCAGTGTTCGTGGTCGTGCGGAACACCCTGCGCTGTCTGCAGGCTGCCCAGGCCGGCGTCCGTGCTTTGGAGGAGCGGGTCGGTGATGTCGGCCTGTTGATGATTGACGAGGGGCCGTACGCCGCCGGTGAGGTGCAGCGGGTGCTGCAGGTTCCTGTGTTGGCGACGCTTCCGTACGCGCCCAAGGACGCGCGGGTGCTGTCCGACGGTGCCGACCAGCCCCGCCACTTCACCAAGTCGGCGCTGATGAAGGCGGCCCGTACGGCAAGCTCGCTGCTCGTTCAGCGGGCAGCCCTGCGCAGGTCCCCGCCTGGCACCGCGCACCCCGGCCGGAGGAGGGGTGACGCGTGCTGCGCGGTAGGCCTCTGCACACTGATCCCACCGTGGCGCCGCCGCCCGGAAACCCGCGGCAGGCCTCGCCCCGTCAGGCAGCCGGCGCCCCTGCGGGTGCGGCCGCGAGTGCCCGGCCGCTCGGCACAGCGGCGCCTCAGGTCACCGTCGACTACCGGGTCGCCCGGCACATCGCGACCCAGGTCGCCCGGCAGCGCGAGGAACTTCTGAAGATCACTCCAGAGGTGGACCGGGCCACCGAGGAGCAGCACTGCCTGAACTGGATCAACGAAACCGTGGCGTTGTGGGCGCACGCCCAGGGCGTCGAGCGTGGTGTGAACACCACGCCGCAGGAAGAGGACACGCTGCGCCGGGCGGTGTACGACCTGCTGTATCGGGCGGGCCGGCTGCAGCCGTTTCTGGACGATGAGCGGGTCGAGGACATCTTCATCCAGGGACCCGATGAGGTGTGGCTCGACTACGGCGACGGCGAGCGGACGATGGTCGGCCCCATAGCCGATTCCGAGGAGGAACTGCTGGAGCTGCTGCGCGAGTTGGCCCGGGACTCAGGCTTGAGTGAGCGCACGATCTCCACCGCCAACCCAACGCTCGCGCTGTCCCTGCAGGATGGCTCCCGCCTGCAGGCCATCACCGGGCTCGGCCCGAAGACGTACGCGGTCATCCGCCGCCACCGGGTCTCCCACGCCGGCCTGGACGACCTGGTGCAGTTGGGCACCATCGACCCGGTCCTGCGCGAATTCCTCGGCGCCTGCGTGCGCGCAGAGAAGAACGTCATGATCGCGGGGAAGCAGAAGGCCGGCAAAACCACCTTGCTGAGGGCGATGCTCCGGGAGTTCGACCCGGAGTGCCGGTTCGCCACCATCCAGACCGAGGACGAGCTGTTCGCCCACGCCGGCGGCTACCACCGGCAGGTCGTCTCCCTGGTGGCCCGGGAGTCCAATGGTGAGAAGGACGCCACCGGCCGCGGCGCCGGTGAGGTCACGCTGCTGGACCTGATGCATCCCGCGCTGCGGATGTCGCTGGAGCGGATCGTGGTCGGTGAGGTCCGCGGGCCGGAAGTCGTGGCGATGATGCAGGCGCTCACCAACGGGGCGGGCGGCAACCTGTGCACGATCCACGCGCGTCGCCCGGACATCGTCTTCGACCGGATTGCCGAACTGTATGCGCTGGCGCAGGAGAACCTGTCCGAGCAGCTCGCCTACCGGCAGATCGCCAACGGCCTGGACTTCATCGTCTACGTCTCGATGACCGACGAGACGCAGATCGGCGGCCGCCGACACCGCTACGTCTCTCACGTCCTGGAAGTGACGGGGATCGGCGAGTCGGGTCGCCCGGCCACGAACGAGGTGTTCGCCCCAAGCCTGGAGTTCGGCGAGGTGCGGGCGGTGCCGCAGATGGATCCCGGCTGCATCGACGACCTGCGCCGTGTCGGCTTTGATTCCTCCCTGCTGCAGCACCGTCAGGGGCTGTGGAAGGAGCCGTTGCCGCTGCTCGTGGGGGTGAGCCGATGACCCTGTTGTTGGCCTTGTTGAGCGGCATGGCCGTGATGGGCGGGCTGATCGGCGTCATCGTCGGCGTCGTTGGAACGACCGCGCCGCGCCGGGCCCCGCTATGGCAACGGTGGCGGGCCCTGCGTGCCGGGCAGGAGCAGGCCGAGGACCTGCGCATGCGGCAGCGGACGCTCATGGTGGCGGCCACAGTGGTGTTCCTGGGCGTCTGGCTGGCCTCGGGGAACTTCGTGGGCGGCGCCCTGCTGGGGGCGGCCGTGGTCGGCGTTCCTTGGCTGATCACCCCGGCGCAGGTCGCGGCCGAACGCATCGGGCAGTTGGAGGCCCTCAGTGAGTGGACGCAGCGGCTGGCCGGCCTGCTGCGGCTGGGCATGGGCCTGGAGCAGGCGATGATCACCAGCCGGAAGGGTGCCCCGGACGCGCTCGCCGAGCAGATCACGGCCCTGTCGGACCGACTGCGGCTGGGGTGGCGGCCGGAGGAGGCGCTGCGCGCGTTCGCCGACGAGCTCGACGACGTCACTGCCGACAAGGTGACCGCTGCGCTGATCCTGTCGGTCAACGATCGCAGCCCGGGCCTCGCCCAGGCGCTGGAGGACCTGGCGGGCACGGTCCGTGAGGAGGTCGCACGCAAGCGCTCCATCGAGGCGGACCGCGCCAAGCCGCGCACCACGGTGCGGTGGATGACCTTCATCACCCTGGGCGTGATCGTCGCCGGCTTCTTCGTGCCGTCCTACACCCGCCCCTACTCCACGCTGCTGGGCCAGCTGGTGCTCGCCTGCCTGACGGCCGGGTTCGTCGGCGTGCTGGCGATGATGCGGCAGCTGGGCAACTTCCGCCGCATCCCGCGCTTTTTGATCGCGGATGCCCGCAGCACCGTGCGCCTGCCCGCCCCCTCGGCGGAGCCAGCCGCTGCGGCGGCCGAGCGTGAGCCGGAAGGAGCCCCGTCGTGAACCTGCTTCCCGTGGTGCTCACCGGCAGCACGGTCGGTGCCGGCGTTGCTTTGCTGGTGCGGGAACTGCTGCGCCCGCAGCCCGCGTTGGCGGCCGCGCTCGCGCGCAGCGCTCCCGGCAGCCTGAGCATGCCGGAGCCGGATCTGGACCGTGAGGAGCTGTGGGGCCGGTGGCTGCTGGCCCGCCTCGAGCGGCTGCCCGGCGTGAGGATCCCGGTCAAGAACCTTGCCCTGCTGGGGCAAGGGCCGGGGCAGTTCATGCTCAAGAAGACCGCACTGGCCGCGCTCGGGCTGCTGTGCCCCATGCTGGTGACCATCCCGTGGATCATCGCGGGCATCTCGCTGCCGTTCTACGTACCCGCCGTGGTGGGGCTCGCGGTCGCGGGCCTGCTGTTCGTCACCCCCGATCTCGCGGTGCGCGACCAGGCCAAGCGGGCGCGGGAGGAGTTCGCCCACGCCCTGTCCGCCTACCTGGACCTGGTCGCGCTCAAGCGGGCCGCGGACGCCGGGCCGACGGAGGCCCTGGAAAAGGCGGCCGCGGTCGGCCACGGCTGGCCCTTCCTGTATCTGCAGGGCGCGCTGCGCCGGGCCCGGCTGGAGAAGATCCCGCCCTACCAGGCGCTGACCGAACTCGCCGACACCTACGACCTGCCAGCCCTGGACGACGTCGCCGACATCATGCGCGGCTCGGCCACCGACGGCGCCGCCGTCTACAAGGCCCTGCGGGCGCGGACCGCCGCACTCAACGCCGAGCTGCTCGCCGCCCAGGCCGCCGAGGCCAATACCGCCAGCGAGAAGATGACCGCCCCCGGTGCCCTGCTCGCCGTGCTGGTGATGCTGCTGATGGCGTTCCCCGCGGTGATCCGCATGCTCACCGTCTGACCTTCCCTACCCGACCGTCTCGTTCAACCTGGTCAAGGAGCAGTCCTGATGAAGTACACCGCAGTCCGTTCCTACCGCGCCGTGCGCCGGCTCACCTCGCGTCTGGAGGAGGGCCTGACGGAGATGGCCCGTCGTCCGGACCGGGGCGACATCAGCATCACCACCGTGATCATCTGGGTTGCCGCCGTCACCGGCGCCTTGGTGATCGCCGGGACCATCGCCGTGGTGATCGCCAAGTACAACGGGAACCTGGCCGGCATCTGATGCTGGACGGCGACCGGCTGAGGGCCTGGTGGCGCGGGCGCAGGTGGCACGATGACCGCGGAGACGCCTCCATCCAGATGGCGATCGTCTACCCGTTCGTGCTGCTGGCCACGATCGCCGTCATCCAGGCATCCATGTGGTACTACGCGCGGTCGATCGCGCTGACCGCCGCCCGCGAGGGCCTGACTGCCGCCCGCGCCTACCAGGCCTCGCCCGCCGACGGCACGGCCAAAGCCCGCGAGGTGCTGGGACGCAGCGCGGGCGACAGCCTGCTCGGCTACAGCGTCTCCACCACCGGCAGCACCGCCGAGCGGGTACGCGTGCAGGTGACGGGCACGGCCCAGTCGATGATCCCGGGCGTGGCCGGTCTGCGGGTCAGCCAGTCGGCGTCCGGTCCCGTGGAGCGCTGGACGGTGCCGGGGGGATGATTCCGTTGAGCAGCAGGGCCCGATGGACGCGCAGAGCACGCGGTGATGAGGGCAGTGTGGCGATCGAAGCCGCCATCATCGTCCCGCCGCTGATCATGTTTCTGTGTCTGGCGATCGCGGGCGGTCGGCTCGTCATGTCCGGCGCGAAGATCGATGCCGCGGCCGAGGACGCCGCGCGGGAGGCGTCCATCCATCGCACCGTCGCCTCCGCCCAGGGCGCCGCCCACGCCGCGGCCACCGAGTCGCTAAACGATCAGGGCATCACGTGCGCGTCCGCCGACGTCACGGTCAACACCGGCGGGCTGAACGTTCCCGTCGGCCAGGTGGGCACCGTCACCGTGACGGTGACCTGCACGGTCAACCTGTCGGATCTGCTGCTGCCGGGCGTGCCCGGGGCCCGCACCCTCACGTCGACCGCGACCTCCGTTGTGGATCAGTTCCGGCAGCGGGAGAACGGATGATCTTGAGGCGGATGGGCGGCCGGGCACGATGCGACGACCGTGGCGGCGTCACCGTGTTCGTCGCGGTGTGCGTCATCGCGCTGATCGGCATCATCGGCGTCGCGGTCGACGGCGGCAGCAAGATGCGCGCGGTCGAACGCGCCGACTACATCGCCGGTGAGGCCGCCCGGGCGGGCGGACAGGCCATCGACCCGGCCAAGGCGATCACCGGAGAAGCGGTCGTCGTGGACCCGCAGGACGCAGCGGCCGCCGCCCGGGCCTACCTGAGCACGGCCGGCGCCACAGGCACGGTCAGCGTGTCCGGGGACGGCAAGACGCTCACCGTCACCGTCACCGGCTCCTACGACACCAAGTTCCTGTCCGTGGTCGGGATCGGCTCCCTCCCGGTGACCGGCCACGGCACGGCCACCCTCCTGTACGGCGTCACCGCACCAGAAGGAACCTGATGCGCACCACCCCCTCCCCCGCCAACCCGGCGGGCCGCACCCTGGCCCGCGTGATCAAAGCCGTGCTGAGCCTGCTCGTCCTGGCCGGCGCGGTCGCCGGGCTGCCGCTGCTGCTGGCCTGGGTCACCCCGATCCTCTGGGCGTCCGGCCACGACGACCTCGCGCACCTGCTCGACCGGCAGGACACCGGCGCCGTGTTCCTGCTGCTGCTCGTCGCGGTGGGCTGGATCGGCTGGGGTCAGTTCACCTTCTGCGCCGTGCGCGAGCTGATCGCTCAGCTGCGCGGCCGGACCTGGCACGCCCCGCGCGGGCTGGGCTCCTCACAGCGGGCCGCAGCCCTCCTGATCGGCAGCATCCTGGTGCTGCTGCCCACGAGCTCGGCCCTGGCCTCCGACGCCCAGGCCGCACCGGCCAGCACCGCGTCCCGCGCGCCCGGCCAGGCCCACGCCTCCCACGCCTCCCACGCCGAAGCCGATCAGGTCTCCGCATCCGCGGCGCGTACGGCGAAGGCCCGCACGTACACGGTGCGCGAGACCCGGCCCGCGGAAAGCCTGTGGAGCATCGCCGAGCGGGAGTTGGGCGACGGCGAGCGGTGGCGGGACATCGCCGCTCTCAACGAGGGCCGCACCATGACCGACGGTCAGGTCTTCCGGTCCACCGGTTTTCTCCAGCCGGGCTGGCAGTTGGAGATGCCCGAGACGTACGCGTCGGCGGACGGCGTCGGTACGCAGCCGGGTGCCGCCGCTCCCGCCTCTGCCGAACAGGGCAAGCACGTGGTCGCCGTGGAGTCCGGCGACCACCTCTCGAAGATCGCCGAAGAGGAGCTCGGTGACGGCACCAAGTGGCCCGAGCTGTTCGAGGCCAGCCGGGGCAAGCCGCAGCCGGACGGCCTGCCCGCCATCTCCGACCCAGATGTGATCTACGCGGGGCAGCAGGTCACCGTGCCCGGAGCCCAGCCCGAACAGGACACACCACCCCGGGGCAGTGACCAGGGCGATGCGGCGGGCAGTCAGGAGACCACTCCCCCGGCCACCCAGCAGCCCGACGGCCAGCAGAAGCCGGGCGACGCCACGGGGGATGGGCAGGCACCGGCGCCGAGCCACACCACAGCGCCCGCACCAGAGTCGTCGGCCCCCAGCACGCCAGCGAGCCGCCCCGCCCAACAGCCCGGGCAGGAGCAGGCCTCTCCTTCCGCACCGGCCTCCGCGACGCCCGGGCCCAGCACCAGCATCTCTCCTTCCGCCGCCTCACCGTCGGCGTCGGCCGAGCCGTCCGGCTCTGCTGCTTCCTCCCCCGCTACGGCGTCCGAGACGCCGGCGTCGGCTCCGGCCAACAGCCCGCTGAACCTGCGCATCGTTCTGGGCGCCGGCGCGCTGCTGGCCGCCGCCGTCACCGGTGCGCTCGCCCTGCGCAGGACGCTGCAGCGCCGCCGTCGCAAGCCCGGCGAGACGATCGCCATCGCGTCGGAGACGTCCACGGCAGAGGCGCAGTTGGCGGCGGCCGCCGAGCCCGGCGGAGCTGCCCGCCTGGACGTGGCCCTGCGCACCCTGGCCCACCACGTGGCCCAGCAGCAGGAGGACGACACGGTCCTGCCGCCGCTGCGAGCCGCCCGCATCGGGACCCGCACGGTGGAGGTGCTGCCCGAGGATCTCACCCAGGAGCCGCATGCGCCCTTCGTCTCCGGGCAGGGCGGCTGGTGGGTCCTGCCCGCCGACGCCGCCCTCCTGGACGAGGAGTCCGCCCGTGAGGTGCCGGCGCCGTATCCGGGGCTGGTCACGATCGGCAGCACCGAAGCGGGTGACCTGCTGCTGGTCAACCTCACGCGATTGCCCGCCCTGCTGCTGGACGGCAACCCGGTCCACATCACCGAGGTGTGCACCTCGCTCGCCCTGGAGCTCGGGATGAGCCCGTGGGCGAGTGAAGTCGAGGTCGTCACCGTGGGGTTCGGCGAGGATCTGCCGCAGCTGCTGCCCACCGCGCGGATCGCCCACATGCGCCAGGCCGGGCACGCGCTGCGCGATCTGAGCGAACGGCTGCTGGAAGCGCACCAGATGCCCGAAACCCGGCATCAGCCGTATGTGCTGCTGTGCGCGTCCTCCCTGGACGAGGACACGGCCTGGCAGTTCGCCGACGTCCTCGACCGGGCGGGGGCCGTGCCCGTCACGCTGATCGCCCCGGCGAGCACGGCGGCCGCGCACTTCCCCGAGGCGGAGATCCTCAACGCCTCCCTCAGCGAGCCGCAGCACCTCGACCACGCCGGCACCGACATCACGGTGCAGCGCCTGGAGCACGCCGCCTACCAGCAGATCACCACCGCGCTGAAGGTGTCCGGACAGCCGTCCCACCCGGCCGAGGGGCCCTGGCAGGACGTCCCGGACGAACCCGACAGCATGCAGCAGCCCGCGCAGGCATCGCCGCAGGAGTCCACCGCGCCCGCACCCGCCGCCGCCCCGATCCCGGCGCCGGCGCCGGCGCCGGCGGCGGCAACGGACCTGAACAGCGAGGTCTTCCCGGCCCTGCTCGCCGCCAGCACCGATCCGTCCGGACTCCGTCTCCTCTCCCCCGCCCCGTCGTCGGCCGGGCGCGACGAAACCGGCCCGGGCACCGGAGCAGCGGTGCCTTCGGCCCCGGCGTCCCCGGCTGATGCGGACTCCACCGACACAGCGCAAGCCCCCACCGCGGAGGCCGCCGCCGTCGAGGAGCGCACGGTGCCGGAGGCGGAGGAGTGCGAGGCACCCGACCTGCACGCCCCGGAGATCCGGGTCCTGGGGCCGGTGGAGGTGACCGGCGTGGACAGCACCGGCCACGGCCCGCGGATGGCGCAGCTGGCCGCGTTGTTGTATTTCCGGCCCGGGCGGAGCGCGGATGTCCTGTGTGCCGACATGGATCCCGTCAGCCCCTGGTCGCCGAGCACCCTCAACGCGCGGATGCAGGGCCTGCGCCGCTCCCTGGGCAGCGATCCCGCCGGCACCCCCTACGTGCCGCGCCGCACGGCGGGCGAGGACCCCTACCGGCTCGCGCCCGGCGTGCGCTGCGACTGGACCCGTTTCCTCCAGCTCGTCGAGCGTGCGTTGCCGCTGGGCCTGTCCGGCCTGGGCGACCTGGAGAAGGCGCTGACGCTGGTGCGGGGCAAGCCGTTCGGCGGCCGGCCGCTGCCCTGGGCCGAGCCGTTCCAGCAGGAAATGACCACGCGGATCATCGACGTCGCGCACACCGTGGCCACCCACCGCACCCCCGCGGGCCCCCACCACGACCTCAGCGCCGCACGCCAGGCCGTCGCCACCGGTCTCGACGCCGACGACACCGCAGAGCTGCTCTACCGGGACTGGATGCGCCTTGAGGCTGCGCGCGGGAACCGCTCCGGGCTGCACACCGCCATCACCCGCCTCCAGCAGGTCAACCGGGCGCTGGACTGCTCCCCCGAACCGGAGACCGAGCAGCTCATCAACGAGCTCCTCAACGGCTCCAGCACGGCGGAGCGCATGTAGGATCCGCGAGTCGGTGAGCACTGTCGGCGGATCATGAGCACCGTCGGAGCAAATCCGGATAATCACGAGCATCGGTGACGCTCAGTAGCTGTCAGGTATGGGATTGCGGTCTTGTGTCCGGACCGTACAGGTGCTCCGTACCGTCGACGGTTTGCGATCTTGCCCGGGGTGCCCCGGGCATCCCAGGCGGAGCCATCGCCGGATCGCGGCGACGGGCCCTGCGAGCTGTGATCGATACGTCTCGCTGGGTTGGGCCTTGGGCCGGTGGGCCGACCTGCGCACACTGGAACCATGCGCGGAATGATCGTCGGCGGGATGGCGGAGCGTGAGGATCTGCTCGCTGCAGCCGTCGTCGAAGCCGTCGCAGGAACCGGCGCGTACGCCGGGAGCGTCTTTCTCCGCTCCCGCGACCGTCGGTCGATCGTGCTCGCCGCGACGTGCGGGATGCCACCTTCTCTGCTCGGTGGCTGGCACCTCATTCCGGTGAGCAGTCCCATCCCGGTCGCCGCCGCCTACAGCTCTGGGCGCACGGTCCACCTGACCGACGCCGACGAGACGATGCGCCGGTTTCCTCAGCTGGCGGTAGCTCTGCCGTACGCCTTCGGCTCCTGTTCCGTGCCGGTAGGCGCAGGTGAGGAGACCTTCGGGGCGCTGGCGATCGTCTGGGCGGCGTCGCCCGGCAGCGAAGGGCTGTCCAAGGCCCAGCGTCGCCGCGTGCGGACCATCGCCAAACGGCTCGGTGCCTCCCTCGCCGATCTCCGCGCCCGTACCGGCGATCCCGTCGAGTGCGACCCGCAGACGATTCCCGTGGAGACCCCAGCTCCGTCGGCACGGGCCGTGAGGGCCGGCCTGTTCGACTGGGACCTCGTCACCGGCACCCTCACCGTGGACGACGAGCTCTGCGCGATCTTCGGTCTCGCCCCCCGTGCTTTCGACGGACGAGCCGAAACGCTGGCTTCCTGCTTGCATCCCGGCGACCGCGCCGCCCTTCGAGCGGCCGCCCGCGCGGCAGCCGCTGAGGGCCGGATCAAATCGCGGTGCCTGCGTATACGGGATCGCAGGGTCGGCGGCGAGGGGTACCGCACGGTCGAGTTGTGGGGCCGCGTACCGGAGGCCGACGACGCGCGGGCACGCACCCACCTGGTCGGCACGGTCGTCGACGCGCAGGCCGGCAGCGCGGCCGTCGCGGCGGTCGAACGGCTGCGGGACGGGGTGTTCTCCCTCGCCCCCGACGGGCGGGTCACCTACGCCAACCACAGCGCCCTGCAGCTGCTGGGCGTGCGCGGCGACGAGTTGTTGGGTCAGTTTCTCTGGGACGTGCTGCCGTGGCTGTCCGATCCCGACGTCGAGTACCGGCACCGGTCCGCGATGATCTCGCAGGCGCCGGTCTCCTTCCTGGCCTGCCGGCCGCCCGACCGGTGGCTTGCCTTCTCCCTCCATCCGGAAGCGGACGGAGTAACCGGCCGGGTGGTGCCCTCCGGTCATCCACCCTCGACCTCAACGCCATCAGCCTCCTCGGCCCAGACGGCAACCGTTGCCACACCGGCGCGCCTGGGCGTCATGTACCACGTCTTGCAGCTGGGCAGCGCGCTGACTGAGGCGGTCACCGCCCGCGAAGTCTGCGAAGTCATCTCCGACCAGCTCCTCCCAGCCTTCGGCGGCCAGCAGCTGGCGATCTACGTGGTCCGCGACGGAACGATGCGTCTGCTCTATCACACCGGCCACCACGAAGACTTCCTCGACTGGCTGGAGGGCGTACCGCTGCATGCCTGCCTGCCCGGTACGGAGACCCTGACCTCCGGCGCTCCGCTCTTCATCGAGTCGCAGCAGGACCTCTTCCAGGGCTACCCGGCCATCCCCACCGGCGGAGTGAGCTCTTGGGCGTATCTGCCACTGATCGCCTCCAGCCACCCTGTCGGCACCTGCGTCCTCGGCTTCGACGAGATCCACCGATTCACGGAGAAGGACCGCGGTGTCCTCACCGCACTCGCCGGGCTGATCGCCCAGGCCCTGGAACGAGCGCGGCTCTACGACGCGGAGTTCGCCCTCGCGCGCGGCCTGCAGCAGGCGCTCCTGCCGCACCGGCTGCCAGTAGTCCCGGGTGTCCGCACCGTCGCGCGCTATCTGCCCGGCACCAGCGGAATGGACATCGGTGGCGACTGGTACGACGTAATCCCCACCGGTAGCGGGGTCTGTCTTGTGATCGGAGATGTGGAGGGGCACAGCATCGCCGCCGCGGCCACCATGGCCCAGCTGCGCAGCGCCGTACGGGCCTTCGCCGCAGTAGGCCATACGCCTGGCGATGTGATGGCGGGCGCCAACCGGACCCTGATCGACCTCGACCCCGGGCTGCTGGCCAGCTGCTGCTACATCCACCTCGAACCCCACGGCCACCATGCCTACGCCGTCACCGCCGGCCACCCCCCACCCCTGCTCCGCCGTCCCGACGCGACGACCCACGCCCTTGAACTGGACGTCGGCCCACTCCTCGGTGTGGATCGCGCAAGCGCCTATCCAGCAACCCGGATCGACCTCCCGCCCGGGTCTGTCCTCGCCCTCTACACCGACGGACTGGTCGAGGAACGCGGCGCCGACATCAACGTGGGGATTGACGGCCTGCGAGCATCCCTGGCCCACGCCCCTGCGGACTCACTGGACGAACTCGCCGACCGGCTTCTGCACAACGCCCGGGGCTCTTCGTACCGAGCCGACGACATCGCCCTGCTGCTCGCCGAGTACGGCTCCCGTCACGGTGCCGAGGTGACACCTGATCACGGTGTCATTCTCACTGACTCGGCAAAACGCTAGGCCAACGCCGAACTCGCCTGCGGCCATGATCAGCGTCCACCCGCCACCGACTTTGCAGGCCGGGCACCGGAAACTTTCGCCGGTGCCCCGCGTACGCTTCAAAGACCACTGGTGACGCGTAGTCACTAGTATCCGTTCGCAGACCCGCCTGAATGCTCAATGTCCGCCGACACCATCAATGCTCACTGGACCCGGATTTCGGCCTTTCCGCAGGATGCAGTGCTCGCGAAGCCGCGGAACCTACAGCGCAATGTAGGATCCGCGATTCCGTGAGCAGTTCCGGGTGACCATGAGCACCGTTTGAACATTTCCGGGTGCTCATGAGCACTGCTCACGGTCGGTGGTTGCCGACATGCGTGTGCGACGGCTCTCCCCCGCGCTGTCCCGCCGGGCCGCGATCAGGGCCAGCACTCCGAGCACGATCAGTCCGGGTGCACCGGAGACGGGATAGAGAATCTGCAGCGGCACACCGATGGCGAGCAGATACCAGCCCAGCTGGGCCGGGAGCCTGCCGGTGTCTCGGGCGATACGTTGGCTGAGCGTGCCCAGGGCGAGGAGGCCGAACCCCGCGAGGAAGAACCACATCTCGTACTCGCGCTGCGGCTTTCCGGGGACGGCGTTCCAGAATCCGTCGCGGGCCACGTCATCGAAGGTGCTTGAGGCGATCAGGGCGACCGCGAAATGCACGGCGGTCAGTCCGATCACCAGTCGGGGAATCAACCGGGTCATTGTCAGCTTCCTCGATTCTTACGGTCCTTGAGTCTCCTGACGGCGTGGCGCCGGTCTTGGCGGCGAGGGGCGCGAGTGGAGGCAGCGACGTATGCCGTCAGTCCCCCGAGCGCCAGACACAGCGGGGAGTACAGTGCCAGGTCCCAGCGGGTGAAATCGGTCGGCCGGCTGGTCAGACCGGAGGACACCAGACCAGCCGCACCTCGCAGAAGCAGCACACCTGCGACGCCCCATACGGCCTGGCGCACCAAACGACGTGGCCCCACCTGGGGGACCAAGTCGGCCTGGGCCGCGATCACATAGGACGCCGCCCCGAGCGCCGCCGCGACTGCGGCCGTCAACTCCGGTGCAGGCAGGTCGGCTTCAGCGACCCCGACGACCGTACGGGCGAACTCGGCGCGGCTAGCCAGTGGCCAGGAAGAGCAGGTCCAGATCCCGTGCAGTGCCCCGACTGCGCCGAGGCCGACTGCGGCCGTCCCCCCAGCGAGTTTCGTCAGCGCCGTACTGCTCCCCGTCATACTGCTCCCCCAGTCGCTCCGTACACCCCTGTATGGAGTGACCATACAGTACTGTACGGACATGGCGAGACGGCACCTCACACCCCCGGACTGGTCGACCGCGGCGCTGCGCGCGATGGCACGCGGCGGAGTCGCCGCAGTATCGGTCAACGCACTCGCGGGCGAGCTGGGGGCAACCCGGGGCAGCTTTTACTGGCACTTCAAGGATCGCGATGCACTACTGACGGCCGCGCTGGAAATGTGGGAGCAGGACAACACCACGGCCTTGATCTCGGAGCTGGGCGACATTGCCGATCCCCGTCAGCGGCTGACGGCCCTGTTCACCACCGCACTGGGGCAGGAAAGCATCAACGGCCTGGAGCCCGCGATCGTCGCCCATGCCGATCACCCTGCCGTCGCCCCGGTCCTGCGCCGGGTCACCGAGCGACGGATCGCCTACCTCACGGACCTCTACACCGACCTGGGCCTGGCCCCCGCCCCGGCCCGGCGTCAGGCAGTCGCCGCGTATGCCGCCTACCTCGGATGGCTCGAACTACGCCGCTCCGCCTGCGACATCGTGCCCGAAGTCGCCGCCACCGGCACCACCGCCACCGCCGCGCTTGAGCACCTCATCACCGAGCTGGCCCGATCCGCCAGGCACCAGGCGGAGCCGGGGTAGAGCGCGCCACCGTCCCCGATAGCACCGCCCGCCCGCGAGCCCTGAAATCGGTCAGTCCTGACACGGACTCAACTTCCTTCACCGACCGTGACCACGGAGGACGCCGCGATGGCACAGATTGCTCGTGATCAGCCAACGTGACCTGTGCTCCTTGAGCCCGGATTTCGAAGTTTCCGCAGCAAACAGTGCTCACCGAATCGCGGACCCTACACGCAAGGCGCAGTAGAGCGCACCCCTCCAACGAACTGCCGCCAGTGTGACCGTCTTTGGAGCAGCCCACCACGAAGTACAGCAACACCCATCGGGAGGGAATACGGGTGGCCGCGCCCCTGAAGCCGACACGGATCCACCGCGTCCTCATCGCCGTGGTCGTCCTCGGTGCCGTGATCATCGCGGGCATCGGTTTCGCGGGTTCGTACGCCGCGGTACGCGAACTCGCCCTCAAAAAGGGCTTCGGGGACTTCAGTCACCTCTTCCCGATCGGCATCGACGCGGGCATCTGCGTCCTGCTCGCCCTGGACCTCCTGCTGACCTGGATCCGCATCCCGTTCCCGCTGCTGCCCCACGGCGTGGCTGCTCACCGCGGCGACGATCGCCTTCAACGGCGCGGCGGCCTGGCCGGACCCGCTGGACGTGGGCATGCACGCAGTCATCCCCATCCTCTTCGTGGTGGCGGTGGAGGCCGCCCGCCACGCCATCGGCCGCACAGCCGACATCACCGCCGACACACACATCAAACGCGTGCGCGCCACCCGCTGGCTGCTCTCCCCCATCCCCACGTTCCTGCTCTGGCGCCGCATGAAGCTCTGGGAACTGCGCTCCTACGACCAGGTGATCAAGCTGGAACAGGAACGCCTCGTCTACCAGGCCCGCCTGCGCTCCCGCTACGGCCGCACCTGGCGCCGCACAGCCCCCGTCGAGGCCCTCATCCCCCTGCGCCTGGCCAGATACGGCGTCCCCCTGGCCGACACGGCCCCCGCGGGCCCGGCCGCGGCGGGCATCGAGCAGCAGCCCTCGCCCGCTGCCGGGTCGGCCCCGCTCCCCGCCCCGCCGCACCACTCCACCCCCCAAGCACCAGCAGCCCAAAAGCAGCAGCCGACGCACCCGCAGCAAGCAGAGCCCCCGCCCGCCCCCCCTTCCATGCCCCAGCGGACCCCTGGCCCACAGGAATCGGCCAGAAACGCCGCCGAGCCGTTACCCGACGCCTACCAGGCATTCCCTGCGCAGTTCCCCACCGAACCGACCGCCGCGCAACGGCCCCACCGGCGCCGCAACGCATACGGCATCACCACACAGGCCGGCCGCCCACTCCCCCAGGAACAGGCACACCCCCCGCCCCAGACCCTCCCCAAGCGCGATACGCCTCACCCGGCAAGGAGCACCACCCACGGTGAAGAACCGATGCCCACGGACCAGTCCTGGGACGACCAGGTCCACAGCGCCCGAAGCGCCCACCGGCAGCAAACCGGCGCCAGCCCCGATACCACTGCCCCCTCGGCCCACGTGTACGAGCACCACACCACCACAGCAGACGGCGACCAGCCCCCCAGGGGCGACGACGCGGCAGCCCCCGACACGGACGTCACACAACCCGCACCCGGCAACACCCCACCGCCCGCCGACCAGGTCACCGACGATCACCGCACGCGGGGCACTGACCAACCCCTGCGGCAGAAGGACCATCCCCGCACGGCACCCGCCGACGCCGGCGCGCGCACCGCCACCCACCCCCGCGGCCCTCAGGTGAACACCTCCCTCGACACCCCGGCACCGGACAAGGGGGGTCCACACGCCGCGCGAGCCGCCCTCACCACCGTCGACCGCTACTACCTCGCCTGGAGGCACTACCAGGCCGACCACGGCGCCGAGCCCACCGCCCGGCAGCTGTCCGCCTACCTCACCGAAAAGGGCCTCCACGGCCGCGGCCGAAACCCCGTCAGCCCCGCCACCCTGCGCCGCTACCTCCTGCCCTACCGCGTCTACACCATCTGGGCCGAACACCGCACCCACCACACCGAGCCCTCACCCGACGCCATCGCGCAGGACTGCGCAGCCCGCGGCATCACCGCCCAGTACAACAAACCCCTCACCACCGGCTACCTCACCCAACACGCCGCCGACTTCGAACGACGCTTCCACACCCTCACCCACCACACCCGCCCACCCCAGCCACGCCCACACCCAGCAGCAGACCGGCAACAGCCGCGACCGGCCCCTCACCAAGCCGGAGCAGGCAACCGCTGACACCGTGCCGGAGACAAAGCCGCCGCACCGGCTCCGCGCGGCGCTGCGCCAGACGGGCCGACTCACCCCTTGCAGGCCTCCCGCCTCCCACCCGCCACCCCCCTCGCAGCCACCCTCGCCAGTTCCCGCCGGCACCCTCCCCCACCCCCGGTGACGGCACCCGGTACGCGAAGACCCCGCCCATCCGCCACGGGGGGAAACAGACGAGCGGGGCCGATCAGAGGGCAAACCCGGGCGGGGGCCGCCGTGTTGCGGGCGGGGGCCGCCGTGTTGCGGGCGGGGGCCGCCGTGTTGCGGACGCGGCTACAGGATGGCGGACCAGGCACCACGCGACAGGGTCGCCGCCCCGTCCGGTCCGCGAACGCCTGATCATTGTCGCGGTGAGCAGAACCCGTTCGCCTGAGGCCGGCAGTGGGGGCGCTGGCAGGATGGCGTCATGGCGAACACCAGGCGCGCGAAGCCGAACTCACGGACGGCACCGAGCCGTACCATCCACAAGATCAAGGCCACCTTGCGGGACTCCCGGCCTCCCATCTGGCGCCGCCTGGAAGTGCCCTCAGGCACCACCCTGCGGGAACTGCACGCCATCATCCAGGCGGCTTTCGGCTGGGAGGACTACCACATGTGGTCCTTCGACACCGGACGGGACCGCTACGGCATGCCCGACCCGGGTCTGGGGATCCGCAGCGCTGCTGCGCAACGACTCGGCCAGGCGGCCCCCGGCGCCGGCAGCCAACTGCTTTACACCTACGACTTCGGCGATGACTGGGAGCACGACATCCTCGTCGAAGACATCACCGAGCCTGAACCGGGGATCGCCTACCCCCGCTGCCTCACCGGCCGCCGGGCCTGCCCGCCCGAGGACAGCGGAGGCATCTGGGGCTACGAATACCTCATCGAGATCCTTTCCGACCCCAGCCACGAAGAACACGAAGACCGCTTGGAATGGCTCGGGCTGGACTCGGCCGACGAGTTCGACCCCGCAGCCTTCGACACAGCACAGGTCAACTCCGCCTTGTCACCCCTTGCCACCGTCCTGGTCAAGCACTGACCCATCACTGCCCGACCCCCGTCAGCCGATCAGGCTGACGGGGGCCACAGACCCTCGCAGAACCAATGCGGCGCTGCAGTAGGTACCGTCATCCAGGTCGTTCCTGGGGAATCGGTCTGGGTTCAGTCCGAGGGTGACTTCGTCTGCGTGCTCGTGCCGTGCGACACGGTAGAGCGGGGTCGTGCAGTTGTGTACGAGGACACCGGTGGTAGCGGCTGAGGCATAGCACGTGTGCTACGTGGCACCCCTCTACCTGCTTTTTCGCTGGTCAGCGTGCTTCTCGGGTTCCGCTGGTGTCCGTGGTTGTGCGGGAAGTCCGGCAGTGTTGCCGTCACTACTGCCGTCAGGGGTATCGGGTGGCTGGCGCTGGCGCGGTTTCCCGCCCCGCCGGTCACCGCCGGGTGTATCGGGCCACCGTGTACGCGGTTGGCCCGGTGAGCCCTGTCCCTGTGCCGTCGAGCATGTCCAGGACCTCGAAGCCGACGCCCTCCGCATAGCGCTCCAGCTCGCGGGGGAACAGAACGCGTCTGCGGATCTCGTCTCGGGCCTCGCCGTTCGAGGGGAGCATCCAGTGGCGGTGCATGGTGTTGATCTGGGTCCGCAGGTCCCACTCATGTCGGATGGTGACGGTCGCGGGTCCCCTTGGGGTGTCCACCGTGGCGGTGGTCGGCTCGGTCCGGGTGATCGGGGCGATCGGGGCGCACAGCACGAGCAGTGCGCCCGGCCGGGCGTGGGCCGCGAAGGTGGCGAAGACCTGGCTGATCTCCTCGTTGTCGTGCACGTAGGCGAGGCTGTTGCCCAGGCAGGTCACTACGTCCATGCGCCGGCCGAGTCGTACGGTGCGCATGTCGCCGGTGCGGATGTCCAGCTCCGGCCGGGCCTGGTGGGCGTGGTCGACCATGCCGGGCTGGAGGTCCACGCCGATGCACTCGAAGCGCTTGGCCAGGATCTCCAGGTCCCGGCCGGTACCACATCCGAAGTCGACCAGGGTCCGGGCGTCCGGCCGGTGCAGCTCGATCAAGGTCTGGCACATCCCGGCGCCCATACTGTCGGACTGGACCAGGTCGTAAAGCGCCGGATCGCGGTACAGGAGGTTGGTGGCTTCCACGTGCTCGGCTTCCGGGTGGGGGCTGGTCACATGAGGCTTCGCAGTCCGACCTCCAGGGCGAGCACATCGCACAACAGATCGGGAACGACCGGGGCAGCGTCAGCGTCCCCCCGCGCCTCGGCGAGCGCCTTGCCGTCAACGTGGCCGACGTCCACCAGGATGGACTCCTTCAGCATGTCGTCCAGTACCGGCAAACCGTAGGACCGCAGGCCCTTCTCCAAGACGGCCAGGAAGTTCTCCGGTTCGGCCGGCGCGGCCACCCACTCGGGCAGCCCGGCCCGCCGGATCCGCTCGCGAAACAGCGCCTTGCCGCGCCTGTGCTCGTGCGGTGGCTGCTCCATGAACCGCACGATCCGCGGGTGCACGAGCGGGCTCACCGGCCAGATCCCGGCCCGGAGGAATCCGGGGTTGTGCCTCCCCAAGGCCGTCAGGGTCGGCACGGGCAGCACCGCGATGGGGCCAGGTGCTCGTTGACCTCGGCGAGCGCTCGGACTGCTTCGTCGCCGAGCCACGGCACGGCTTCCGGCGTCGGCAGGTCGGCCCGCGTCCTGGAGCGGTGGGCGTTGACTTCGTCCCCGCCGCTGCCCGTGAACACGATCTCGCACCGCCGGGCGGCTGCCTGCTCGCGTACCACGTCGAACCCCTCCTGGTAGAAGGCTCCCGCCGGATCATACCGCTGGCCCAGCGCCCGCACGCCTCCGGGACAGAAGGGCGGGTACTGCATGCCGGGGGTGGCCGTGTCTCGGAAGCCGCAGTGCTCCACAAGGGTCCGGCGCCGCTCGCGCTGCGGCTTCCGGCGATGCCATCGAGGCAGACGAGGTCGTTGAAGCGGAACATCGGGCGCGGGTCAGTCACCTGCGGAAACGCACTTCTGTCACCCGTGAACCAGCGCAGAACCAGCACGCGTCCGGCACCACAACGGCCACCGCCCCTCACTCAGGCAGCGTCGCCGAAACTGATGTGGAGAGGCTGCTCCAGCGCAGCGGCAACGCGCAGCAGGGTACGAGTGGACTGCCTGGGCGGTCACCTCCCCGCTCTACACACCGAGCCGCGCACCGCACCATCGAAACCCGCCGCCCAGCCCAGACGGCATACAGGTACGGTGGCAGAAAGCCTGCCGGTGCGTCTCAGACCGACTTGGTCTCTCCACCGTCAACGCGGAGGTTCTGTCCGGTCATATAGGCCGACTCCTCCCCGGCCAGGAAGCGCACGATCCGCGCGGCCTCTGCGGTGCTCTGCGCTCGGCGCAGCGGGATGCCGCTCGTCCACTCGGCCGGGACCACACTGGGGTCGTCCTTGGTCAGCCCGGTGAGCACGTTGTTCATCCGGATGCCCTGCGGGCCGTACTCGTTGGCGTACAGCTTGGTGAAGGAGGCCAGCGCCGCTCGCATGGTCACCGAAACGGGGAACATCGGGCCGGGCTCGAAGGCGCCTGCGGTGGAGATGTTCACGATCGCGCCGCCGCCGGAGGCGACCAGGTGGGGCGTGACGAGGCGGGCCATGCGCACGACGTTCAGCAGGTAGAGGTCGACGCCCTCGGACCATTGCTCGTCCGTGATCTCAAGTACCGGGCCGCGTGCCGCGTGACCGCTGCTGTTGACGACCGCGTCGACCCGGCCGTACTGCGACACCGCGAGGTCGACGCACGCCCGAAGGTCCTCGATGCCGGTGTTCGAGCCGTCCAGACCAGCGCCACCGAGCGATTCGGCCAGGGCTCGGGCCCGACCCGACGGCGACATCGCGACCACCCGGTAGCCGTTCGCGGCGAACTCCCGCACGCAGGCGGCGCCGATTCCGGATCCGCCACCGACGACGATCGCGACCTTCTCGGATGCGGACGAGGGGGTCTCAGGCATGCGTGTACTCCTTCAGGCGGGCGGTGACCAGGGACTCGAGCGCGTCGGCAGCCAACTCGGCGTACCGGGCGAAGTCGGTGTCGTCGCCGGCGGCCGCGGCCACGCGGAAGCCGTCGGTGAGCGCGCGACCCATGACGGCCATGTCGTGCGCCAGCTCTGCCGCGACATCCTCCGGTAGCTCCGGGTACGAGGTCCGCAGCCGGGAGGTGACGAACTGGAACATCTCCTTGCGGATGGCGAGGTACCGCTGCCGGGCGAGGTTGTCCTCCAGCCGCCGCTCGAACGCGAAGACGAGGCCGATGCTCCAGAACGCAGCGGCCGGCTCGGCCAGGCTCGCGGAGGCTGCCGCCGAGCCGCTGATGCTGCGCCGCAGCAGGTCGCGCATGCCACCGAAGGACGCGTTGGCCTGCTTCCAGACCTCGAAGCAGTAGTCGAGCAGCTCGACGAAGAGCTGCTCCTTGTTCTGGAAGTGCCAGTACACGGATCCGATCGGCAGGCCGGACGCGCGTGCGACGTCGGCCATGGTCGTCCCCTCGTACCCGGCCTCGACCGCACGCGAGAGCACGGCCTCGAGGATCGCCCGCTTCGACACCTCGGACGCCCGGTGGGTCTTCCGCCTCGTGGTCATCGGTCCCCTCGCTGCTCTTCGGACTGTCGTTCTACCAAATCGACGCCAACCCTTGACACCTGCGGTGGGCACCGGTGATCGTAATGCCAATTCTAGAACGTTGCTTCTAGGAAACGTAGCTGGAACGCGCCAGTGCGCGGTCCACCTCATCCCGGCGGGCACTGCGATGGCGCGGGTCCGCTCTGTCCGAGACAGGGAGACCTCCATGAGGCTCACCGACCACATCGCTGAAGAGAAGATGAGCGGCCTGCAGATCCGCGCCGTCATCGTCGCGATCACCCTGGTCGTGCTCGACGGCTACGACGTCTCGCTCACGTCGTTCGCCGCCCCCTACATCGAGAAGGGCTTCGGGGTCTCCAAGGCCCAGCTCGGACTCGTCATGTCCGGCGCCCTGATCGGCATGCTCGTGGGCTCGATCATCGTCGCGCCGCTCGCCGACCGCATCGGCAGGCGCAAGATGGGCGTCATCTCCACCGTGACGATCGCGATAGGCATGTTCATCGGCCCGTTCGCGACGCCGGAGACCGGGACCTGGCCCCTCGTCGTGAGCCGCGTCGTCACCGGCATCGGCGTCGGCTCCCTGGTGGCCGTGGTCGGCGTCATCCTCGCCGAGTACACGGGCAAGCGCGTGTACGCCCTGGTGATGGCCGTCTACGCCGCCGCGATCAACATCGGCGGACTGCTCGGCTCCATGATCGTGGGCCCGATGCTCGGCGCACGCGGCTGGCAGTTCGGCTGGTGGGTCGGGTTCGCCCTGAGCGCCCTCGCCGCGGTCGCCACGTTCGCCTTCCTCCCCGAATCGCTCGCCTGGCTCTCCGAGGGCCGCCGTGCGGACTCCCTGCGGCGGCTCAACGCGCTCCTGACGAAGATGCGCCGCCCCGCGCTCGAAGCGCTCCCGGAGTCGGACTCGAAGGGCGTCAAGGCGAAGGGCTCGCTGCGCACCGTGTTCACCGGCCGGACCGGCTTCTACACGCTGCTGATGATCGTCGGGTACGTCGCGTACATGCTCAGCTTCTACTTCATGACGAACTGGGCGCCGAGCGCCGTCGCGTCCGCCAACCACAACCCGGCGCTCGCCCCGCAGCTCGTCACCGCCTTCAGCATCGGCGGCATCCTCGGCAACGTGCTCTTCGGCTTCCTCGGCGACAAGCTCAACGTCCGCCTCCTCGCCCCGGTCTTCCTGATCCTGGCCACCGCCACCCTGTCGCTGTTCGGCATCGCCGGCCCGGGGATGCCGACCGCCTGGTGGACCCTGTTCCTGGCCTCGTTCTTCGTCTGCTCGGGCACCGCCGCCTTCTACGCGATCGTCCCCACGCTGTACCCGACGCTGGCCCGCTCGACCGGTTTCGGTGTCGTCATCGGCGTCGGCCGGTTCGGCGGCATCGCGGCGCCGATCGTCGGCGGTGCGGCCTTCGACGCGGGCATGGGGATGGGGGCGGCCTTCACCGTCTTCGCCTTGCCCATGCTCGTCGCCGGCCTCTGCGTCCTCGCCCTGCACCTGGTCCAGCGCCGCTCCGACGCACCGGATGCCCAGCCTCAGCCCGCGCTCGCCGGCACGTCCGTGTAAGCGCCGTCCACCACTTTCGAGAAATCCAAGAAATCCGAGAATTCGGAGAAAGAGGCACCACGCCATGCCGCTGGCCGTCGCAGCGCTCTCCCACGCGCCGTCCTTCGGCAATGTCGACCCGGGCGGGGAGACGTTCGCCGAGATCAATGCCGCCATCGACGAGGTCAGGGGGTTCGTCGCCGAGTACGGCCCCGACCTGGTCGTGGTGTTCGGCCCCGACCACTTCAACGGTCAGCTCTACTCACTGATCACACCGTGGGTGATCGGCGCGGTCGCCGAGGGCATCGGTGACTACGGCACAACCGCGGGGCCGCTCCCCGTCGACGGCGACGCCGCCCGGGCCTTCCACGCGGCAGTGCTGGGTGAGGGCATCGACATCGGCCGCAGCGAGCGGATGAAGGTCGACCACGGCGTGGTCCAGCCGCTCGACTTCGTGTTCGGGAAGGGCTTCACGCAGCTGATCGTGCCGGTGTTCGTGAACGCGATCGGCCTGCCGCTCTCCCCCATGCGGCGGGTGCGCCTGATGGGCGAGGCGTTTGGCCGGGCCGCCCGGGCGATGGACAAGAAGGTGCTGTTCCTCGCCTCGGGCGGCATCTCCCACAGCCCGCCGATCCCGCGCTGGGACGGTGCCCCCGGCACCGTGCACGAGCGCCTGGTCGCGTACGCGCCCTCGCCCGAGGAGCGGCACGAGCGTGAGCAGATGATCGTCAAGGGCATCCAGGCGATCGCCGACGGCAAGGCGCCGAGCGACCCGCTGAACGAGGAGTGGGACACGCTCGTCCTCGATGTGCTCCGCTCCGGCGACCTCGACCCGGTCGACGGCTGGGAGAACGGCTGGTTCATGGCGGAGGGCGGCTCGGCCGCGCACGAGATGCGCAGCTGGATCGCCGCCTATGCGGCGCTGTCGACCGCCGGCCCGTACCGCCTGGCCGTCGACCACTACTGGGCGGTCGAGAAGTGGGGCGCCGGTTTCGCGATCCAGGCGGCGGTGACCTCATGAGCCAGGCGGGAAAGACGCACTTCGCGACCTTCTGGGAGGAGATCGCGGACCTGGAGCACACGCTGCGGTACGTGGACGCGGGCGGCTACCGCACCCGGGTGCTCGACTTCGCCTCAGCGGCCCCCGACGCGCAGACGGTCGTGCTCGCCAGCGGCACCAGCGGCCACATCGAGGCGTGGACGCAGAACATCCGCGCGTTCGTGGAAGCCGGTTTCCGGGTGATCGGCTACGACTACCCGGGCCACGGCTACACCTCGCTGGCCGACCACCCGCTGGAGATCCGCGACTACGAGGAGCACCTGCTCGCGCTGCTCGACGCGCTGGAGCTGGAGCGCGTGCACCTCGCCGGTGAGTCGCTCGGCGGCTGGCTCGCGCTGAAGTTCGCGCCGAAGCACCCCGAGCGGCTGCACACGGTGATCCTGTCCGCACCGGGCGGGCGGATGATCGGGGAGCCGCAGCTGGACAGGACGCAGTCGGTGAGCACTCAGGCGGTGAGCGAGCCGACCTTCGACAACGTGAAGAAGCGCCTGCAGGTCGTGATCCACGATCCGGAGAAGATCACCGACGAGCTCGTCCGCGTCCGCCAGGCGATCTATGCCCGCGACGGGTTCAGCATGGCGCACGTGTCCGCCCTGCGGGAGCCGGAGCGGCGCCGGCGCAACCGGGTGACGGACGACGACTTCGCGGCGCTCCCGGTCCCGGCCCTGATGGTGTGGACCGACAACGAGCCGACCGGCGACGAGGCCGAGGGCGAGCGCCTGTGCGGGCTGATCCCGGACGGCGAGTACCTGTTGATCCGCGGCGCCGCGCACTGGCCGCAGTGGGAGGGCGCCGCGGAGTTCAACGCCGCGGCGGTCGCCTTCCTGAAAAAGCACGCCGGACGAAAGGACCGCCCGTGAGCGTCGCCCAGGAGACCATCAACCGGATCGCGCGCGAGCTGTTCGAGGCGAAGCGCGACGTGTACACCGTGCCGTACGTGAGCCCCCGGCTCCCCGAGCGCGATCTCGACGCGGCCTACGCGATCTCCGCCGAGTTCGCCGCCCTCCGCGAGCGCGAGCTGGGCGTGAAGCGGGTGGGTCGCAAGGTCGGCCTGACCAACCCCCTCGTACAGCAGCGCGTGGGCATCGACGAGCCCGACTACGGGATCATCCACGACGACATGGTGCATGCCTCGGGAACGCGCCTTCCGCTGTCCCGGTACAACCGCCTGCTGATCGAGGCGGAGGTCGCGTTCGTGCTGAAGAGCGACATCCTCGAGGCCACCCGCGAAGGCGTCGAGGCGGCGATCGACCACGTGACCCCCGCGTTCGAGGTCGTCGACTTCCGCTACGACGGATCGGTCGGGCAGATCGTCGACACCATCGCGGACAACGCCGGCTGCAGCGGCATCGTCCTCGGCGAGGAGCAGCACCCGTACGGCGAGGTCGACCTGACCAAGGTGGAGATGGTCATCACGGGCGGCGACACCGAGATCACCCGGGGCGTCGGCAGCAACGTCCTGGAGGACCCGGTCAACGCGGTGATCTGGCTGGCCGGGACCGCGATCCGCACCGGCGAGCCGCTGCGCGCCGGCGAGGTGCTGCTGTCCGGGTCCATCGGCTACATCGAGCCGTGGCCCGCCGACGTCGAGTGCGTCGCCACCATCACCGGACTCGGTCGCGTGGTCGCGACCGCGGATTCGAAAGGCTGAACATGAGCGACTACCGTCCCGTCGACGCGACCACCCGCGTCGAGATCGAGCAGCTCATCGCGGAGATGCTCTATCGCCTCGACCACAACCAGGCGGACACCACCTGGGAGCTGTACACCGAGGACGGCGTCTCGGTCGGCCCGATGGGTGACATGGACCGCGAGGCCATGAAGGCCTGGGGTGCCAAGCGCGCCCGGCAGACCGACCTCGTCGGCCGCCACTTCATCGGCGGGATCCGCCTGGTGCGGGACGGCGAGGAGGTCGAGGGGACGGTGCAGTACCTCACCTTCCGCGACACCAACGAGCCGCAGACACAGCCCGCCTCGGTCGGCGAGTTCCGCGAGCGCTACCGGAAGGTCGACGGCCGGTGGCTGTTCTCCCGCCGCGAGATCGTGCCGGTCTTCGGCGGCCGGGCGGCCGCGGCGCACGCCGCGCGGCTGGCCGGGCGAGAGGGGTCGGCGCAGTGAAGCAGGCGGCTCTCGGCGGCAGGAACCCTGTCCTCTACCACCAGTCGGTCCCCTCGTTCTCGATGCCGGAGTGGGCGGCGGCCGCCGGCTACGACGGGATGGTCCTCGACCTCCAGCACGGCGAGCTGGGGCTGGAGGCGGCATGCGGGATCCTGCGCTCGATTCCGCGGGAGAACGCGTACGCGTACGCGCGCGTGGGCTCGCTGGATCCCGCCCCGATCCTGCGGCTGCTCGACAGCGGGGCCCGCGGCATCATCGCGCCCACCGTCGAGTCCCGGTCCCAGACCGAGGCTCTGGTCGCCGCCACCAAGTACCCGCCCGTCGGGAACCGCAGCCTGGGTCCGTCCAGGCCGGCGCTGTACCCGGGTGACTCGTACACCGAGGCCGGCAACCGCGCGGTGTCCGCCATTGCCCAGATCGAGACGAAGGCCGGCGTCGACCGTGCCGAGGAGATCGTCTCGGCCCCGGGCCTGGACTCGGTCTACATCGGGCCGGCCGACCTGGCCGTCTCCTACGGCCTGCCCGGACGCGGCGACTGGGAGGACGGCCCCGTGCGCGAGGCGATCGCGCACCTGCGCGAGGTGACGACCGCGCACGGCGTCACCCTCGGCATCTACTCCGGCCGGCCTCAGTACGCGGCCGGCCTGTTCGCCGACGGCCTCGTCGACTACGTGGCCCTCGGCATCGATCTCGTCCTGCTGAACCGGGCGTTCGGCGACACCATCGCCGCGCTGGACTCGGCACGATCCACTGGGAGCACCTCATGACCAAGGCCTGCGACGTTCTCGTCGTGGGTGCGGGCCCCGTCGGCCTGACCCTGGCCAACCTGCTCGGGCAGCAGGGCGTCGACGTCCTCGTCGTCGAGCGGGAGCACGAGCTCATCGACTACCCGCGGGCCGTGGGCATCGACGACGAGGCACTGCGCGCGATGCAGACCGCCGGCCTCGTCGACGAGGTGCTCCCCCACACCATCCCCGACCAGAAGATCTACATGGTCAACGGGGACCGGATGATCCTCTCCGAAGTGAACCCGACGACGCGGGAGTTCGGCTGGCCGCGCCGCAACGGCTTCGTGCAGCCGCTGGTCGACCGGGTGCTGCTCGCCGGCCTGGACCGCTTCCCGAACGCCACCGCACGCTTCGGTGCGGAGGTCGTGGACCTGTCCGAGGACGCGGACGGCGTGGTCGCCACCTTCGCGAACGGCGAGACGGTGCGCGCGCTGTACGTCGTCGCCGCCGAGGGCGGAGCCTCGCCCACCCGCAAGCGCCTGGGCATCTCGTTCGAGGGCGAGACCCGGCCGAGCGACGGCATCGTGATCGACGTCGCCAACGACCCGATCGGTACGCCCCATGCCGTCTTCGGCGGGGATCCGACCCGCAGCTACGCCTCCATCGCGCTGCCCCACTCCATCCGGCGCTGGGAGTTCACGCTCTTCGAGGACGAGACCGAGGCCGACGTCGACAACGACGAGTTCGTCTTCGCCCTGCTGGCACCGCACGTGCCGGACCCGTCCAAGCTGGACATCATCCGCCGCCGCGTCTACCGGCACCACGCCCGTGTCGCTGGGCAGTTCCGCCACGGGCGGATCTTCCTCGCCGGCGACGCCGCCCATGTCATGCCGGTCGTCGGCGGCCAGGGCTGGAACTCGGGGATCCGAGACGCCTTCAACCTCGGCTGGAAGCTGACCGCCGTCGTCAAGGGCCTCTCGACCGACGGTCTGCTGGACACATACGAGACCGAACGGCTGGGCCACGTCACGCAGATGGTGGCCGTCTCCCTCGGGATGGCGAAGGAGATGACCGACCACGATCCGGTCAAGGCCGCCGAGCGCGACCGGATCGCCGCCAACCGCACCCCCGAGGAGCGGGAGGCCCAGAAGCGGCAGGCGTTCAAGCCGCAGCCGAAGTTCGACCAGGGCGTGGTGGTGCACACGCCGCTGCCGACGTTCAAGACGCTGCCGGCCCGCGACGTACCGCGTCTCGCCGGCTCGATCTTCCCGCAGCCGCAGGCCACCGACGCGGACGGCGTGCAGATGCTGCTCGACGAGGCCACCGGGCAGGGCTGGCGTGTGATCACCTGGAACAACGACCCGACGGCCTTCCTGTCGGCTCAGCGGCTCGCCGTGCTCGATCGCCTCGGCGCCCGCCTCGTGCAGGTGGTGCCGAAGGCGCAGCTGCCGTGGGCCCGCAAGCAGGCCGCGGCCGGCGTCACCGTCGTCGGCGACCTCGGCGGGGAGACAAGCCTGCAGGCCTGGTTCGACGCACGCCCGGTCGGCGCCGTCATCGTCCGCCCCGACCATGTGATCGCCGCCGAGTGCCTCGCCCAAGAACTCGACGACGTACTCGGCAAGGTCTTCGAGGCCGCCTGCATCGCGTGATCCCGGCATATCCCGGTATGTCTCGGCATGTCCCCGAGAGAACCCCGAACACGATGGAGGGCTGATGACCGACCCGAGCGAGGTCGCCCAGATCGATGACGTGTACTGGCGCGACGAGTACACGCCCATCACGGAGGACGACGCCTTCCTGATGCGCATCGTCGCAGAGGCCGACCTGCCGTCGCTGCTCACGGCGCTGGCAGCGCTGACCGGAGATCACACGCTGATCCCGGCGGAGCTGCGCCCCCCGCTTCCTCCCGTCGACACGACCCCGCCCGCGCACGGCGGCATGAGCGAGGCCGCGCAGGCGCATGCGCGTGAGCTCGCGCTGTCCGCGCTGGGGCGCGTCCGCGATGAGGGGCTCACCCGGCCCCGTCTGCTGGAGCCCGAGGAAGCACGCACCATGGTCGACTTCATCACGGGCGGGGCAAGTGCCGAGGACGCGGCGCTGATGATGCACGAGCTCGACCTGGTCACGCAGCGTCCGGGAGCACCGATCTGGCACATCGACGAGGTGGCGCCCGACCGCGACTTCGAGGTCGCGGTCATCGGCACCGGGATGAGCGGCATCGCGGCGATGTACCGGCTCAAGCAGGCGGGCGTACGGTTCGTCGCGTTCGAGAAGCACCCCGAGGTCGGCGGCACCTGGTGGGCCAACACCTACCCCGGCGTACGTCTCGACACCCCGACCTTCGGCTACAGCTTCTCCTTCGCGCAGCGTGCGGACTGGACCAGCGCGTACGCCGAGGGCGCGGAGATCGAGGCGTACGCCGTCGAGATCGTCGATCGCGCCAAGCTGCGCGAGCACATCGAGTTCGACACCGAGGTCCTCTCGATGACCTGGGACGAGGCATCGGCCACCTGGGAGGTCGTCGTACGGCGCGACGGCGTCGAGCAGCACCGGCGGTTCCATGCCGTCGTCGCCGCGACCGGGCAGCTGGAGAAGCCGAACATTCCGGAGATCCCCGGACAGGACGACTTCGGCGGCGTGCGGATGCACTCCGCGCGGTGGGACCACGACGTGGACCTGACCGGGAAGCGCGTCGCGGTGGTCGGCACCGGCGCCAGCGCCTACCAGATCGTCCCGAGCATCATCGACCGCGTCGCCCACCTCGATGTCTTCCAGCGGTCCGGACCGTGGACGGTTCCCGCCCCGAACTACCACGACCCGACACCGCCGGCCCTGGCCTGGTTCAGTGAGCACGTCCCGCACTACGGGCAGTGGTTCCGGTTCCAGGCGTTCTGGGGTGCGCGCACGGGACGGCTGCACACCGTCAAGGTCGATCCGGAATGGGACCGCACCGACTCGGTGTCGGCGGCCAACCTGCGGGTGCGTGAGGCACTCACCGCGATCATCCGCGAGCAGTGGGCGGACCGTCCCGACATGCTCGATGTCGTCATACCCGCGTATCCCCCCGGCGGCAAGCGCATGCTCCGCGACAACGGCGTGTGGGCGCGCGCACTGCACCGGGAGCACGCCGCGCTCGTCACCTCCCCGATCGAGCGGTTCACGTCCGACGCCATCGTCACCGCCGACGGCGAGCGGCACCCGGTCGACGCCGTGATCTACGCGACCGGGTTCAAGGCGTCCGACTACCTCGACCCGATCGTGGTCACCGGGCCGTCCGGGCAGACACTCAAGGAGCACTGGAACGGTGATGCGACGGCCTGGGCCGGTATCTCCGTGCCCGGCTTCCCGAATCTCTTCCTCATCCAGGGGCCCAACACGAACTACGTGGTGCACGGCCAGTTCCACTTCATGATCGAGTGCGGGGTCGAGTTCACCATCGAGGCGATCCACCAGCTGCTGCGCCGCCAGGCGGCGTCGCTCGAGGTCAAGCAGGAGACCCTGGACCGCTTCCTCGCGTGGATCGACCAGGGCAATGCCGAGCGTGCATGGGGGCAGCCGCAGGTACGCACCTGGTACAAGAACTCCCGCGGCCGGGTCTCGCAGGTATGGCCGTACAGCCATCTCGAGTACTGGAAGCTGACACGGGGCGCCGACTTCGACACCGACTTCACACTCCGCCCACGACCGGAGGCGACGTCGTGACCGCCCGGCGTGACGTGCTCGTGGTGGGTGCCGGTCCGATCGGGCTCGTCGCCGCTCTCCTGCTCGCCGACGCGGGGGTGCGTACGACGCTCGTGGAGAAGGAGACCGAGCCGGGCGACCTGCCTCGCGCGATCAGCCTCCAGGACGAGTCGTTCCGCACCCTTGAGCAGCTCGGTGTGGCCGACGCGCTCAAGGCCGAGTCCCTGCTTGACACCGGCAGTCGCTACTTCGGGCTCGGGGACCGCCTCCTGCTCGAGGCGAGGCCGGTCGCGTCGCGGCTGGGGCATCCCGCCAAGACCCAGTTCGACCAGCCGATCCTGGAGCGGCTGCTGTGGGAGCGAGCAGTCGCGCACGAGGGGCTCGAGTTCCTGCGCGACGCCGAGGCGACCGCGATCACGCAGGACGGCGACGGGATCAGCGTGACCGTGACGACCGGAGAGAAGACGACCGGAGAGAAGACGCGGACGCTGACCGCCGACTGGCTGATCGGCGCCGACGGCGGACGCAGCTTCACCCGCCGGGCGGTCGGGATCGATCTGACCGGTACCACCCAACCGCAGCGGTGGATCGTCGTCGATCTGCACAACGAGCCGCGCGCGCGGGACCCGTTCGCCGAATTCCACGGCGACGGCGAGCGGCCGTACGTGCTCGTGCCCGGCGTCAAGGGACGCCTGCGGATCGAGTTCATGCTCTTCGACGACGAGGACCCCGATGAGATGACGACGCCGGAGCGGATCCGCGAGCTGGTCGTGCCGCGCTTCCGGGCCGAGCTGGCGCCGGATGACGTGCGCCGCGCGGTCGTGTACATCGCGCACCAGCGGGTCGCGCGGACGTACCGTGCGGGGCGCACGTTCCTCGTCGGTGACGCCGCGCACCTGATGCCGCCGTTCGCGGGCCAAGGCCTGAACGCCGGTATCCGCGACGCCACCAACCTCACCTGGAAGCTGATCGAGGCGATCACCGGCGGCGCGACCGAGCGGCTGCTGGACTCGTACGAGGTCGAGCGCCGCACCCACGGAGCCGCGATGGTGACGGTCTCGCGCCGCATCGGCGCAGTCGTCATGGCGACCCACCCGGTGGTCACACGCGTACGCGACACCGTCATCCGCACGGTCAGCCTGATCCCCCGCGTACGCGAATTCCTCGCCAACATGCGCTTCATCGCACCACCCGACTACACCGCCGGAGTCGCCGTTGCGGCCCACGGCGTCACCCTCGACACCGTGACCGTCGGCCGCGCCCTGAGCCAACCGGTCGTACGCGACGCCACCGGTGCCGAACGCGGACTCGACGCCCACCTCGGGCGCGGGTGGACGCTGCTGCAGATCGGAGGTCCGCCCGACACGGCGGTCGATGCGTACTGGGACGCGATCGGCGCGAGGCGGCTGTGCGTCCGCGCACCGGGCGGCGAGCCGATCGACGGCATGGTCACCGAGACCACCGCGGTGCTCACCTCCGGCGCCGGCACCCTTCCGGTCTTCGTCGCGGTACGTCCCGACCGCTACGTCGCGGCGGTATTCGACTCCGCCGGCGAGCGACGCGTCGTCGAGGGCCTCCGCGCCTTCATCGATGATCGCTCCCGACGGACTGATCCGTACTCCGCGATCCCGCACTCTCGCCCACCACTGAACAGGAGCACCCGGTGAGCAAGTTCGTCAGTTACTACCGCGCCGACCACAGCATCGCCTGGGGGCGTCTCGACGCCGAGACCGTCTATGACGCGACCCCGACAGCACCTTCGCTCGCCGAGGCCATCGCGGCCGGCGCCCTCGATTCCTTGGCGCACTACACCGATCGCCCAGTAGCGCTCAGTGATGTGCGGCTCGCTCCGGTCATCCCGGAGCCCGGCAAGATCATCTGCATCGGGGTCAACTACCGCACCCACCAGGAGGAGATCGGCAAGGCGGCTCCTCAGGCCCCGGTCGTCTTCGCCCGCTACGCCGACAGCCAGATGGGGCATGGCGAGGACGCCCTCAAGCCGGCGGACTCCGCGCAGTTCGACTACGAGGGCGAGGTGGCTCTGGTCATCTCCATGCCCGCGCATCAGGTCTCCAAGGCCGAGGCCTACGACCACGTCGCCGGCTATGCCGTGTACAACGACTTCTCGGTGCGCGATTGGCAGCGTGCCGCAAGTCAGTGGCTGCCCGGCAAGACCTGGCCGGGGACCGGGGGCTTCGGTCCTTGTCTGGTAACAGCCGACGAGGTCGGCGATGTCACCGAACTTGAGCTTACGACCCGGGTCAACGGTGAGGTACGCCAGCACGGCAAGGTCGCCGACCTGATCAACGATATTCCGTCGATCATCGAGTACGTCACCACGTTCACGCCGCTCTCCCCCGGCGACGTCATCGTCACCGGCACGCCGGGCGGTGTCGGGCTCTTCATGGAGCCGCCGGGATTCGTCGTCGACGGTGACGTCGTCGAAGTCGAAGTCAGCAAACTCGGGACGCTTCGCAACACCGTCCGCGACGTCACCTGACCGGCGTAGGGCGGCAGCCCCCGGCATCAGAGCGGCTACCACTCCATCACCGCGGGTGGCGTGCACGATGTGACGGCGTGTCGGAGGCCTTCCGGGGAGACGGTCATCGGCGGTGGATGGGGCCGCTGGTGGTGCTGAGCCTGTGCCCTGGGACGCCGACGCGGGTGGCGATGATCTCGGCAGCGATGGAGAGGGCGGTCTCCTCCGGGGTGGTCGCGCCGATGTCCAGCCCGATCGGGGAGTGCAGCCGGGCCAGTGCCGCGGGTCCGAGTCCGGCGGCGCGCAGGTCGTCGCGGCGCTGGGCGGTGGTGAAGACCTCGCGGGCGTCGCAGACGGTGACGCGGTAGCCGAGGAACTTGCCGATCCGGGACACGGCGGCCGCAAAGTCAATCGCACCGTAGACCAGCATCGGCCCGTGGACCGCACGCGCGGGCGCCTTCCGTCGGCCGGAGAGGCGCCGCGCTCCCCTTTGATCCAGGTCCTGAACGGAGGCGATCCGGTCCTGCAGGACCGGGTGGAGAGTGCCGCAGCGCCCGACTCCCCCCTGACCGCCGTCCACAGCGGCTTCCTGCAGGCCGTGGGCGCGATGTCCGCCATCACGCGCCGGCGCCCTGACGCTGGTCCGCACCGACCCGGCGCACTCCTTCGACACCGGCGATGCGCTGCTCTTCCTGGGCCAGGAGGGCCGCGTAGCGGGCGGTCAGGTCTCCGTCCACCTCAGTTGCTTCGGGACGAAGCGGTCGCTCCGTTAGGGTGCGCTCCATGACCGACGACGCCTCGGCCTGTCCCGAGTGCAGCCAGCCCATGGAGTTCGGCGGCTACCTCC
Source organism: Streptomyces sp. NPDC059866 (assembly GCF_042731325.1). Classification (NCBI taxonomy): domain Bacteria; kingdom Bacillati; phylum Actinomycetota; class Actinomycetes; order Kitasatosporales; family Streptomycetaceae; genus Streptomyces; species Streptomyces sp. NPDC059866. The sequence continues at coordinate 2,833 of NZ_JBHWJT010000028.1, read as the reverse complement.
TGGCCGAGCGGGAGGACGATGGTCGGCGGACCTGCCGGAAACTGTGGAGGTGTACCGGTCGGCATGTCTGGTGGCGCTGGGCCGACCGGCCGGAGGAGCCGTTGGAGGCCTGCCTGATGCCCGAGCTGTTCCGCTGACATCAACGACCCCGGACGGCGGCGGCACACAGCAGCCACGTGTGGCACCAGTTCACGCGGCGAGCCCCGACCAGTCCATAGGAAGATCGAACTCCTAATGCGGTGGTCTGTGAGGCGCGGTGTCGTTCGGCTGGCAGACTGGCCGCTTGCCGTGGGACTTCGAACGGGGGGCGTGATGAGCAGGCGCACGAAAGGGTGGCTGATCGGCGGTTGGCTCGTGCTGGTTGTCGTCGGCTGGTCATTTACGGAGTCGATCAACGATGGGATTGAGCCAACGTCGGGTCCCCGGCCGGAGCCGTCGTCATCGAGTTCTTCTTCGGGATGCTCGGCGCCGACACCGTCGGCCGACGCGGAGCACGACGTCACCGCCTACACCGACGCGGAGCCCGATTTCGCTGCCACAGCGGTCATCTGCAAGACGTCAGGCTGACGCCATGCCCCGGTGAGACGTACGGATCCTTGCCCTCGCAACAGAGGTGAGTGACTAACTGCGTGACAACGCCGACGCACAGCGGCGGACGGCCACGCACGCCTGTGGACCATCGCAGCAGGCGAACGGTACACCGGCCCCAGGTCGAGCGCCTATCCAAGTTGTGTCGGGACGAAGGGGTCCACGCTAGAGGCGGGCGGCCGTCAAGGGCATCGACTCGTCGACGTCGCGTTGATCGACTGGCGGTCGGCTCGTGCCGTTGGTGTTCAGAGATCGAGGTCGGCGGCGGCGCACTGTAGGCGTCCTGGGCCGCTGGACGACACCGGCACGGCGCCGGCGGCGGGATTCGAACCCGCGTTACCCGCTTGAGAGGCGAAGTAGCCGCAGCCTGCGCACCTGAACACCGGAACCGTAGCCCGAGCCTGCGGGACGGCGCACCCGAGTTTCGGGCTCAAAAAGGCCCCGCAAGCCTGGCCTTGGAGAGGTGCGACGACGAATGACTCGTGCCAGGCGCGTGCCAGATCGTGGGGGGAACCACGGGGAACACCGGGGAACCAGTCGACCAACCACTAGACGCCCGACACCGCTCCCGCAGGTCAGCACCAGAGCAGCCGTCAGATGCCCTTAGCTTCCCAAGCTGATGGCTTGGGATCATCCATGCATCACAGATCACTGCCCTGTGATGCCCAAGCGTTCGGCGCCCCACGGTGAGAACGTCATGGGGCCGGCCCACCCCTGTTGGATCTGAGCTACCTGGGACGGCACCGGACTCACCGGGTACACATCCCTGCCTCGCGCCCAGTTCGCCAGCAACCCAAGCGTCGTATCGACCGACGAGACCACCATGGTGACCCTTGCCCCGCCCTTGCCCCAGGTGTTCCACAGTGCCCAGCCCTCGGCGCGGGCTTCGACACCGAGGCGGGCACACGCCTCCTCGTAGGTCTCCTCCATGCCCGGAGGCAGAGAAGTCGGCCGGAGCACCACCACGCCCGCCAACCACACCGCGGGTCGGTCCTCCTCGGGCAGACAGCCGTCGCCGGGAAAGTGGTAGTGCCGGATCTCGCGTGCGAGTGCGTTCACGGCTCGCTGCAGCGGCGTGGCATCGTCCGGGTCTGGTGCGTAAGACAGGTTGCCCTCGGCGGACGCCGCAGCGGTCACCGCCCTGGCAAGCCGCTCGATCTCCCGCAGGTAATCCAGCTCAGAGAGTTCAGGTCGAGGCACGCCACGGAGTCTCGCATCCGTCCAGCATCACGTGAAACCGGTTATCCGACAGCCCAGACCACAGCACGAAGGAGGTAGGTCGCGCGCTGCGTCAGAGGAAGAGCCGTCTCAGTTCCCGTCTCATTCAGCCCAGTTCACAGCCCTTCAGGCGGGACACGCAGTCGTCCCCTCACCGACGGTCAGTCGGCCATGAATGCAGGTGAACGCCCCTGCACACCGCACCGCAGGCCACCAACACAGTTGGAAAGCGTGCGTGTTCCAATACTGGGGAGGACCGCCCTGGGACGCGTTGTCAGAGGCCGATGGGATCGTGCGCTCATGGACACGCTCTTCGATCTCCCCGAACCGGAGACACCAGAACAGGCCGTCATCGCTCACTACCGTCTGAGCGACGACCAATACGGCTCTCGTGCCGAACGCGAAGCGATCTTCAATGCTGAGCGCGCCATGGCCGCCGCAGTCGAGGAAGCGGGAGCCGGTGAGGTCGACGGGAACGAGTTCGGTGGAGGCGAGGCAGTGCTGTACGCCTACGGAGCGGACGCCGAAGCGCTCTTCAAGGTCATGGAGCCGACCCTTCGAGGCCTGCCGTTCAGGCCGGCGTACGTCGTGTTGCGACAGGGGAGCCGCGAGACGGAGTCCCGGGTGGATCTGTGATGCAGTACAGCAGCGGAGTACAGCAACCCCAGCAACCGGCAGCGCCCAACACCGGCCCTCACGACCCTCACGGCAGCCTGTATGACCTCCAATGACCAATCTCTACAGAGCTACGGATCAGAAGGTTGCAGGTTCGAACCCTGCCGAGTGCGCACGGACCAGAGTCCCCGGACGGAAAGTTCGGGGACTCTGGCGTTGGGCCGTACAGCAGCGAAATACAGCAACCACATCGACCGTCGTCGGTCGGCTGCCGCTCGTGGCCGCACCGTTGATCCCCTCAGGGGAGTCACCTGTAGCTACTGAGGTTTTCGGTTCGGGGTGACGTTATGGCGGCGTTGTGATCAGTCCGGTCTCGGCGACGAACCCGTCGAGCAGGCCGGGCCGGTACTGC
>NZ_JBHWJT010000027.1:0-104993 GCF_042731325.1 Streptomyces sp. NPDC059866 | reverse complement strand
CTCAAGTCCCTCGCCGACTACCTCGGCAGGATCACCCCACCCAACAGCTGAAGCCGGAGATAATTAACCACGGGATTTCTGGCGCATCACACTAGTGTGATGCGCCCGAAATTCCGAGGCTAAGTCTGTTGCTGGCTATCGGTGGAGGAGGCGATTCTGGCGAGGTAGTCGGCGAGAGAGTTGAGGATCTCGTCGGCGGTCTTGGTCCAGGTGAAGGGTTTCGGGTCCTCGTTCCAGGTGTCGATCCAGGCTCGGATGTCGTCCTCCAGTGCTTTCACGGAGGTGTGGACGCCGCGGCGAATGAGTTTGTCGGTCAGCAGGCCGAACCACCGCTCGACCTGGTTGATCCAGGAGGAGCCGGTCGGGGTGAAGTGGACGTGGAAGCGTGGGTGCTTGCCCAGCCAGGTCCTGATCTCGGCGGTGTTGTGGGTGGCGTAGTTGTCACAGACCAGGTGGACGTCGAGTCCGCTCGGTACAGCCTTGTCTATGGCGGTCAGGAACTTCCTGAACTCCCGTGCTCGGTGGCGTCGGTGGAGCTCACCGATGACGGTGCCGTCGGCGATGTTGAAGGCGGCGAACAGACTGGTGATGCCGTGCCGCAGGTAGTCGTGGGTGCGCCGCTCGGGCATGCCCGGCATCATCGGCAGCACCGGCTGGGACCGGTCCAGCGCCTGGATCTGCGCCTTCTCGTCCACGCACAACACCACCGCCTTCTCAGGCGGGTTGTGATAGAGGCCGACGACGTCGACGACCTTGTCGACGAACTGCGGGTCGGTGGAGAGCTTGAAGGAGTCCTGCAGGTGCGGCTTGAGGTCGAACTTCTTCCAGATCCGCCCGATGGTGGACTTCGACAGCCCGGTACGAGCAGCCATCGAGGCACGCGACCAGTGGGTGTCCTTACCCGGCGTGGATTCCAAAGTCGCCACGACCACCTCCTCGACCTGGTCGAGGAGGATCGAGGGCGGCCGACCCGGCCGGGGCTCGTCATGCAGGCCGTCGAGGCGTTTGGCGATGAACCGGGCACGCCAACGGTCCACCGTCGACGTGTCAACTCCCAGATCCGCTGCGGCTTGCCTGTTCGTCCCGCCCTCCGCGCAACGCAGCACGATCCTCGCGCGCAACGCCAGATACTGAGCGGTCTTCGCCCGCCGAGCCCACCGGGTCAGCTGGGCCCGTTCGGCCTCGCTCAGGACCAGGTCGGCCTTCGGCCGGCCGATACGAGCGGCATCCTCAAGCCCGGCCAGCCGCTCAGCGGCGAACTTCCCGCGCCACTTTCTCACCGTCGCTACCGTTACACCGACCTCTGCCGCCACACGCGCATTCGGCGCCCCGTCCGCACACGCCAGCACGATGCGCGCCCGCTCTGCAAACCGGGGCGCCACCACCCCACTTGCCCAACGGGACAACTCCGCGCGCTCTTCAGCGGACAGGGCGACTTCAACAGCACGAGGACCCGGCGACATGACAACAGACTATCAACTTAGCCTCGGAATTTCGGGCGCATCACACTAGCGCCGCGGCAGGCAACGTTTGCCCGTCAAGGAGCGGCGTCGTGGGGGAGCGTGCTCTGGGGGTCCCCTCGGCCGGAGGCTGGGGGAGTGCCGGCCGGAAGCCCTCGTACTGGATGTACGGCGAGGCCGTGGGCGACGCGGTGGCGGAGTCCGCCGGCCGGGAGGGCGGCGGACCGCAGTGGTGGGGTGTGCTCGACATCCCCGTGGGGCTCGCGCTGGCCTGGGTGGCCTCCGCCGTGATCTTCCGCTGGTCGCCCCGCCGGGTCCAGCCGGGCTACACCTGGCTGGCGTTCGGCTCCGCCGTGCACCCCCTGCTGTGGGTGGCGGCCACCTGGCTCCTCGCCCTGTACGTCGAGGAGAGCGGTGCCTTCGGCGCCGTGTACGGGCCTCTGACCGCGTTCATCGCCCTGCTGCTGTGGGCCAACCTCACCGCCGTCGCCTCTTCCTCGGCATCGCGTTCGCCGCACAGCTCGAAGCCGCCCGCGCCGGCATCGAATCGCCGGTCCGGCCCGGCCCCGGAACAGGTGCGTGACGCCGGTCGCCAGCCGGGCTGCCGTTGCCATCAAGCTCCCGTGCTTCAGCCCTTCACCGCCCCCGAAGTGAGGCCCTGCACGATGTGGCGGCTGGCGAAGGCGAACAGGAGCATGGTGGGCAGGATGGTGAGCACGGCCGCCGCGGACATCGAGCCCCAATCGATGTTGAAGCTGGAGATGAAGCCGTTCAGCGCTGTGGGGACGGTCTTGTTGCTGTCGCTGTTCATGAGCGTCACCGACAGGAACAGCTCGTTCCAGCAGTTGACGAAGTTGAAGATGAACGCGGCGATGATGCCCGGGCGCATCACCGGCAGCAGGACCCGGAACAGCGCCGAGAACCGCGACAGGCCGTCGATCATGGCGGCCTCCTCCAGCGCGTCCGGGATGTTCTCGAAGAAGCCGCGCAGCATCACCGTGCAGAACGGGATGCACACCGCGATGTAGACGAGGATCAGGCCGAGGCGGTTGTCGACCAGCTTCAGGTCCGTCATCAGCAGGTACAGCGGTCCCAGCGCGATGAACGACGGGATCATCTGGGTGACCAACGCGGCCATCAGCAGAGCCGACTTGGTGCGGAACTTGAAGCGGGCCAGCACGTACGCCGAGAGCATCGAGATCGCCGTTGCCGTCGCACCGGCTACCGTGGAGACGACGAGGCTGTTGGTGAGATAGGTCCCGAAGTCGGCCGTGCCGAACAGGCCGCTGTAGTTCTCCAGCGAGAACCGCTCGGGCCAGTAGGCGAGCGGGAACTTGAAGATGTCGCCGGGTGCCTTGAGCGAGGTGACGGTGATCCAGTAGAGGGGGAAGACGGTGAAGAGCAGCCACACGCCGAGGAAGGTGAACTTTACGGCCCGGCCGGCCGTGGACTCCTTGCCGATCATTGCCGCACTCCTTTCTTCTCGCGCGTGGCCATGAGGAAGAACACCGCGAACACCAGCAGCGCGGCCACCACGAGGAGGCCGAGCGCGGAGGCCCTGCCGTAGTCGCCCTGCTGAGTGATCTTGATCATCCAGGTGGTCACGATGTGCGTCTCGTTGTTCGGCCCGCCACCGGTCATGCCGAAGATCAGGTCGGGGAAGTTGAAGATCCAGATCACCCGCAGCAGTACGGTCAGCGCCAGCGTGGTGCGGATGTACGGGATGGTGATCTGGAAGAGCGTGCGTGCCTTGCCCGCGCCGTCCAGCGCCGCCGCCTCGTAGAGCTCGTCGGGGATCGACTGGAGCGCGGCCAGGATCATGATCGCGAAGAAGGTGACGCCGTACCAGATGTTGGCGATGAGCACGGCCACCATCGCCGTCTTCGGATCCGCCAGCCAGGCGATCGGCTCGTCGATCAGACCGGCCTTCTGGAGCAGGTCGTTGACGACACCGAACTCGCTGTTGAACAGCCAGCGGAACAGGATGCCGATGAGGAATCCGGAGATCGCCCAGGGAAAGAAGATCAACGCCTGGTACAGGCCGCGGAAGCGGAAGCGGCGGCGCAGCCACAGCGCGAGCGCGAAGCCGATCACCAGCTGGGGCACGATCGAACCGAACACCCAGATCGCGCTGTTGCCGAGGACGGTGCCCCAGGCCGGGTCGGCGAAGACGTCGCTGAAGTTCTTGAGCCCGACCCAGGAGGTGTCGGTCAGGTCGGTCAACTTCCAGTTGCGGAAGGCCATCTGACCGCCCGCGATCATGGGGTAGTACGTGAAGACCGCCACGAAGACCGCGGCCGGCGCCATGAACGCGGCGATCTGAAGACCGCGCCGGGTGGTGAACTCCCGTCGCCGGCCCCCGCGGGGGAGACCCTGCTTGTGCGAGGTCTCCCCACTGCCCGGCGCCTTCGTCTTCGTCGCCGTTGTGGACGTGACGGACATGTCTACTGCTCCTGCTGCCACTTCTCGGTCCAGTACGCGTCCCAGCCCGCGACCAGCTCCTTGGGCGTCGTCTTGCCGAGGATGAGCTTCTGCACGTCGGCGTCCGCCTTCTGCTGCCACTCGGCCCACCAGGTGACGCCGCGCGGCTGGGTGACGACCAGGTACTTGTCCGGCTGCTCGGTCATCGTGACGTAGCTCGACCAGGGGCCGGTCTTGTAGAAGGGGTCGCTGGTCGCGGACTTGAGGATGGGCACCAGGCTGTTCTTCTTGGTGAACGTCGTCGACGCCTCGCCCTGCGAGAGGAACTCGACCAGCTTGACGGCCTCGGCCTTGTGCTTGCTGCCCTGGGCGACACCCCACCCGGCGGTGGCCAGCGGCTGCACGGTCTTGCCGCCGGGCCCGGCCACGAGCGGCGCGGTGCCCCACTGGTCCTTCGAGATGGACTTGGACTCCGAGACCGTGGCGATCACTTCGGGGTCCTGGAGCAGGAACGCCGTGGAGCCGTTGGAGAACGCCTCGACCATCTCCGGGTAGCCCCAGGCGACGGACGACTTGGGGGAGGCCTGCTTGAAGAGCTTGAGGTAGTTCTCCATGGCCTCCTCCGCCTCGGGGGTGGCGAAGATCGTACGGCCGTCCTTGAGTTTGAAGCCGTTCGCCGGGTCGACCTGGTCGGCGAGGTAGGCCTCGATGGCGGCGGTGGCGTTGCTGTTGGAGTTGGCGCCGCCGCGGAAGGCGTAGCCGTATCGGCGCTGGGCCGGGTCGTGGATGGCGGAGGCCTGCTCCACCAGTTCCGCCCAGGTGGCCGGCGGCTTGCTGAAGCCCGCCTCCTTGATCAGGTCGGTGCGGTAGAAGAGGCTCAGGCCGTAGAAGCCGTACGGCACGAAGTACGTCTTGCCCTTGGCGTCCTTCGAGGCGTTGACGGCGTTCTCCGTCATCGCCTCCCAGCCCTTCCAGCCGTCGAGGTCCTTCTTCATGTCGTAGAGCCAGCCGTTGTTCGACCAGGGCCCGACGGTGATGTCCCGGACCTCCAGGACATCCACCCCGCTGCCGGACTGGAGCATCTGCTGGAGCTTCTGGTCGGCCTGCTCGGTGGGCGGGGAGACCAGGTTGACCTTGACCTTGGGGTTCTGCTGCTCGAAGTCGGCTATGAGGTCCTTGAGCAGGTCGCTGCGGGTCGGGTTCGTCAGGCTCTCGACCATGTTGAGGGTGACTGTTCCGCTCGCCTCGGGGCTCATGGTGGAACAGCCGGTCAGGACCATCGCGGCGGCGGTGCCGAGCGCGAGAGTTGCCGTCCTTCTTCTCATTGTGCTGACCTCTTCCTTCAGTTTTCTCGTGCCCACTGGCCGAGGACGGGGACGCATTTCTCGGCGAAGTACTCGTAGTCGGCGGCGGTGTTGTAGACGTGGGCGGACAGGCGCATGTAGCCGATGCCGTCGAAGCTGGTGAAGGCCGCCTCCACGCCCAGTTCGAGAGCCACCCGGTCGCGCAGTGCGTCGGCCTCGACGCGGTCGGCGGCGAGTCCGTCCGGGAGGCGCACCAGGCGCATGCCGGGGACGGGCATGCCGACGTCGACCGCGCTGTCCGCGCCGGTCGGTTCGGCGAGCGCGCTGCCGATGACACGGGCGCCGTAGTCGGCCAGATCGTCCATGTAGCGGCGGGCGGCGTGCCAGCCCCAGGTGCGCTCGACGAACGCCAGGGACGTCGGCGCGGCGAGGTAGGCGGTGGCGTCGACGGTGCCCTGCTGGTCGAAGCGGTCCGGGAACGGATCGGCCGCGGCCCAGGAGTCGATGAGGGGGTAGAGCCGGTCGCGCAGGGGGCCGCGGGCGACCAGCGCCGCGGTGCCGCGCGGGGCGCAGCCCCACTTGTGCAGGTTGCCGGTCCAGACGTCGTAGGTGGCGTCGGCGAGCGGCTCGGCGAGCAGTCCGGGCGCGTGTGCGCCGTCGACGAGGACGGGGATGCCGCGCCGACGGGCCTCCGCCCCGATGCGCTCCACCGGGAACCGACGTGCGGTCGCCGAGGTGATCTGGTCGACGACGACCAGCTCGGTGGCGTCGCACAGTTCGGCGACCACGGCCTCGTACGCCTGGTCCGCGTCCGCGTCCAGCGGCACCCGGGCGGTACGGACCCGGCCGCCGTAGCGCCGTGCCAGCCGCTCGGCCCCCATCGTCACCGCCCCGTAGCCGTGGTCGGTGACGACGATCTCCCCGCCGGGACGCAGGGTGAGGGCGGCGTAGACGACACTCGCGCCGGCGCTGGCGTTCGGCACGAGGGCGAGGTCCCCGGCACTGACGCGCAGGAAGTCGGCGAGCTCGACACGGGCGGCGGCGAGCCGCTGGGGGAGCGCCGGGAACCACACCACGGGTGAGCGTTCCATCTCCACGCGCAGCAGTTCCTGCCGGTCCTGAGCCACCAGCGGAACCGCTCCGAAGGAGCCGTGGTTCAGGTGCTTGAGGGCAGGATCCAGCGACCACGCCCGGTCGGCGGGCCGGCCGTCCGCCAGCAGCAGAGGGCGCGGTGCGGTGGTCACCTCGGTCTCGCTCACAGGACTCCACATCTGGGCAGGGCGGGTCCACGGAAGATCGGAATCCGCCGGACACGTTTGATGACTCGGCATCCTGCACCACCTGTCTCGGCGGAAACAAGGGTCGTACAGTGAAAGTCATCAGATGACTTACGTGTGACATGCATCCGGCACATCTGGCACTCGCTACAGTGCTCCAAGGGGACGGCGGCCTGATCGCCGGCCCGCCAGGGGAGGAAGAGGGGACGGATGTCCGCAGTCGAGAAGGCGTTCCACGGCCTACGGCACATGATCGGGACGGGACGCCTCGGTCCGGGCGAGCGCATTCCGCCCGAGGGCGAGCTCTGCGAGGAACTGGGCGTCTCGCGCGGGTCACTGCGCGAGGCCGTACGGATGCTCGCGGCCCTGGGCGTCATCGAGCCGCGGCACGGCTCGGGCACGTACGTCTCACAACTGAGGCCCGAAGACGTGATCGGCAGCCTCTCCCTGACCCTCGAACTCCTCCCGCTCTCGGGCCTGTTGGAGGTCTACGAGATCCGGCGCGTCCTGGAGGCCCACGTGGCCGCCCAGGCGGCGGCGCGCTGTACACCGGAGACCGTGCGCACGCTGTTCTCCCTCATCGAGGACATGGAGGCCACGAACGACCCCACCGAGGCCTCCGAGCTGGACCACCGCTTCCACGCGGAGATCGCCCGTGTGGGTGGCAACCCGACCCTGGCCTCGCTCCTGGCGGTCTTCCGCGCCCGCTCCCGCAAGTACCAGGTCTTCACCCTGCCCGAAGGCCCCGACCTGCGCAGAAAGAGTGACGACGACCACCGCGTCCTGGCCACCGCCATCGCCGACCGCGATCCCGTCGCCGCGGCCGGCGCGGCACAGGCGCATGTCGCGCAGACGGAGCGGTGGCTGCGGGCGTTCATGCCGCCGGTGGAGGAGGCCGACGCCACGGATTGACGAGCGGGGGCTGTGCGGACTTTCTGGTGTGTCGAGACGTCCGTCGCGTGGTCAGCGGCCTGCCGCGGCAGTCACCGTCGCGGGGTCCACCCCGGTCAGTTCGACCACGCGGTGCGGTGGCACCCCGGCGGCCAAGGCCCGCCCGATCAGGCCGTCACGGGCATCCGCGGTGTCGCGGTAGGCGAGCAGGTGCTCCTCGATCCGGGCGAGCGGCTTGGGCGCCGTGTGGAGCGGGATGGACCTCCCATTACCCCGTCGAGCCCGGATTACCGCAGGATCACCGTGGCGAGTGAACGCCGCCGGGTCCAGCCAGGTGCATCAGCATGAAGCGCGCGTGGACGAGCCGGAACCCGCCGAAAGAGGCGATGCTGCCGGCCGTACGCCTCGCTCGCAGTCCGGCGGTCCCTACAGTTCCTCGCCCGGGACGGGCAGGTACGTCTCGCGCAGCATGGTCAGCACCGGGTGTTCGATCGCCATGGGCGTGTCGTCGATGGTCGAGATCGCTCGGACGCCGATCGAGGTGTTCGTCGCGAAGGCGACCGGCATGGCCTTGGCCTCTGCGAGCGTGACGGGCGCGACCTTGAACTCAGTGCGCTGCTGGAGCAGCGCCGCGGTCACGTCGGGCAGCACGGGGCACGGTGCGGGCGAGCTCACCCTCACCGGGCTTGTGCGGGCCAGTGAGGTCTCCCGGCCCACCGTGGAGGAGATCGTCGCCGAGCTCGCGGCGCAGGGGCTGGCCGAGGAGGTCACGGCGGATCCGGAGGCGCCGCGACCGGTCGGGCGGTCGGCCAAGCGGTACCGGTTCCGGGCCGAGGCGGGGTGTGTGGCGGGCGTGGACATCGGACCGCACAAGGTGCTGTGCCTGGTGTCCGACCTGCGGGGCGATACCGTCGGCAGCGCGCGGGCCGACGTACGGCCCGAGATGAGCGCCGCGGAACGCCTGGGCGTTCCGCGGCGGGGTGATGAAGGAGGCGACGGGCGGACGCGAGGTGCGAGTGCTCGGGGTCGGGACGACCGGCATCGTCGCCGACGGCAAGGTGGTCCGCAGCGACCGGCTGCCAGACTGGCAAGGGGTGGACCTGGCGGCAGAGCTGGGGGACGGGCGGACGTATCCGGTGCTCGCCGGGAACGACACCAACCTGGCGACGCTGGCCGAATACTGGCGGGGAGCGGCGCGTGGCACGGGTGACGTCGTCTATCTGCCGGTCGGACGGTCCATATCGGTCGGCCTGCTGCTCGGCGGCACGCTGCACAAGGGCCGTCACGGCGGGGCGGGCGAGATAGGTGTCCTCGGGTCGCTGGGCTGGTACACGGCTTTCGACCGGTTTCTCTCCCACGGCCGGTCCGGTTCCGTCCCGGCGGGTGCGGCGGCCGAGCGGGTATTCGAGGCGGCCCGCGGGGGAGATGCGGAGGCCACGGACGTCGTCCGGGCGTTCGTCGCGGACCTCGCGACCGGTGTCGCGGCGACCGTACTCACGGTCGACCCCGAGCTGGTCGTCATCGGCGGCGGGCTATCCCGCGCAGGCGATCTGCTCGCGGAGCCCCTGCGCGCGGCACTGTCACGCCTGTGCCTCTTCCCCGTCCAGGTCGAGACGTCCGTCCTCGGCGACGAGGCGGTGGCCCTCGGCGCGGTCCGCCTGGGCCTCGACCACGTCGAAAGGGACCTCTTCGGTGTCCCGACGGTGACCGACGTCCCGTCATGAGGAAAATGCGTAGCGATCCCTGAGCCCGCCGGCAGGCGGCGACTGCCGGACTTCCGTGATTCTCCACACAAGTCCGGCTGGAGCATCAGGGCGGGACCGGAGAGATATGGCAGCCGTCGCCGCGCCGGGGGCGTTTCTTTCGGATCACCTTGCCGTCCGGACGAGGATGGCTGCGAGGCGCGCACGTGGTCAGAGGGGCTGGAGCCCGGTGTCGGGATCGGTCAGTCGTCGCGGGGCTTGCCGAACTCTTCGATCAGCACGGGATACTGTTCCCCACCGTGTCCGGCGGCGAGCGAGCGATCGGCCATCGCCTTGATCAACTTCGGCAGTTCGGCGTTGACACCCACCGCCTCGCTCTCCTCGACCAGGTGCGCCATCGCCCGTGCGTCGGTCTCCAGGGCCGACACCTCGGCCGGGAAGGAGCCGCTGTCGATCTGCTCGGCATATCCCGGCAGCCATGCGGCCACACCGGCAGCGATCTGCTGCGCGAACGGCGCATACGTTGCCGCGTCAACACCGGCCGTCCTGAGCAGGGCAGTGCCCTGGAGCCAGGCGTTCAGGACGCTCCACATCATGGCCAGTCCGGCCACGTCGTACAGGGACGCCAGCCCATGGTCCGCGCCGAGGTAGGTGACAGTACCGAGCGCGGCGAGTGTTGACTTGTGTGCCTCGAAGTCCGACTGCGGCCCGCTGTGCAGGATCATCGCCTCGGCGGTCCCGATCGCCGACGGGATGGCCATGATGGCGCCGTCCAGGTAATGGGCGCCGCGCTGCTCGGCCCATTGGGAGGCTTCCCGGGCCTGGGCCGAGGCGCCCGAGGTCAGATTGATCAACATCGTGCCGCCCAGCTCGACATCGCTCGCGCCGAACAGCTCGTGCATGGCCTGGTAGTCGGTAACGCAGATGATCGTCAGGGAACCGGCCTTGACCGCGTCGCCAACCGTCGGCGCCAGTTGTGCACCCTCGGCCACCAACTGGTCGGCCTTGGAGGTCGTACGGTTCCACACGGTTGTGGGATGCCCGGCCTTCAGGAACGCGCCGGCGAGTGCCTGGCCCATCAGTCCGAGTCCGATGACTGTCACGGGTGTATCGGGGCTGTTGTTCATGGCAGCATCGTCAACGTTGATACCGGTGTGAAGGTCAAGCGGGGGTTCGATGCGGATCGGGGAACTGAGTCGCCGGACGGGCGTCAACGCCCATCAGCTGCGCTACTACGAGGCCCAGGGCCTGCTGGAGGCGGACCGCGGCGCGAACGGTTACCGCGAGTACGACGAGAACGCCGTGCTGCGGGTGAAGCAGATCCGGCACCTGCTTGGCGCCGGTCTGTCCTCCGAGGACATCGCGTACCTGCTGCCCTGTGCGGTCGGAGAGGCCCCAGAGCTGCCCGGGTGTCCCGAGTTGCTGGCCGCGATGCGGTCACGGCTGCGGCGACTGGACGATCAGATGGACAGGCTCGCTCAATCCCGCGAGGCTCTTGCCGACTACATCGATGCGGCCGAGCGAATGGGCAACGAGAGCTATCCACCCTTTGACGATGCCAACCTGGAGCCCGTCCCCGCCTGAGCAGCCGGGGTGCCCCGTCTTGCGGAACCGTCTCGACCTCATCTTCTCAGGTCAGGAGCATTCTCGCTGGTGCTGCGCTTGGCTTCGGGCGGTCGGCAGGCCCTGGTCTCCAAGGGCCCCGGCGGCGCCCGATGCAAAGCTCGGTCCATGGCCAGGCGGCGACGACCAGCGCGATGAACGCGATGCCCAGAGAGAGGGTGCTGCCGAAGGCGACACCTGCGCGGGCGAGAGCTGTGGGAATGCTCGAGCTGTCCCAGCGGGCCAGGGCAGCGGCGGTGATGCCGGCGGCCAGGGCCAGGGACAGCACAATGGAAAGCAGGATCAGCACCACCGTGCTTCGGTCGGGGATACGCGTAACGCCACCTGGAGTTCGGACTGTTGGATCGGCTACGGGTTCACGTCCTCCCGGGTGAGTCGCGTATTTTGGCTGGTCACAGCCGGTGGTGACCGACCCGGCCGGACGGCTGCTGTGGATCTCGCCCGCACTGCCCGGCCGTGCCCACGGCCTCACCGCGGCCCGCACCCACCGGATCATCCGGATCTGTGCACGCCAAGGCATCCCGATCCTCGCCGACCGCGCCTGCCTGGGAGCCGGCCCGTGAGTGACGACACCCCTCAGACGCCCACCGGGCCGCGGCCTCACGCCACCCCAGCGAACCGTCAACCCCGCGCTGTCCGCCGCACGGGCACCGGTCGAGCGCGGCGTCGCACGACTGAAGTCGTGGCGGATCTTCCGCAGGGCCCGGTGCAGCCCGAATCGAATGTCGTCAATCTCCGCCGCCGTCCTCACCCTGGAGCGGCAACGCTGAAAAGGCTCAGTGAACAAGTGCTGTCCGTTCTCGTGAACAAAGCCAGCCGGGCCCACCTGCCGGCCTGGAAAGCACTCACCGGTTGAAGTCGGCGCGCCCCGCGGTGGCCCGGCCCTCGAGACTCCACCGGCCGGCGGAGGCGCTCGACGCGGCCTCGCGGCCTTCCCGTGGGCGTGCTGGTATGGGCGCAAAGACGGGAGCTTCCCGGACCGGCCTGTCGGTACCGTCGTCGCCTTCGCCTCCCGGCGGGAACGGCGGGACGGCGGGACGACCGTACTCTCCGGAGAGGAGACACCGCGGATGAGTGAGGTGCCGATCCACACCACCAGGCTGAACCCCACAGCCAACGAATCGCTCATGGCCGTCGCCCGCGCCGGCGCCGCCGCTTTCGGTTACACCGCCGAGCTCGGGCTGGACGGTCGGCTGGCCCAGTTGCTGCGACTGCGCGTGGCTCAGATCAACAACTGCACCTACTGCCTCGACGTCCACTACGGCGCCGCCCGGAGGATCGGTATCCCCCAAGCGAAGATCGACTTTCTCACCGCATGGTGGGAGACGCGGCTGTTCAGCGATGCCGAGCGGGCCGCGCTGGAGTACGCCGAAGCCCTCACCCGCGCCTCCGACACCACGGTTACGCAGGCGTTCCAGCAGTACCACGACAAACTGGCCGCCCACTTCGACGAGACCGCGATGCTGGAGATCGTCGCGGTGGTCATCAACATGAACATCTGGACTCGGCTCAAGCTCGCCGAGGGCGCCATGCCCTCTCCCGACTAGCGCGTGTCTCTTTGAGGAGTTGGTCAGTTGATCGGATGTGTCGGTCCGCTCAGTGATCACTGATGCGATGTGGGACCGGAACGAGCCGCTGATGCCGGCCGACCCGGTCCGCGGCCGGCGGTGGGCCGACCGCCGTCGCACCTTGGAAAGTTGCTCAGGCGGCTCTTGGGTCAAGGTCACGGGAGACGATATGAGGGTGGAGCTGCGTCGAGCCGATGGCGGGGTGATCGCGGTTGAGGTGGTGGGGGAGCCGGACGCGTCTGCGGTGCTGTTCTGTCACGGGTTGGCCGACTCCCGGCTGGCCGCGTACGGCTTCGCGGGTGCGGCCCACGCGCTTGGACTGCGCTTCATCGCCCCGGATCGCCCCGGCATCGGCGGCACCGACGCCCGTCGCCTGTCGCGGGTCGTGGACTGGGCTGCGGAAGCCACTCTGGTCCTGGATGCGTTGGATGTCGGCTCGGTGGCGCTGCTCGGCGTCTCGGGCGGCGGGGCGTTCGCGGCCGCCTGCGCGTCCGAGTTGCCTGACCGCGTCCGCAGCCTGCTGCTCATCGCGCCCCTTGGCCCGCCTGCCTGGCCCACCGGCGGGATGGCGGCCGGGCAGCGCGCGTCCTTGCAGATCGCCCGGCACGCTCCGGCCTTCGGTGGCTGGTTTCTGGGCCGCCTGGCCACGCTGGCGCGCCGGGCACCAGGGCTGTTCCTTCGCCTGGCGACCAGTGAGATGCCCGCCGACGACCGGCGTGCCCTGGCCCGGTCGGACGTGCGCGCGGCGTTCCTGACCAACTACCTGCGCGCGTTCCACCGCGGCAGCTGGGGAGTCGGGCAGGATCTGCGCGTGCTGACCCGGCCCTGGGGTTTCGACCTCGAGTCGATCAGGGTGCCCACGTCGATCCACCACGGGGACGCCGACACCACCGTCCCGCTCCAGCACGCCCGCCGCTTCGCCGCGGCGATACCGGGCGCACGCCTTCACATCCATCCCGGCCAAGGCCACTTCTCGATCCTCACCGCACCCGAGCAGACACTGGCGACACTCGCCGCATAGCCGGTCGAGGTCGCCGCCGGAGATCACGGCGACGACGCGTCCGGTGGGCAACCGGGCCGCGTGGAACCGGTCGACCACAGCCGCCTTCCGTGAGAGGTCAGGCAGGCGTTTGCGTGAGTCAGGAGAACCTCCGGGTTCGTGAAGGCGTCGGACGCCCCCACGGGTGCAGGCTTCCCTTCCGGGCCCACGCTCTACTGCCAGGTCGCGGTGTCGGGGTCGATGCTGTGGGCGCGCGCGCTGGCGTCGATGATTCGACGGAACCACGTGGCAAGGCCGGCGCGGATGCCGTCGTAGTGGGCAGCGAATCCCGGATCGGCCTCGTACTTGCGGCCGAGACAGACCTGCATCTGCCTGGTGAGGGGAAAGTACGAAGCAAAAACTTCGCGGTGCCGCTCGACGAGTTGATTCGCTTCCGGGCTACCGGGTGTGACGCCGGCGTCCATCGCATCCCCGAGGGCGCGTTCGAAGTCGGCCATGGCGTCGGTGATGGCCTGCCATTCCTCTGGATCGCGAGAGGCCGATCGTTCGGCGTACTGCCGCCATTGCGTCGTGTCTCCGTAGTGCTGACGGGCTTGGGCGGGCCCGTCCGGGTTCCACTGGGGGCCGAAGATCGCGGTCTGCTGTTCGACGGTCAGCAGCAGGCCGCGCTCGTGGGCGTCGATCATCCGGTCCAGTCCGGCGCTGAGTTGCTGGAGGCGGTCGATCCGTTCGGCAACCTGTTTGCGCTGCGTGCGCAAGGCGTCGGGCACGTCTGCGGTCGAGTCGTCCAGGATGGCCCGGATCCTGTCCAGGCCGAGACCGAGCTCACGGTAGACGACGATGCGGTGCAGGCGTTCCAGATCAGCGGCGGTGTAGAGCCGGTATCCGGCAGCCGTGCGCAGTGACGGTCGCGCCAGACCGATCTCGTCCCAGTGGTGCAGCGCGCGGACTGTCACGCCCAGACCTGTCGAGGCCTGACCGACGGTCAGGCCATCGGCGTCAGTGGCATCAGGCATGCTTCTCATTGTCGCCGCGACCGACGCCCGGTGCGGTGATTCCGATGGCTTCAAGGTTCCGCGCCTCCTGACCGGCCGGGTCAAAGGGCTTCGCCGCGGTGAAGACGATCCGTGCGTTCTCGGGGGTGATCACCTCCACATCGCGGGTGTTCCAGGGCGTTCCCGTGGGCCGTCGACCCAGTCCGGGCGTAGCGCACGACAGGCCTCGACAAGGGAATCGACCTGGCTCAGCACGCACGCGAAACTGAAGCTCGTCGCCGGTGGCTGCTCCGGAACGCTCTCCGCCGAGACGAGGAGTACGTCCTGGAACGCCCAGCGGCGCAGATGCACAAGTGTGCCGGGGATGCTGAACAACTCGAAGAACCCGAGCCCGCGGCTCCAGAAGTCCACCGACGCCGCCAGATCGCTCGTGGGGATGGTCACGAACGCAGGCATTCCATAGATGCCGCGGAACGGCTCCGGCGGAACCGCATCCGGGCCGGGAGCGGGCACGGGACTCATCTCGAACGCGTTGTAGTGGTCGCTCATGCACATCACCCTGCAGCCTCCCGCAACGTGAGGGTCAAGCCGAGTCCGTGAATCTCGCCCTACCCCAACGATGCGACCAACGTTGTGGCCGGGTACAGCCAGCTCGGGCAGATTGCGGCCTCGATGTGGGCGAGTTGGGCGGCGAGGATCTCTTGGAACGCAGCGTGGCGGTCCACCCCGAGGGGGCGGACGTCGCGGGCGAAGTGAGCCAGGGCCGGGAAGCGTTCGGGGCCGGCGCCGAGCACCGCGACGCGAAACAGCTCCATGCCCTGTTCGTACTCTCCAGGGGTGACGGTGCTGACCCCGGCCTCGGAGGCGATCAACGCGGCGATGAGGACCGCGATCCGATGGCAGCCGATCACGAGACCCCGAACGGAAACAACGAACGCATCCGCACCGCCTGGTTTGACCCGGCCAACTCCGAGGCCCTGACCGGAGCACTTGACGCGCTCCTCGCCGACCTCACACAGCCACGCCGGCAGAGACGGGCGCCCAGCCTTGTGCGGCAGCCGCAAGGAACTTCCGCACAACCGCGGTGACGACCCTGTGGATCGCCCCGTGCAGGACCGGTGCACCCCCTGGGCCGCCAGCACCGCGGGGGCCGGCCCGAGATCGGGCCGGGCGTCCATGTCGAGGCGGAAGGTGCCGTACGGGCCGCCGATGGGCTGAGCCATGGTCGCCGCCCCTGGACCCCGAGGAACTGCAGAGCTGGGGGGCGTTCGACGACGGTGCCCTGCTCGATGACGTTGCGGCCGTGCTCGACGATGTCATTCCGCCTGAGGAGCACGTCGACGAACTCGCAGAGCGGCTGCGCGGTCATTCGATGCGGCTTGTGACCATCGCGGTCGCCGCGGAAGCGGAAGAGCGGGATGCCGCAGCAGCCTGGCTCATCGAGCAGACGCGCACGCTTCGCTGCGAGCACCTGCCGGGCGGTCATTGGATCGAAAGCGTGGTGGCACACCCAGACGCGCGCCGCCGCCTCCGCGTCGATGAGGGCCACCCATCTCAGGCGGTAAAGCGGCTCTGGATGTCCGGGCGCTCGGCGAGGTGCGGGGGATAGCCGGGGCCGAGGCGCGGGTGGGTGTCGTCGGCTGTCATCGGTTCCTTGCAAGAGGCGCAAACCACCTCGGCGTTGCTCTTGTGGCCGCAGCGGTCGTGGTGGAAGACCACCGGCGGTCCCTGCTCGCCGCTGAGCCAGCGGTTGCCCCAGGTGTTCATGGCAGCCAACACGCCGAAGAAGTCGCGCCCCTTCTCCGTGAGCACGTAGTCGTAGCGCACCGGCTCGTGCTGGTAGGCCTTCTTCTCCATGAGACCCTCATCGACCAGGCGGCGGAGACGGTCGGTCAAGGTGTTACGAGCGATGCCGAGCTCCTGCTGGAACGCGTCGAACCGCTTGATCCCGTAGAAGGCCTCCCGCAGGACCAGCGGCGTCCACCAGTCCCCGAGCATGTCCATGGTGCGCGCGACGGAACAAGGCCAGTTCGCGAAAGAGGTCCGCCTCATGACCTCAGCATATAGGTCTCACCATAGGACTTAGCATTTCGGACCTATAGATCCGCAAGCCGAGCGGTAAGCAGCCGCAGGGGCGGCTGCCACCGCGGCGACACGCCACAGCGGTCGGGCTTGACCGGCCTTGGCGAAACGGTAGGCCAGGCCCCTGCCCCGGGGGCCCGTGCCGCCAACGACGGTGACCTTGCAGCTGGTCATGCTGCTCCTTGAGCATGGGGACGATGGGGGAGAAACCGGGTTGCGGCAGGAGGCGGCACCGTGGGTTCGCCGCTGTGATGACGAAGGTGCCGAAGGAGAGCAGCCCACGCTGCGCCAGGTCCTGGGCACCAGCCGCCGGCGTGCCGTCCCCGGTCCGGTGCCGGCGCCGGACCGGGGGGGGCGTCTTCGAGCGCCCGGGTTACCGGCCCGGCTCGCGCTCGATGTCACGGACCAGGTCGAGGGCCCGTCCCAGGGTGGTGAGCTTGGCGTCCAGCGTCTCCCCGGCGGGGTAGAAGCGGACGGTGTCGACGCCGGCGTCGCGCCACACCCGCAGCCGGTCCCGCACCATGTCCTCGGTGCCGATGAGCGTGGTGCCCAGCACCATCTCGTCGGTGACCAGGTCTGCCGCGCCGTCCCGGTCACCGGACTGCCAGCGCTCGCGGACCTCGGCGGCCACGTCGGCCCAGCCCTGGCGGCTGTATGCGTTGTTGTAGAAGTTGGTGCTCGCGGAGCCCATGCCGCCCAGGCTGAAGGCCAGTTCCTTCTTCCGGCCGGCCACCATCGCCCGCAGCACGTCCTCGTCCTCGGCGAAGGCCACCTCGGCGCCCTGGCAGATGTCGAGGTCTGCGCGTGAGCGGCCGGAAGCGGTGAGGCCCGCGTCCAGGTGGTCGAAGTAGGCCTCTTTGGCGCCCTCGGGAACGAAGCTGGTGCCGAGCCAGCCGTCGGCTGTCTCGCCGGTCAGGTGCAGCATCTTCGGCGAGAGGGTCGCCAGGTAGACCGGGATGTCGTGCTCGGCGCGCATCGACAGGCGCATGGGCTTGGCGTCCCGACCGGGCAGCGGGATCTGGAACTCCCGCCCGGCGTAGGAGACTTTCTCACCCGCGGCGGCCTGCCGCACGATCTCGACGGTTTCCCGCATCCGTGACAACGGCCGGTCGAAGGGGACGCCGTGCAGTCCTTCGATCACCTGCGGGCCGGATGGGCCGAGTCCCAGCAGGAAGCGCCCCTGGGAGATCTGCGACAGGGTGATCGCCGCTCGGGCGATGGCCATCGGCGTGCGGGTGGCGAGCTGGATGATGCCGGAGCCGAGCAGCATGCGCTCGGTCCGCGCGGCGAGATACCCCAGCGGCGACGGCGCCTCGGAGCCCCAGGCCTCCGCCACCCAGCAGATGTCCAGGCCCAGCTTCTCCGCCTCGGTGACGAAGTCCACCGTCTCCGGCCAACTGCCCCCGGATGCCTCGATCGTGGTCGACGTACGCATCACACACTCGCCTTTCCGGACTCTTCCGCAAGCTTCTTGATCGCCGTGAGAGTGACGCCGATGTTGGTCTCGAACTCCCTCATCCGCACGAAGACGATCTTCTGTTCCTTCTCCGGCATGCGGTCGATGGCGAAGGAGAGTCCGGAGCGGCCCGGCCCCAGCTGCATCCACTGCCTCAACAGCGTTCCGCCGTCCTCGGGTTCGAGGGTGAATCGCCAGATCGCCGAGGGTTGCTCGGGGTCCTCGACCGCCCAGGCGAACACCCTGGGCGGCTCGTACTCCACCACGTGGGAGGTGGTGGCCCACTCACCAAACGCCTCGTGCCTGCTCCGGCCCACGAAGCGGGCCCCCGGCGCGGGTCGTGTTCCCCCGTCCAGCCACTCCACCGACTGCAACTCCGCGCTCATGCGCGGCATCAGCTCGATGTCGGACACCAGCCCCCATACCCGTTCCGGTGGGGCGGCGATCCAGATAGGCACCTCGACCGTCGGCTTGTCCGCGTAGCGCGCGCCCGTCCACTCCATGGCCCGGCAGCCTCCTCATTCAGTGGCGAAGATCCGTAAAGAAGGGTTTGAACATCAAAGTTGCGCAGATGGATGCATTCGTCAGGACAGATGCGCCGACCCGAGGAGACGGTCGGCGAGTACGTCGAGCCGGTGGGCCGGCGAGCCGAGAAGTGAGCGCCGCGCACGGGCGCGCCTGAGCAGTACGTGCGACGGGTGCTCCCAGGTGAAGCCGATGCCCCCATGGGTCTGCAGGGCGTCGGCCGTCACCGACTCGACCGCGTCGGCCGCCGCCGCGAGCGCGGCACGAGCCGCAATGTCGGCGTCGGCGCGCTTGCCGTCGGCGGCGTGGGCCGCCGCCTGGACGAGCATCCAGGCGGCGTCGAGCTGGACGGACCGGTCCGCGAGGACGTGCTTGAGGGCCTGGAACGATCCGATCGGCCGGCTGAACTGCCGACGCTGCCCGGCATACTCAACGGCGCCCTCCAGTGCGCGTCGCCCGGTGCCGATGAGCTCGGCTGCCAGCACGGTGAGCAGGCGAGCGACCGTAATCGCGCCGAGCGGTCCGAGCGGTACGGCGGGCGCGCCGGTCAGCCACAGGCTCGCCATCGGCTCGGTGACGTCCAGCGACTCCACAGAGGTCCGCACGGTGGTCGGTTCGGCGAGCTCCACGAGGGCCGGCCGCGCCGGGACGTCGCCCTCGTCGACGAAGACCAGCAGCAGTTCGGCGTCGAGGCCGAACGGCACCGCTGCCAGCACGCCGTCCGCCGCCGCGCCGTTCAGCGTCAGCGATCCCGCCCGCCGGCCGGGCACCATGTCGGCGGGGAAGGTCTCCCAGGCCGGTACGGCGACGGTGGAGCCGCCCACGACGCCGGCCAGCGCGGCCCGCGCGCCGGGACTGTCGGCGTGCTCGACCAGTACCGCGGCGACGGTCGCGGTGGCGGCGAACGGGATGGTTGGCAGGGCCGCCCCTATCCGCTCGGCCAGGACGCACAGGTCCGCAACACCGCCACCCGAGCCGCCCAGTCTCTCGGGCACGCCCAGGCCGAGCAGTCCGAGTTCGGCGAGCGAGGCCCACAGCTCACGGCTGAGGGTCTGGGGGATGGCACCCCACGGCGGAGGCAGGGCGTTCCTGCGGGCACGGGCGGCGAGCAACCGCTCGGCGGTTCGGCCCAGTTCGAGCTGTTCGCCGGTCGGCGCGAAGCGCATCGGGGCCCTCCTCACGTCGGGGGAAATCCACGGCGCTCAGCATTGACTAGTAAGTCTATCTACGCAACTGTTCTGCTCATCCGCTTACCGAAGACACCAGGAGGCCTTGGTGGGACCGCAGAGCAGCGAACCGGCCGAGCGCTTCCGCGCTTCGGTCCAGGCATTCGTGGCGGACCTGGTCCCGCCGGACTGGCGGGGCATCGGCGCCCTCGACCCGATCGAGCGCGAGACGTTCCAGGAGAAGACGCGGGCCGCGCTCGCCGAGCGCGGCTGGGTTGCCCCGGCATGGCCGCGGGAGTACGGCGGCGCCGGCCTCGGGCCGGCGGAACTGGCCGTCGTCATCGAGGAGCTGACCGCAGCCGGCATTCCGTCCGGCTCGGACAACGACGAGTTCGGCATCACCATGCTGGGCAACACCATGCTGCGCTGGAGCGACCCGAGCCTGCTGCGCCGGTTTCTGCCAAGGATCGCCTCCGGCGAGTATGTCTTCGCGCAGGGCTTCTCCGAGCCGGGCGCCGGCTCGGACCTGGCCTCGCTCTCCCTGCGGGCCGAACGGTCCGACGACCAGTGGGTACTGAACGGGCAGAAGCTGTGGTCCTCCGGCGCACACAAGGCGAACTGGGCGTTCGTCCTGGCCCGGACCAACCCCGACGCCCCGGCGCA
Source organism: Streptomyces sp. NPDC059866 (assembly GCF_042731325.1). Classification (NCBI taxonomy): domain Bacteria; kingdom Bacillati; phylum Actinomycetota; class Actinomycetes; order Kitasatosporales; family Streptomycetaceae; genus Streptomyces; species Streptomyces sp. NPDC059866. The sequence continues at coordinate 84,859 of NZ_JBHWJT010000027.1, read as the reverse complement.
CCGCGGCATCAGCATGCTCCTGGTCCCCTTGGACCAACCCGGCATCGACATCCGCCCCATCCGCAACCTCACCGGCGAGGCGGACTTCAACGAGATCTTCTTCGACAACGCGACGACCGAACTCGGCCTGGTCGTGGGAGAGGTCGACCGCGGCTGGACGGTTGCCATGACGCTGCTGGGCTTCGAGCGCGGCGCGACCGCGCTCAAGGCGCCGATCCGCTTCCGCAACGAGCTGGACCGGCTGATCGAGCTGGTCCGCGAGCGCGGGCTGCACCGCGACCCCGACATCCGCCGCCGGATCGCCTGGTGCCATGTCCAGGTCGAGCAACTGCGCTGCCACGGGCTGCGCACCGCCGCCATACTGATCGCCGGAGAGGAACCCGGCCCCGCCGCTGCCGCGTTCAAACTGCTCTGGAGCGAATACCACCAGCGGGCCACCGAGCTGGCCGTGGACGTCCTCGGTCTGGACGCGCTGACCCCGACCGGGCGGCCCTCGCCGAACTGGTTCCACACCGACGACCCCGGCGCGCCGAACTCGTCCGCGTCCTGGACCAGCGTCTACCTCAACGCCCGCGCCGGCACGATCTACGCCGGCTCTTCCCAGATCCAACGCGGCATCGTGGGGGAGCTGGTGCTCGGCCTGCCGAAGGAGCCCCGCCCCGCGCCCACTGCCGCACGCTGACTGCCGAGAGCCGAGGAGTATCGGCGATCGTCCGCAGTCCTTACCCGGACATCGCCATCCCGGACGTCGATCGGTCCGAGGTGCTGGGCAGCCCAGTCGGTGAGGTGCCCGGTGCAACCGCCGTCGGCCCAGATGCGCGAGAGCCGCCGATAGCGGCCCGCCGCTGCCGGCAACAGGATCCGGGCGGCGTCCCGGTCGGTCGTGGACGCCGGCGTGACCAGCACGGCCAGAAGGACGCCGAGCGTGTCCCCGTCGCGGTTGACCGTGGCGAATATCCAGCCTGCTTCGGCGAGTTGGTCGACACGGCTTGACTTCTCCATCGGGAAGCCATTCCGAGCGTCACAGTCGGCCGGAGGACAGCGATCGATTCGGGTAGCTGATGTCGGTTTCGATGAAGTCGACTGGATGCCGGGTCGGATTGAGTCGACTGCCGCCCCCATGGTCGGGGAGCCGACGGGGCGGCAGTCGGTAGGGCACGGCCGACTGTCATCCCAACCGGATTCTCGCTGCCTCCGGCAGTTCCAGATGCCCGCCCTGGAACCGCCTCCGTAGGGCGCGATCGTGGGTGACCAGAACGATCGCCCCCGAGTACCCGGTCAGCGCCTTCTCCAGTTCCTCGACCAGCGCCGGTGACAGGTGGTTGGTCGGCTCGTCGAGCAGCAGGAGGTCGGCGGGCTCCGAGACCAGTCGCGCCAGATCCACGCGGCGGCGCTGGCCGTACGACAGCTCGCCCATGCGCAAGTGCAGCTCCGCCGGGCGGAAGAGGCCGAGGGCAAGCAGGGCATCTGCGTGCTCGTCGGCGGAGCCCGCGCGGCCCAGCGCGAACGCCTCGGCCACCGTCAGGCCCGGCGGCCACGGCGTCTCGTCCTGGCGCAGATGGCCCACCCTGCCCGGCACGTGCACCGAGCCCGCGTCCGGCCGCAGCTCGCCGGCGAGCAGCCGCATCAGCGTGGTCTTGCCGACGCCGTTGGGGCCGGTGACCAGGAGCCGGCCGCCGCGGCCGAGGGTGAGGGAGCCCAGCTGGAGGCGGTCTCCTACGCGTACGTCCGACAGCTGTACGGCGGGGAGCTCCGCGGAAGCGGTCTCGGTGCCTTCCCCCGCGAATTCCCCTGCCGTCCCGATCCGCGCCCTGAAGGCCAGCGGGTCCGGCGGCGGCGCCACCGGGTTCGCCGTCAGCCGCTCGACCCGCTCGCGGGCGTTGCGGATACGGGCCATCGCGCCGTGCGCCCGGCCGCGGGCGCGGAAGCCGCCGTGGCCGAAGTTGGCCAGCGGCACCTTGCGCGGGATGGCGTCGAGGCGGACGGTGTGGCCGGCGGCCAGCCGCTCGTTGCGGGCCAGTTCGTCCCGCCATTCCTCGTACTCCTGGAGCCGGCGGCGGCGCTCCGCCGCCTTCGCCCTGCGGTAGCCGGCGTAGCCGTCGCCGTAGCGGATGACCTTTCCCGCCTCGGCCTCCAGGACCGTGGTGGTCAGGCGCTCCAGGAAGACGCGGTCGTGGGTGACCGCGAGCACCGTGCCGGGGTGCGCCCGCAGCTGCGCCTCCAGCCACTCCACGGCCTGATCGTCCAGGTCGTTCGTCGGCTCGTCCAGAAGCAGCAGCTCCGGCCGGCCGGCGAGGACGCCGGCCAGGGCAAGACGGGAGCGCTCGCCGCCGGAGAGGGTGCCGAGTCGGCGCTCACGGCGGAGGGTGGGCAGGCCGAGGTGGTGCAGGGCGATGTCCACCCGGTGGTCGGCGTCGTAGCCGCCCCGGGCCTCATAGCGCTCGAGGAGCACGGCGTACGCGGCGAGTGCCGCCGGGTCCGCACCGTCGCCGAGCGCCTGCTCGGCCCGGCGCAGCTCCGCCTCCAGGGCGCGCAGGTCCGCAAGGGCCAGGTCGACGGCGTCCTGGACGGTGGCGGTCGGGGGCAGGGGGAGGGTCTGTGGCAGATAGCCGATGCCGTCGGCGGCGGTCACGGTCAACTCGCCGCTGTCCGGGCGCTCCTGACCTGCGATGAGGCGGAGGAGGGTGGACTTGCCGGAGCCGTTGTCGCCGATGAGCCCGGCCTTCTCGCCCGGCTTCAGCGTGAAGGAGACCTGGTCGAGGACGGTGCGGCTGGGATAGCGCTTGGTGACGTGGTAAAGGGTGAGTTGTGAGGTGTGCAAGATCGGGTCCCTCCTGGCCGCGGGTTTCAGCCCGGGCCGGATCGGGGTGGATGGCTGCACGGCGGGGCGCGGCGACTGCGGAGCGGTGCTCTACGCGGTCGGCGCCGGCTATCTCACAGGGAACCCATGCGAAGGACGGTACGACACGATGACCGGATTGGCAAGACGATACGTCTCGCCTTGTTGAGCGCATTGGTGCAGGCGGCTTGACCTCGGACGGTGACGGCAACACTGCCGTCACCTGTTCCGTCGGTGCCGGTCGGTGGGTTGCTCAGGCTGCGACTTCCCGGCCACTCGGCGCTGGGCCGGACAACTGAAGCACTCAATGGCCGACTGAAGTGCGCAGTGGCCCAGAGCGGGGCTGCTGCCCTGAACGGTCCGCCGAGACCACGAAGGCCTGTGATGCCATGGGGGCCGACCGGTCGTCCGGCCGGCCCCGTGGTTCACAGCCGGTCGAGCACCGCGAAGGGTTCTGCGTCACCTCCGTTGTCGGCCGCGACGATGCGCCGGCGCAGGGTGAAGGCCCTGCCGGGCGGCAGGGTGACCTTGCGCTGGCTCATGGTCCAGATTCCGCAGGCGTATGCGGTGAACTTCGTGTCCTCGTAGACGAGGCCGTAGGTCTGGCCGTCGAGGCCGGTCATGCCGATCCACGGCGCGGTCGGGGTGAAGTCGGCTGGGGATCCGGCGGTGACGATGCCGGTACCGGGGACGCCGGAGCGCTGGCCCAGGCCGTCGTGGTCGATCACGTCCCCGACCCAGAAGGACTGCTCTGCCGTACCGCGGTTGGTGAAGACGCTCTCCGCGACGACCCACCGCTCGCCGTGGGTGACGGTGTACGTCGTCACGACCTCCAGGTCGGGCACCTGCGTACCCGCGCCGACCGCGCGCACGGCGGCCGTGCGGCCGGAGGCGGTGACGATGTCCACCGTGGTGGTCCGTACGGTCAGCTGCTGCCAGGCGCCGCCGCCGCGCGGCTGGGCGAGCGAGGCGTACGGCAGGTTGAGCCAGTCCAGTTGGTCGAGGTGGCCGACGGCGGCCAGGTCACGAGGCTTGCCGACGGTCACGTTCGGCAGCTGGCCGTCGTTTGAGCCGGCCGAGATCGCCAGGGCGACCATGTCGTTGCCGAGCACGATGTCGGACGTGGTGGCCTCGGACTGCGGGCCCGGTACCGTACGGCCGGTCCTGGCGAACGCCGCCGTCACCCGGCTCACGCGCAGGTCGACCCGGGACGAGCCCTGCCTGCGTACCGTCACCGTGCCACTCGACGGCTCGTAACCGGCGCCGTTCGCGCTGACCTCGTAGGTACCCGCGGGGGCGAAGGCGATGTACTCGCCCGAGGGGGTGGTCGTGGTCCGGGCGAACGGGGTGCCGTCCGGGCCCGTGACGGTGACCTCGGCATTGACCAGCGGTGCGCCGGTGGAGCGGTCGAGCACCCGGCCGATGATCCCGTCGGCCCCGTCCGGGCGCCGCTTGGCGCCGGGGACGCCGTCGTGCACGTCGAAGGAGGCGATGGTGTACGCCGGGGACGCGGCGTCCCGGGAGTTCAGCACGATCCGCAGGTCGCTGCGCCACCGGTCCTCGGTGACCTCGCACAGGACGTAGCCGCGGTAACTGCCGTTGTAGAACTTGACGTGCGGGTTCGCCGCCAGCCCCTGGCGGACATCGTTGTCCCAGCCCGCCCCCGAGGAGATCGACGTACCGACGAACTCGGTGGCGATCACCGGCGAGCCGGGGTCGGTGAAGTCGCTCTTGAGGTCGTTGACCCAGTGAGTGTGCCAGTCGCCGCTGAGGACCACGGGGTTGGACGGCTTGCGCTTGGCGATGTGGTCCAGGATGCGCGACCGGGCGGCCGGATAGCCGTCCCACTGGTCGAGGTTGACGACCTGGCCCGGACCGAGGTCGTAGTCGAAGGCCGCCATGATCGTCTGCTGGGCGATGACGTTCCACCGGGCCGTGGACGCATCGAGCTGGTCGAGCAGCCAGCGCTCCTGCTCGGGGCCGGTCATGGTGCGGGATTCGTCGTAGACCTCGCCGGTCGGCTCCTTACGGCCGTCGCCGAGCGCCTGGTCGCTGCGGTACTGGCGGGTGTCCAACACGTTGAACTGAGCGAGCTTTCCGAACTTCACCGCCCGGTACATCAGGGCGTCCGAGCCGACGGCGCGCTGCGCGGGACGCATGGGCAGGTGCTCGTAGTACGCCTGGTAGGCGTTGGCGCGCCGCTCCAGGAACGGCCGGCCGTCGCCCGCGCCGCCGGGGACGTCGGCGGCGTAGTTGTTCTGGACCTCGTGGTCGTCCCAGGTGAGGAAGAACGGGAACCGGGCATGGACTTCCCGCAGGTCCGGGGAGGTCTTGTAGAGGGCGTAAAGCCGCCGGAACTCCTCCAGGGAGCCCTTGCTGGTCTCGTAGATGTAGTCGCCGAGGTGGACGACGAAGTCGACGTCCTGCGTGGCCAGGTCGCGGTAGGCGGGATACGGGCCGCCCGCCCAGGCCTGGCAGGAGACGAAGGCGAAGCGCATCCGGTCGGCGGCCGTGCCCGGCGCGGGCAGGGTGCGGGTGCGGCCGGTACGGCTGTACACGCCGTCGGCCTGGAAGCGGTACCAGTACCAGCGGTCGGCGTCGAGGCCTTCGGCGGTCACATGGACGGTGTGCGCGGACTCGGGCGTGGCCGTGACCTCGCCGGAGCGCAGGACGTGCCGGAAGTCCTCGTCGCGGGCCAGCTCCCAACGCACGGATACCGACTGGGCCGGCATGCCGCCGGTCTCCACGTCGAAGGGGTCGGTACACAGCCGGGTCCACAACACGACGCTCTCGTGGTCCGGTTCGCCCGAGGCGACGCCGAGGGTGAAGGGCGCCGGGTCAAGTTCCGCGGCGCGGGCTTCGGTTGAGGTCCCGATCAGCTGATTGACCATCGCGGCGCCGAGGGTGCCACCGGTCAGTGCCAGGAATCTCCGTCTGTCGAGGGAGGGGAAGGCCATGGTTGGCAGGTCTTTCTGTGGGACGTCTGTGCCGTGGGGGGCGACGAACGGAGCGTTCGCGACCAGAGCGATCAGCAGATGACATTCACCTGAACTGTGCATACTGCTCACGCAGAGTCCTGCGGGCTCCGTCACGCTCACGCCCCCGGACAGGGCCGCGGCGGCCGGAGAGGCGGGCTGTATACGCTTCAAGGCGAAAAGCGAGCGCCCCACGGGTGCTGTCTGGCACGTACGGCACCGCTCTGCAGCAGTTCTTCCTCGGCCCATACGTAGCCGAAGTGCCGGGCCATGTGTACCAGGGCCCGGCGCAGTACGGCCTGGCGTTCCTGCCGGTGCATGGTGGGCAATCTGGTGATTGTGACGGCCGTCTCCGGCCGGGTGTCGCCCTCTCCGGGGCCCGGTGCCCATGTCAGCCACGGGTCTGAGGGCGGCGTTCCCCCTTGGTGTGGCTGCTCCCTGCGCTCGTCAGAATCGCGCCGGCGACAACCTCGAAGAGGCGATCGGCGCGTGGCGCGAGCGAGGGCTGATCGCCGAGCCAAGCGAGCATGGCCACCAGCGCGAACAGATCGGCGCCATCGATGTCGCTGCGCGCCATGCCCGCGGTCTGGGCGCGGGTGAGGAGCCGCGCACCGGCTGTGCGCAGGGTGACGCACGAAGCGTGGAGTGCGGATTCGGGGTCCTCGATGGCGGCTGCCATCAGCACGGTCACGCCCCGGTACTCGGTGGTCCACGCGACGCAGTCGCGCAGCCACGAAACGAGAGCGTCTTCGGGCGAGCTCGACGTCTCGAGCTCGTCTGCCTTCGCCGTCAGTTCGTCGAAGCTCGTGCGGAGCAGGGCATCGAGCAGCGCCTCGCGCGTCGGGAAGTGCCGCAGCAGCGTCGCGAGCCCGACATCGGCCCTGCGCGCGATGTCGCGCAGTGACACGTCGACGCCTTGCTCGGTGATGGCGGTGCCCGCTACTGCGAGCAGGTGGTCGCGGTTCTTCCTGGCGTCGGCCCGCATCTGTCCCTCTTGACTATCCGGATCAGTGGTCCATATATTCGGATCAGTGGTCCATTTATGTGGACCACTGATCCGAATGAGCGTATCCCGCGGCGCGGGCAGGAGAAAACGATGCCGGCACACACGATGGGGGCGGTCCGGCTCCATGAGCACGGCGGCCCTGAGGTTCTGCGTTACGACGAGGTGCCGATTCCCGAGCCGGGGCCGGGCGAGGTGCTCCTTCGCGTTCACGCGGCCGGCGTCAATCCTCCGGACTGGTACCTGCGCGGCGGGCTGACCAGGATGCCCGGGGAGACGGAATCGACGGTCGGCCTGCCGGTGATTCCGGGGACGGACGTGTCGGGAGTCGTCGAAGCCGTCGCCGCGGACGTGGACGGCCTCGCCGTAGGTGATGAAGTCTTCGGTCTTCTGCGTTTTCCCAGCTTCGACGGCAGCGCATACGCCGAGTACGTGGCCGCACCTGCGTCGGACCTCGCACGCAAGCCGGCCGGCGTCGACCACGTGCACGCCGCCGGGGCGCCCATGGCCGGGCTCACCGCGTGGCAGTTCCTGATCGAGCTCGGACACGATCACCCCTCGCCCTTCCAGGAGGCACGGCATCGCCCGACGGCGCTCGACGCCGGCACGACGGTGCTCATCAACGGCGCCGCGGGCGGCGTGGGGCACTTCGCGCTACAGCTGGCGAAGTGGAAGGGCGCACAGGTCATCGCGGTGGCATCGGGCGCGCATGAATCGTTCCTGCGCGAACTCGGCGCCGACCGGTTCATCGACTACACCAAGAGTCGTCCCGAGGACCTCGTGCACGACGTCGACCTCGTTCTCGACACCGTCGGCGGCCCCGACAGCAGCCGTTTCCTGCGCACGCTCAAGCGCGGCGGCTCCCAGTTCCCCGTGTTTCCCGGGGACTTCGACGAAGAAGAGACCGCGAAGCTGGGCGTCACGGTCTCGAGCGCCCAGGTCCGCTCGAACGGCGCGCAGCTCGCTGAACTGGGACGCCTGCTCGACGCGGGCACGGTCCGCGTCGCGATCGACAGCACGTTCGCGCTCGCGGATGCCCGAGCAGCGCACGAACGCGCCGCCCGAGGGCACATCCAGGGCAAGATCGTACTCACGGTCGCTTAGAAACGAGTCTCCTTCATCGCCACCTGCGAGGGTGGGATACGCAGCCCGGAATCGCCGCGGTGACGGGGCCGGTCGAACATGGGGACCGGTGACTCGACGGTGGCGCGAACCGGCGCATGATCTCGCCCGCGCAGAAGGCTGAAGGCCGGGCAACGGCCGCGTCAGGCCAGCCTCCGTGACCGGGACACCGAACATCGCCACCCCGCGCAGTCGGCGCTTGCCGAAGCCGATCGCCGGGAGCTGGTTCTGCCGAGCGGACCGCAGTGGGACCAGGCGGGCAGCACCGCGTTGCCCGGCGACCGGATTGAGCCCCTGTTCGCCGGCGAACGCCTCGACAAGACCGCCTACAGCCGATCAGGACCGAAGCTCACACGGTCCATCGGCAGCTGGTCCCGCTGTGGCGCCGCCGGGCCCGCGGCACACGCGTCGCGCTGCTCGAGACCCCCCTCGGGGAGAACCTCACCCTTCTCGATCCGGCCGCCGACGACCTGCGGATGGACGACCTGGTCTTCGAGTCCGCCTTCCAAGACGAGCGCATGGCCGCGGCGAGTGCATCAACTCACCCGAGGCCCGCCGCAGAGAGATCACTCTGCGCCCCGCGAGGAGCACCAGGCCCTTCACGAGGCCCGCGCTCTCCAGCAGACCGACGAGTGGAAACAGCGCTACAAGATCCGCGCCGGGGTCGAGGGCGCGACCTCACAAGCAGTACTTGCCCATGGGCTGCGTGCATCCCGCTACCGAGGCTTGGCCAGGACCAGCCTTCAGCACCAGCTCACCGGTGCCGCGATCAACCTCGGCCGCATCGACGCATGGCTCACCAACCGACCACGAGCCCGCACATGCTGGTGGTACGACAGGGAGCCGACCACCCTCGACGGCACCACCCACCCGTGGAGCAGGACCGTCCATCACGCCCGCCCCCCTGGCTCGGCGGAGACCCACCCGCACGAACAGCCATCTCGCGCGCCGTGCATGCCGGCTCACCCCAGCCGCCCGGCTACGGGCCACGGCCCACGTCAGGGGCGGCAACGGTGATCCTCGAATCCCGACCGCCTGGGCTGCCGTCGCCCGCATGTCCTACCGAGGTGCAGACAACACCGATACATCGGAGGAGTCAAGACTTGGGTGTGACTCTCTGACGTGGCATGAAGTTCCAGTCGGCCCATTAGTGCCGTACAGGAGCCCAGCTCTAGGTGCTGTCGAACTCATTGACAGGTACACGAAGCATGCTTACGTTCACCGATACACCCGATGTTTCGAGGATTCGTCTGGAGGACGAAGATGACCTCACAGCCGGGAAACCGCTCGCCGGTGCCCCGCAGAGCCGTACTCGGCACCGCGCTGGGCGGCGCGGCAGCAGCGGCCCTGCCCGGCACGCTCTCGCCCGAATACCCGGTCGTGCCGCCGCAGGACACCAACTACGACCTGGCCCTGATCCGCTGGGGCTGCCAGACACTCATCGAGTCCGCCGAACTGCTCGGCATCGACGACGAGTTGACCCCACGCTGGCAGGAGGTGCTGGCCAAGCTCACGCCGTACCCGGTCGACGACAACGGCTTCATGATCGGCGCCGGCACCGCGTACGCCCAGTCCCACCGGCACTACTCGCATCTGCTGATGGTGTACCCGCTGTACCTCGTCAACTGGGACCAGCCCGAAAGCCGCGACCTGATCGCGAAGTCGGTGGCTCACTGGCACGCGCTGACCGGCGCCCACCGGGGCTACAGCTACACCGGAGCCGCCTCGATGGACGCGATGACCGGTGACGGCGACACCGCGATCACATACCTGCGGAAGTTTTTCGACACCAGCACCCGCTACCCGTGCCAGGCCAACACGCACTACACGGAGGCCGGTCCGGTCATCGAGACGCCGCTGTCCGCCTCGCAGTCCCTGCACGACATGTTCTGCCAGAGCTGGGGCGGCATGATCCGCGTCTTCCCGGCCGTCCCGTCCGCCTGGGCGGACGTCACCCTGCACGACTTCCGGACCCAGGGTGCCTTCCTGGTCAGCGCCGTCCGCACGGCGGGTGCCACCCGGTTCATCCGGATCAGGAGCCTGGCGGGCGAGCCGCTCAAGCTCCGCCACGGTCTCAGCGGAACTCTCACCGTACTGCTGGACGACGGCACCCCGGCCCGCACCCAGGACCTGGGCGACGGCACCCTCGCCATCGACCTGCCCCGGGGCCGCGAGGTACTCGTCCACTCCGGTTCCCGGCCCGACCTCGTCATCGGCCCCGTCGCCGTCAGCGAACCGGGCCCGGCCTGGGGCCTGCCGTAACGACCCTCGCACGCGGCACACCCCGTGGTTCCGGCCCGCCGCCACGGCAGCGGGCCCGCACGGCCGTACGGCCCGAACAGCCCCCGTACAGACCCTGTTACGTCCCCCGCACGCCCGTCAGCCGGGCACACCCCGCCCGACATCCCACCTCGACATCCCACCCCCGGGAGGGTTCTCATGGCGGTTCCGATCAGGACCGCGGTCGCCGCGCTCTGCGCCGGGTTGGCGGCCACACTCTTCATCACCGTGCCCGCGCGCGCCGACCGGGACGCCGGCTCCCGCGCACAGGTCTGGGCCGTGTCCGGCCCCGAGCGTGCCGCCGCGGCGCACGAACCGCGCGCACGGGTGTCCCTGGACGACACCACCGGCAGGCTGAGCCTGTCGGTGTCCCGCGGCGGCCGGACGGTCATCGAACCGTCGCCGGTCGGCATCGTCACCCAACAGGCCGATCTCTCCCAGGACTTGCGCTTCCTGCACCGCAAGGACCGGCTGGTCGACGAGCGGTACCGGAGCAAGTCCGGCAAACGACTGGAACGACGGGTCCTCATGAACGAAACCCGTCTGTCCTTCGCCACGGCCGCCGGAGCCAGGCTCGACCTCGTGGTCCGCGCCTCCGCCGACGGCATCGCCTACCGCTACGTCCTGCCCGCCGAGTACGGCGGCGTACTCGGTGAGACCTCCGCCTTCAACCTGCCGCCGGACGCGAGCGCGTGGCTGTCCACCTACCGGGCCGACAACGAGGGCCGGTTCGCCCAGTACACGGCCGCGACAGCACCCACCGGCGAGTACTCGGACCAGGCACTGTTCGCCACCGGCGGCGGGTACACCCTGCTCGCCGAGTCCGACCTCACCGGCACCTACTCCGGCGCCCGGCTCGCTCACGACCAGGGCACCGGCACCTACCGCATCAAGCTCGCCGACACCACGGTCCCCACCGACGGCCCCCTCGCCACCCCCTGGCGGGCCATCGTCACCGGCGACCTCGCCACCGTCACCCGGTCCACCTTCACCGACGACCTCGCCCCCGCCTCGAAGGTCGCCGACACCTCCTGGATCCGGCCCGGCACCGTGTTGTGGACCTGGCTCGCGGGCGGCAGGGAGGCCGGACAGAGCCTCGCGGCGCAGAAGGCGTACGTCGACTACGCGGCCGAACGGCACTGGCCCTACGAGGCCGTCGACGCGGGCTGGTACTTCAAGGCCGACGAGTGGGACACCACCGACCCGAACTGGCAGACCAACAGCTGGATGCCGGAACTCGTCGAGTACGCGCGCGCCAAGGGCGTCGGAATCATCGTCTGGATCCACCAGCGTGACCTCGACACACCCGAGGAACGCGCCCAGTGGCTGCCCACCCTCGAGCGGTGGGGCGTCAAGGGAGTCAAGATCGACTTCATGGACTCCGAGGCGCAGTCCATGCTCCAGTGGTACGACACCATCCTCCAGGAGACGGCCGCCCACCACCTCATGGTCAACTTCCACGGCTCGACCGTCCCCAAGGGCATCCAGCGCACCTGGCCCCAGGTCATGACCCTGGAGGGCGTCGCCGGGGAGGAGAAGCGGACCAACACCGCCGCCCACCTCACCACCCTGCCCTTCACCCGCAACGTCATCGGCTCCATGGACTTCACCCCCGGCGCCTTCCAGCGCGTCGGCCTGCGCCCCAACTCCGACGCGGCCGAGGTCGGGCTCACCGTCGCCTACGAGTCGGGCCTGCAGATGTTCGCAGGCACCCCCGAGTCGTACGACGCCCGGCCGCTCGCCCGGGACTACTTCGACCAGGTTCCCGCGGCCTGGGACGACACCCGGCTGCTCACCGGTCGGCCCGGCCGGGAAGCCGTGCTCGCCCGGCGCAGCGGCGACCGCTGGTTCCTGGGTGGCGTGTACGCCGGCACCGCCCACACGGCGGAGGTGCCACTGACCATCGGCTCCGGACGATGGCTGGTCGAGACGATCCGGGACGGCGCCGACGGGCTGGTCCAGGACCGGCAGGTACTGCGCGGCGGCGACTCCCTCAGCGTCGACGTCGTCGACAACGGCGGCTTCGCCGGGATCGCCTGCCCCTGGCGTCCGGGCGTCACCACCTGCTCCCGCTGACCGAGATCTCCGGCCGGGCGTCCTACTGGGCGCCCGGCCCGCTGTTCACGTTGATGAACTGTGCTCACATGGGTGTACATCGTCGGGTCTGTTGTGCAACGCTCGGTCAACTCCTTTCTCGGACCGACCAGTTGGAGGGACGGGCATGACTGTTTCCCGGCGTACTGTCCTGGCTACGGCGGCCGGCGCCGCAGCGGTATGCGTTTCCTCGACACCAGCCGCGAGCGCGGCCGAGGCCCGGACACCGGCACCCACACTGCGCACGCTCCGCGCGGCGGCCGACTACGCCGTCGAGAAGGTCCGCACCGTCGCGCCGGGCGTGACTGCCTTCCCCGTCGGGACGAAGTTCGAGAAGTGGACCTACTCGCAGAACGGCGACTGGGTCGGCGGGTTCTGGCCGGGAACGCTGTGGATGGCGTGGCTCTACAGCAAGGACGAGGCCTTCCGTGCGGGGGCCCTGACGTCGGCGGAGAAGCTGGCCCCTCGCCAGTACGACACCGGCACGCACGACCTCGGATTCCTCTTCTACCCGTCGTGGGTCACCGCCTGGCGGCTGACGGGCGACAGCGCATGGCGGACGGGCGCCGTACGAGCGGCCGACTCCCTGATCCAGCGGTACAACCCACGCGGGCGCTTCATCCGGGCGTGGGGCGCACTGACCGACCCGAAGAACGCGGGCCGGGTCATCATCGACACGATGATGAATCTCGACCTGCTGGCGTTCGCGAGCCGGCAGACCGGCGACGCCAAGTACCTGGACATCGCCGTGGAGCACGCCAAGACCACGCAGCGGCTGTTCCCGCGTCCGGACGGATCGACCCCGCACGTGTACGACTTCGACCCGGACAGCGGCGCACCCATCGGCCCGAACACCGTGCAGGGTTACAGCCCCACGTCGTGCTGGTCGCGTGGACAGGCGTGGGGACTGTACGGATTCACCACGATGTACCGGCGGACCGGGAACGCGGAGTTCCTGGCCACCGCGCGCAGACTCGCGGACTTCGCGGTGGGCGCGCTGCGCCCGGACCACGTTCCGGTGTGGGACTACCGTGCTCCGCAGCAGCCCCACGACATCAAGGACGCGTCGGCCGGCGCGATCATGGCGTGCGGTCTTCTCGACCTGTCCGCGGCCACCGGCAGGAACACCTATCGTGAGGTGGCGCTACGCCTGCTCACCGCACTGTCGGAGACCTGTCTGACGAAGAACTCGGCCCGCGCGGACGCGGTCGTGGCCCGCTGCACCCGCAACCGCCCGGCCGAGGACGGCATCGAGATCTCCCTCCCGTACGCCGACTACTACCTGCTGGAGGGCATCCTGCGCGTGCTGCAGCCGCAGGACGTCGACCGGGCGATCGACCTGTCGACGGTCTGACCGCCGGCGCACGGATGCCCTCGGAGCAGGACAGGCGCCGGTCAGCCCGCGATGGAGTCCAGCTGCTCTGCCGCTGGACGCAGGGCCCACAGGTCGCCGCCGGGCGGCTCCTGCAGCAACGGAACGGCCTTCTGCGCCCGCTTGTCTCCCGCATCGGCGGCCGCGTGCACGACGTCGGTTGCCGCGTACCGGTGGAATTCGAGCTCCGGATGCGGCCAGGCGGCGGCTCCCGTCGCGGCGGGCAACAGGTAGTCCACAGCCTTGAACAGGCTCTGCCCGTCCGGACCTTGGTACGCCCACAGATTCACCCCGACCTGCCGGCCGATGGCCGCGAGGCGGGTGTAAGCCACCAGGTCGAACGTCGAGTAGTGCCAACTCCGGGTCCGGGTCAGCTCCTGGGGCTGGCTGCCGTCAGCCGCGATCTGCGGTGCGATGCGCTTGCTCCGGGCGTCCAGGACCGTCCGGCGGGCCAGATCCTTGTCGCCGGTCGCGTAGGCCAGGCCGGCGAGCTGCATGTCGTAGAAGGTGCCGTGGTTGTTGGTGGCGGCGGCCTCCTGCTTGCCGAAGTCGCTGTTCTTGAGCCAGTCGAGGAATTCGGCGTTCCACTTGGTCATGCCGGCGCGGTCGGTCGCGGTCCAGCCCGGAGCGCCGGTGGCCAGCAGGGCGAGCGCGTCGAGGACGCTGGTGTACGACTGCGAGAAGTCGATGATGCCGATGGCGCGGCCGTCGTACTTGCAGGGGATGAACTGCGCGTGGTTCAGGTTCGGGTTCATCCTCGTGGCCGGATCGAGGAACCAGGTCCGCAGCACCTGCCCGGCCTTCTCGGCGTACCGCTTGTCGCCGGTGTAGTACCAGGCGAGGGAGAGGTCGTAGGCGGAGTCGAAGGTCCTCTCGACGTCCTGGCGGTCGGTGCCGGTGTCGACCTCGGGGTTGCGCTCGCCGTCGCGCTGCACGTACGGGCAGCCCCACGGGTTGTCGGAGGTCGGGGGCTGGGAGGGCCACCAGTACGGCGCCTGGCTGAGGTAGTCGTGGATGTCGCCGCCGGGAGCGGGCTTGGGCTTGTCGACGACCGTCCAGGGGCCCTGGTCCAGCCACCTGTCGGCGCGGACCGTCAACGCCCTGACGGCTCTGCGGAGTTGCGGGTCGCCGTGATCCAGACGGACCTTGGTCTGCTGCAGACGGGCGCCGTCCATGACGGCGGTGTGCGGGACGCGGGGCGGTGACTGTGCTGCCACCGGCGCCGAGGCTCCTGTGGTGAAGGCGACGAGGGCTGCCAAGAGGATGCAGAGGCGGGATCGTGCGCTCATACATCCACTCCGTTCATGTCAGTGGTCCCGCGGACGAGCCGCCGCTGGGCCTCGTACAGGTTCGGCGGCCGGACCGCGTGCGCGCTGCCGTACAGCTCCAGACGCGTATGCAGGTCGCCCGTGAAATCGGGAACGTCGATCTGGTCGAACTCCGTGACCTCGTTGACGCCGACGGTGGCGGAGTACGGCGCCAGCGCGTCGATCTTCACCAGGCCCGCTCGGCCGTTGGTGACGCGGATGTTCCAATGCGTGAAGCGGGCGCCGAACAACGGACCGGCGCTCGCGTCACCACCGTGGCGGCCGTTGTTGTTCACCGTGATGTCGGTGCGGACATTGGCGAAGGGCAGGCCGCGGTGGCTGTCGAAGGTGCCCATCCGCATGTCACCGTGCGACCAGACGTTGTACGACGACAGTCCCTCGACATTGATGCCGTGCAGTTGGGTGTTCGACGGTGCGGGGCTGGTGCGCTCCTCGATCGTGAAGTCCTCGATGAGGTTGTCGTGCGAGCCCTCGCGGCAGAAGTAGGGATGATGGGAGCCGCGGCCGGCGACCCGCGTCCGGCGCAAGGTGCACGCGGAGGCGGCTACGAGCCCGAAGCCGTTGTCGACATGGCGGACCGTCACGTCGTCCACCCAGCAGTCGTAGGCGCACTGCAGGACGACGCCGTTGTAGCCCTTGTCGAGCAGGTGCGGCTGCTGGGGCACCTCCGCCGCCTCGAGGGTCAGGCCCTCGACCCCTGAGTCTGTCAATGCCGGTACATGAGTGGTCAGTTGCGGGTTCCACTCCGGGCGCACGTCGAGCGGGAGCGGGCGTTCGAGGGTGACGCGCCGGCCACGGACCCGGGCGATGCGGACGGGCCATTCGTACGGGACGTACGACGTCAGTTTCGTCTTGTCGTCCCAGAAATAGGCCTCCGGTCCCGGTCCGCCACCGCACATGTGCTCAAGGAGGGTGTGGTCCGCGTCGTCGGCGAGCCGAAGCAGGACCAGGGCGCCGGGGCGCAGCGACGACGCGTCAGTGACCGTCACCGTCCAGGAACCCTGCCGCGCCGGGGCGACCGCCGTGAGCGTTCGCCACTCGTCGCGCCCGTTGCCCGTCCAGCCCTCGAAGGGCCACGCCTTCGCCCTGATCGCGGCGACGAGAGAGTCCCACCGGGCCTCCGGGGCCAGCCAGATCAGACCGCCCGCCCACGACCAGGCCGACTTGTCACCGCCGTAACGGGAGCCGTACACGCCGATCAGTTCGGTGAGGTTCTTCGTCGCGTACAGCGTCGTACGGCCGCTGCCCGCCCCCCTGAGGATCACGTTCGAGCTGCCTATCCGGATCACGTCGTCGATGCGGAACGTGCCCGGCGGAATGATGACCGTGCCACCGCCGCCCGTGCCGGCAGCCGCGATGGCACGGTTGATCGCGGGAGCGGAGTCGGTCGTGCCGTCCGCCACGGCGCCGAAGTCGCGTACGTCGGCGACGACGGGACGGCGGGGGAAGCGCACCGCCCCGCCGTGGCAACCGGCCCGGCCGATGTACGGGATCTGCGGGTGAGTGAAGGGAGTGCGGCTCAACTCCCGCCACAGGACCGGGACGTCGGCCGAGGCGGTACTCCCGTCAGCTGCCGCCGCGGTACCGGCACCGGCGGCCACGGCGACGGCGCTGCCCAGCAGGGCGCGTCTGGTCATGCCCCTGACATTCGGGTTCTGTGCGGCGCCCGTGTGAGCGTTTCTCATACCCGTCCGCCCTTCCCATGTTTGCTTCCATGGATATGAACGACGTTCAGATCTGCGTCGAGCGGTGAGCATGCCACGACCCTCTTGAGTGGGAAAGAGGTTGCGCGACGGTTATTGGCGTGGACCTACACGGTCGGACGGCAGGACTTCCGGGTCAG
Source organism: Streptomyces sp. NPDC059866 (assembly GCF_042731325.1). NCBI lineage: Bacteria > Bacillati > Actinomycetota > Actinomycetes > Kitasatosporales > Streptomycetaceae > Streptomyces > Streptomyces sp. NPDC059866. The sequence goes on along the minus strand of NZ_JBHWJT010000027.1, from coordinate 68,003 downwards.
ATGCGTGAACAGCCGTGCGGCCGACCGGAGCGCCGACCCGCTCTTGGCGGCACTGGCGTACCGTTCCTGATCAGTGAGCAGGAGTGGGTCTTGGACCCACTGCCCGGCACTGCGCGCATCCCGAACGGTTCTGGGTGCGCTGGTCGCCCGCGTTCCTTGGTGTCTTCCTGTCCGGGCGCGACGGCGCCGGACGAGCTGCTGCCCAGGTTCGAGCAGCTCGGAGTGGCGGCGTCCATGCAGCCGCCGCACACCGCCCACACCCGCGCCGACGAGTGGTCCCGCCGGCTGGGCGCCGACCGTGCCCGCCACGCCTGGAGGCTGCGAGACCTGCGCGACGCGGGCGCCACGGTCGCCCTGGGCTCGGACTGGCCCATCGCCCACTACGGCGTCCGCCAGGTCCTGGCGACAGCTCGCCGGCCTCGTGGCGCGGCCTCCGCCCGGGCCGGGCCGACCGGACCGGAGGCACTGGAGGGCTGCACCGCCCACGCCGCCCGCGCCGCGTGCGAATCGGTCACGGCCGGCCGCATCACCCCGGGCCACCGCGCCGACCTCACAGCCCTGGGGGTCGACCCGACGGCGGCTCCGGCCGACGAACTGGCCGAGGCCCCCGTCCGGCTGACTGTGACGGGCGGTCACGTGATCCACCACGAACAGTGACAGCATTGCCCTCGATCCGGCCACGCTCAGATGAGGGGCAGCCCCCAGCGGGGCGCGTCCTCGTTCGGGCGTACGGGCGCGACAGTCGGGTCGGGCCGGTCGCCCCGCGCGGTGATCAGCGCCGACTCGCCCTTGCGCAGGGCGAGTCGGATGGCGCCGTCACCGGCATCGGAGTAGCGGAGGGGGCGGTCCCGCCCGTCCCGAACGTCGACCGATCCCGCGATCCCGTGCCGTACGACGCAGGGAGCGCCCGCCTCACTGACCAGTCGCACCCAACGAGTCGTACCGCCCTGACGGCGCGCGCTGAGCAGAAAGGCGCCCTGCGTACGGAAGTTGTGCACGGCCAGGTCCGCCCACGCGGCGGGCAGCGCGGGGAAGACCCTGATGATCCCGCCCCAGGACTGGCAGATCATGTCGTGCAGTGACTGGGCCGCCGACAGGGGCGTCTCGATGACCGGACCCGACTCCTTGTACATGGTGTTGGGTTGGATGAAGCGGGTCATCAGCTCACCGAGATACCGCAGTGCGTCCTCGCCCTTGCCGAGCAGCGCCGACATCGAGGCGGCCCCGGTGAAGGTGTAACCCTGCAGGGCGCCCTCGAAGCCCACCCAGTGCGCCAGTGACTTCTCGATCAGGGCGCGTTCGTCGGGGGTCCGGCCGGTCACCTCGTACAGCGGGTAGACCGCGAGGAGGTGAGAGTAGTGGCGGTGGGACTTCGCGAAGGGGATGTCCGCGCCGATCACGAAGCCGTTCGCGTCGGTCGGATACGGCACCAGCTTGGCCAGCACCTCGCGCCAGCGCGGCGCCAACACGTCGTCGATGCCGAGGAGTCCGGCGGCTTCGAGGAGAGTGCGGCAGCCCCAGGTGAGCAGCATCAGATCGTAGTTGCAGTCGCGTGAGTCGCCGCCGTACTCCGGGGAGAAGGTGGCGGGCAGGTGCAGTTTGCCGTCCGGGCCGCGCTCGAGGAAGTGCAGGTAGTAGTTGATCGCCTTGCGCAGGAGAGGGAACAGGACGTCCCGGAGGATCGACTTGTCCATCGTGTGGCGGTAGCTGAGCCAGACGTTGTGCAACGCCCAGGTCAGGTTGCCGACTTCGGGGGTCGGCGGGTTCTGGCCGGGGATGCCGACGCCGTAGCCCATCAGTGTGCTGGCCGCGCCATTGACCAGGTGGGGATCGGTGGTACGGGGGATACCGAGCGAATCGGCGCGGTACGGCTGCGTCACCTCGTTGGCGAGGTTGTCCCGGAACTCGCTCAACGCCCTGGTGATCGCGTCGAGTTCGAGGTGGTTGGAGCCATGGATGAGCCAGTACTCCAGCTGGGCGTTGAGGTTCCACCAGGTGTTGGGCCATGGCGTGGGCTCGAGCCAGGGTCCGCTCGTCGCCATGACAGGGGCGTCGCGGCGGGCGGCGGATGCTGCCTTGTAGAGCTGGATCCAGTAGAAACGCTGGATGCGGGCGTCGGGGAGGGAGAGGAAGCTCTTGCGGTAGTAGGCGTGCCACCATGCGCGGTGGGTCACTGCCAGGGCTGAATAGGGGAGCCGGTCCGCGGCGCGGACCGCCTTCAGGGCCTGCTCCAGGGCTGTGTTCTTCGGGTACGAGTGCGCGACGTGCACATACAGCGTCCGCGTCCGGCTCCTGGTCCGCTCCCGCCATGCGGTGACGTGCTGCCCGCCGGCCAGCAGCGGCTGCACGGCGGCGGTCGTCCCGTCGTGGTCGGCGACCTCGGCGGGCGGGTTGCCCTGGTAGCCGTCCGGCAGCGGCTTGAACGCCGCCCGCGGACTGATCGCGTCCGCCGGGTGGAACACCCAGCGGAAGCCGCTCTCGCCCTTGCTCGCGGTCACTTCCACGGCGAGGACCGAGCGGTCGTTGTGGACCAGGGCGCGCAGGGTCAGGGTGCCCTTGTCGGTGGTGAGCGTGCCGGTCAACTCGGCGTCATGCAGCGACAATCGCCAGTCGAGGCCGGTGATCGCGCCCACCGGCTCAAGTGTGAAGTACCCGATCGGCAGCCGAGCCAGGCCGAAGAGGGAACCGAACTCGGGGCGGTGGTCCTGCACTTCGGAGTGCTGGACGTTGAAGCGCACGGCCGTCGATGCGGCGCCCGGCTCGGCGTAGATCCCGGAACCGAGGAACCCGTTGCCGAGGAACGGGCCTTCGTACCAGGTCGTCGGCATCCGCTGCCAGACCAGGTCGGCGTCGTCGAGAACGGTGCGCCAGGGGTCGGCGGGAAGCACGGTGGCCTCGGCATGGTCAGCCGCGGTCGCCTGGGTGGTCAGGCCCGAGGTCAGCAGTACGCCGCCCAGAGCGGATCCGGTGGCGAGGACGGTACGTCTGGACGGATCGGGCGCGGAGGGAGAGGACACGTTTCCTCCAGACAGGTTCGATGAATCATCGGAGCTATCCCGTGATGCAACATAGAGACGAGGTAAAGGTGCGTCAATGCAGCGGGATAGATCCGATGTGTTGACTTCGGTACGCCAGGACTCGCGGCGGTCGGATCGACGAACTGCGGGGCTCCGTCGCCGGGGTGCGGCGTCACCCTCGCCGCATCCACGCGCGGGTGCCGAACGAGGAACACGCCCACGAGGCCACCGCGGCCGCGGCACGCAGGGCCTCGACGAAGCCTTGCGATGTCAAGCGGCCCTGAACCGCGAGGTGATGGGTGAGAGCCCCGTGCAGGACGTCACCCGCGCCCAGTGTGTCCGCCACCCGGACGGCAGGTACGTCCACCGTGCCGCTGCCGTCGGGCCCCGTCCACACGATGGGCTGCCCTCCCCGGCTGACCGCCGACCAGACGACCTCGTGCTCCCGCAGGAACCGCAGGGTGTCCGTCGGCGTGCTGGTGCCGGGCGGGTGGAAGTCGGCCGAGCAGACGGCCACGTCGATCGACGGCAGCAGGTTCTCGGTGCCGGCCTTCCAACTGCCCCCGTCGAGGACGGTCCGACGACCGGCGGCGCGCGCAGCGCGGGCGGCAGCCACGGCCAGCTCCATGTGGTGGCCGTCGAACTCGACGATGTCGCAGGCTGCCACCAAGGTGTCGAGGTCGTCGGGCGGGGCGAGCCGGTATCCAGTCGCATTGGTCGAGGCGACGGCACGGTCCCCGCTGGATGCGGTCACCAGAACCGAGGACACGGCGGGTGGCTCGGCCGAGTCGGCTGCCAGGTCCGACACCGTCACACCCAGCCGGTTCAGGTCCTGCGCGACCGCAAGTCCCAGCGGATGGGAGCCGATCGCGGTGAGCAACGTGGCCGCGCCGCCCAAGTGGGCGAAGGCCGCGGCCGCGTTCGCCGCCGGACCGCCTGCGGCCACCACCTGCTCACGAGCCGTCAGTTTCTCGTCGGCACCCGGCACATGGTCCACGAGCTGGATGACGTCCAGTGTGCACAAGCCGACGAACAGGCCTTCAGGGCGTCCCCGCGTCGTCGGCTCCACCCACCTGCACCTCCTCCTGCCTGGGTATCGGGTCAGTGCTTGAATTCTCTCCTGCCTTCGCTTGCGCTCAGGAAGGAGATTCCTGACTCAGGCTGCCTGGCCGCACGGCGTGCGGCCAGGTCTTACACCCTCAGCATCAGCCGGGTTGAGACCAGCCCGGACCAGCATCACGCGGGCGGAGTTCTTGTCTGTGGGCGAGACGGCTCCGCACACGGTGCAGGCATACGTTCTCTCCGGAAGTGGACGGTCTTCCGCCCAGGGGGCGGCCGGCCTCCTCACCGATGCTGACAGCCGCGGCCTGACCCCGCTGTTCTGGTCCCACGTGCGCCCGTACGGAGAGGTGAATCGACATGGCCGCCCGCCTCAGCCTCGCCGCGGCGGCCGCCGTACCCGCACCCCGGACCGCGCCGGACGACCAGCAGACGGCAGCCGGGGAGCGGTGGGCGAACCCGGGGTACCGGCCGTAAAGCCGCTACCCCGGGCACGGCCCGCCGGAACGATTCCGGCGAAGGTCAGGTGCTGTCTCTTTGGCCATGTGCAGATCGGCTGTCGACGTCCGTGGCGGTTGCGACATGACCGGTCAGCTTTTCCCAGTTGCCGGAACCGATGGCCGCCTTCTCCTCTTGGGTGAACGGCGCCTGCTCGAGGAACGACCGGGCGACCCCGCCGCTGGTGTCCAGGAAGGGGAAGCCGCCGGGTCGCGTCCCGAAGGTGTACGGGTAGTCGGTCGAGTACAGCATGCGGTCGGTGCCGACGACCTCCGCCGTCCACCGCAGGTACCGCTCGCTGACCGTGCCGCTTCCCGCCACCCAGAAGTTCCGGCGGAAGTAGTCGGCCAGGGGACGCTCCAGCTTCGCCATGTCCTGCAGGACCCCGATGTGGTCCAGGTAGAACAGGACGACCTCGCCCCAGTGCCCGGCGATCACCTGCAGGTCGGGGTGGCGGTCGAACACGCCGGAGAAGATCATCCGCAGGTACTGCACGCCCAGGTCGTAGTACCAGCCCAGCCCGGCGGTCGCGAGCGCACGGTCCACCCCGTTCGGCAGCCCCGCGTAGTAGGCGTCCTGCACCGCCTGTACCGGCGTCTGCGGGTGGAAGTGCAGCGGCACCCGCAGACGCTCGGCGGTGGTGTAAAGGTCGTCGAACTCCGGCGCGTCAGCCGGCTTGTCCCCCGTGCGCCCGTACAGCATGGCGCCACGGAAGCCGAGCTGCGTGACCGCGCGCTCCAGTTCGGCCGCGGCAGCTCCGGGCGACGGCGTGGGAATGGCCGCAAGCGCCTGGAAGCGCTGCGGGTGGGCGGCGACGACTTCGGCAAGCGTGTCGTTCGCCTCCCGCGCGACGCTCACGGCGTCCGCCGCCGCGAGGTTCTGCACGCCCGGTGTGGCCAGGGACAGCACCGCGACGTCCACGCCCTGATCGTCCATGTCGGCCAGGCGCCGATCGCCGACGTCTCGCAACCGCCGCGCGAACGGCTCGTCGCCATAGCCGAGCTGCGGTATCTGCGGCACTCCCGCCCTCGTCCATGCATCGAGCAGAACTGGCAGAACCACGTGTTCCTCAAGGCCTACGATGCGCAGTTTCTCAGGCACAGTGCGCTCCTCTCGTCTCGCTGTTTCCGACGATACGCCTAGGACGATAACATCGATATCATCAGTGGAACCAGCTTGGCGGTATCATCGATTCATGTCTGATGGTTCGAAGGCCGACGCCACGCCTGGCTCGGAGCCGGATGGTGCAGCCGACGCCCGCGAGGTCACCCGGCAGCGGGTTGTCGAGGCCGCGGCGGGCTTGCTCACGCGCGAGGGGCGCGACGCGGTGACCACCCGCGCGGTCGCGGCGGCCGCCGGGGCGCAGCCCCCTGCGATCTACCGCTTGTTCGGCGACAAGGACGGGCTCCTGGAGGCGGTGGCCGAGTACGGCTACGCCAGGTTCCTCGCGGCCAAGCACGTGGACGCCCATCCCGAGAACCCTGTCGAGGATCTGCGTGCGGGCTGGGACCTCGCCGTCGAATTCGGGCTCGCCAATCCGGAGCTGTACGCACTGATGTACGGCGAGCCCAAACAGGGCACGATGTCCGCCGCCTTCCAGGCCGGCATGCAGATCCTGCTGGGGCGCATCCGCCGCCTCGCCGCCGGCGGCTGGCTCCGCGTCGACGAGAAGCTGGCGGCCGCTCTCATCCACGCAACCGCGCGCGGCGCCGTGCTCACCTGGCTGTCGCTGCCCGAGGACCAGCGCGACCCGGCCCTGCTCACCGCCATGCGCGAATCCATGGTCACCGCCGTCACCCACGAGAAACCCGTCGTGCAAGACGCCGGCCCCGCCGGCGCCGCCCGAACCTTGCGCGCCCTCCTGCCCGAACAGACGGCGCTCAGCAGTGCGGAGCAACACCTGCTCGGCGAATGGCTCGACCGCCTCGCCGCGGACGGCTGAGGCGTGTCTCTCGGCGTGCTGAGCGGTTGATCGGAACCCCTATCCGGTCACGCTGATAAATCGACCGATTGATGAGCAAGGCCGGAAAGTGTAGGTGAAACCCACCGTTTTTGTACGATCTCGCGCGTGCAGCCACCCCAGAGCGACGACATCGACCTCCTCGTCGCCCCCGTTCCTGCCATGCAAGGCGCCCTCGTCGGGTACGCCCGCGTCTCGACCGAGGGACAGTTGCTCGACCGGCAGATCCACGCCCTCACCGAAGCGGGCTGCATCCGGATCTTCGCCGACAAGAACTCCGGTAAGAACGCCGAGCGCGAGGAACTCTGGAGGGCCCTCGACTACCTCCGCGAAGGCGATACCCTCGTCGTCCCGACGCTGGACCGCCTCGGCCGCTCCATCCAGGACCTCATCGCCATCGTCTCCGGCCTGCGCAAGCGCGGCATCGGCTTCACCTCACTGCACGAGGCGCTGGACACCACCACCCCCGGCGGGCGCCTGGTCTTCCATGTGTTCGCCGCCTCGCGGAGTTCATCCGCGAACTCATCATCCAGGGGACCAACGAGGGCCTGGACGCCGCCCGTGCCCGCGGCGCCCGGCTCGGCCACCCGCCGGCCCTGACCGAGGAGCAGATCCGTCACGCCCGTGACTTGCTCGCTCGTCAGGGGAACACCGTCACGTCGATTGCGAAGCTGCTGGGTGTCTCCAGGAACACCATCTACAAGTACGTGGCCGAGCTGAAGGGCGGTCGGCTTGCGCTTGCCGAGGCGACGGCCGCGGCCGAACTGCCCCGCCCTACGCAGTCGACGGAGTGGGCGAGACGCCGTTTACGGCTGGTGACACGGTTCTTACCAGCACCCCTTGATCCCCGTGGGTTCAGGGAAACCGAAGGTCCTTCAGCGCGAACCCATGGGTCCACCGCTGTGCCTCAGGTCGATGCATCCGTGGGTTCGGCTGGAACATGAGGACTGCACCTCAACACGGGATGTCGCACACAGTACGTCGGGCTCCGGGTGCGTGGCACCCGGGCCCTTCCCCGCAGGTGGCACTTAGTGCCACATTGCTGCTATGGACTCTCCAATTCCGACAGGGACAGCGCAGGCTTGGGCGGCACTGGGTGCCGATCCTTCTCTGCTCGACCGGGTGGCCTACGGCGGTCCGTCCGGAGGACTGCCGGCGCGTCTGCCCGTCATGGAGCTGGCGCGGGCCACCGTCGCGGTGTGCTCGCTCGCGGCAGGCGAGCTCGCCTCCGTACGCACGGGGCGGCCCGTGCCCCGGGTGAGGGTCGACGACGAGGCGGTCGCAACGGCGTTCCTCAGCGACCGGCTGGTGCGGGTCGATGGGCAGGCGTGGTCGACTTTCGCGCCGCTGTCCCGGTTCTGGCGGGCGGCCGACGGATGGGTCCGTACGCACGCCAACTACCCACACCACCAGGCCCGGCTGCTCGCGGCTCTCGGGGTGCCGGAGGATGCCAGCGAGGATGCGGTGGACGCGGTGGCGGGGGCGATCGCGGGGCGTACCGCGCTGGAGGTGGAGGAGACCGTGTACGCGGCAGGAGGTCTGGCCGTCGCAGCACGCGGCCCCGAGGAGTGGGCCACGAGCGAGCAGGGGAACTTGGTCGCCAGGCAGCCGCTGCTGACAATGGCGCGCGTCGGCGACGCACCGGACCGGGTCTTCGCTGACGCCGCGCTGCCGTGCGCGGGGCTGCGCGTCCTGGATCTGACCCGGGTGCTCGCCGGGCCTGTCGCCACCCGGACGCTCGCGCTGCTCGGCGCGGACGTGCTGCGGATCGACGCCCCACAGCTGCCGGAAAGTCAGGAAGCCCACAACGACACGGGGATGGGGAAGCGCTCGACCACCCTGGACCTGGATGACTCCACAGGGCGCCGGGTCTTCGAGGAGTTGCTCGACGAGGCGGACGTGGTGGTCACTGGTTACCGGCCGGGCGCGCTGGACCGGTTCGGGTTGACGCCCGAGGCGCTCGCCGGGCGCCGTCCGGGTCTCGTGATCGCCCAGCTGTCCGCGTGGGGCCGTTACGGGCCGTGGCACGAGCGGCGCGGCTTCGACAGCCTGGTCCAGGTGGCCACCGGCATCGCCGAGCTGGAGGGCTCGCCGGACTCGCCCGGCACGCTGCCCGCCCAGGCGCTCGACCACGGCACGGGCTATCTGCTGGCGGCCGGGGTGCTGCACGCGCTCACCGAGCAGCACCGCACGGGCGGTACCCGACTGGTCCGCCTGGCCCTGACGCAGACCGCGCACTGGCTCATCCACGACCTGACCCCCGCTCCGGGCAAGGATGACGGCTTCGACGCCGGGCGTCGGCTGACCGAAACCGACAGCCCCATGGGGCGACTGCGGCACGCGCTGCCGGCGGTGTCATACGAGGGAGGCCCAGTGAACTGGGCACGCCCGCCGGGCCTATGGGGCACGGACGCCCCGGTCTGGGTCGGCGCCTGACGAGAACTTTCGGAGCGATGCGCCCGTCAGACCGATGCGCCCGTGTCACCGACCGTGCGACACCCATGAGTTCTCCCGAGACCCTCACCTTGACCCTGGCCGTGGACCGATCAGACACAGTGAGAAATCTTCAGGAATCCTGAGGTTGCATCAGGTAGCGAAGAACCACCGCAGAAGGGACGAAACTCCTGGCCACGAGGTTGTCGGCTCCAAGGTGCTCAGGAGAACTCACGGGATGTCGCACACTTGGCGCGGCCGAGCGGTGGTCACCATTGCCTGGCAGGCGCGTGGGCTCGAGGCGCGGGCCGTGCAGTGTCGCTGGTGTCGAAGCGGGGAGTGGGCGTGGAGAGCATCACGAAGAACCGGCAGTCGCCGGAGGTTCTGCGGGCCATGGTCGAGCGGGCCTATGGTCCGGACCGAGCGCCTGACGGCGAGGGGTGGGTGAGCGAGCTGGGGCATGGCTGGTTCAACGTCGCCTACCGGATACGGCTGCGCGACGGCTATGAGGTCGTCCTGAAGATCGCGCCTCCGGCTGCGGTGGAAGTGATGACCTACGAGCAGGGCGCGATGGGGATCGAGCTGGCGGCGCTGGACCTGATCGGCAGGCACACAGCCGTGCCGGTCCCCCGCGTCGACTTCGCCGACCGGAGCCGCGAGCTGTGCGACGCGGACTGGTTCTTCATGCCGTTCGTCGGCGCCGACAACCTCGGTATCGTCGGCCCCGAACTGCCGGCGCAGGACCTGGCCGGATACAAGGAGCAGGTGGGCGCGGCCAACCGTCGGATCAACTCCATCCGCAGTACGGCGTTCGGACCGCTGGCCGGCCCGGGAGACACCTCCTGGCGACGGGTTTTCACGAACATCGTCGAGGACGTCCTGATCGACGGCGAACGCCGCCGGGTCGACCTGGGCTGGGACTACGACACGGTGCGCGAGGTACTGGCCGAGCACTCCGCGAGCCTGGACGGGGTGAGCGAGCCACGGCTGGTGGAGTGGGATCTGTGGGACGGCAACGTCATGGTCCGCGACGGGAAGATCGCGTGCGTCATCGACCACGAGCGGGCCTTCTTCGGTGACCCGCTCATCGAGGTCGGGTTCGCAGGCACGCAGATGGCTGCTGCCTTCGGCGACTCCACGCACTTCGTGCGCGGCTACGGACACCCTCCACTGACCGAGACCGAGAGCGTGCGCCGCCGCCTGTACTGCCTGCACCTGGCGCTCATCATGGTGATCGAGACCGTCTACCGCGGCCACACCGACACCACGCAGTACGACTGGGCGCGCGAGCGGCTGACCGAAGTCATGGCCCTGCTGGGCCGCACCCGCCGGTGAAAGCGTCTCTGATCAGCTGAGCGATCCAAGGTAGATCACCGTGGCGCCGGCTGCGATGGCCTGATCCACGGCCCGGCGGGCAGCAGCTCACGCAAGGGCGTCGTTGAGGTGCGATCTGCGGTCGGACACGTGCCGCATCTCGCCGCGCAGCGCGTCCGGCTCGGTGGCGAGCGTGTGGTGGTCGCGGTCACCAATGAGCCGTACGTACTGGTCGGCCTTGGCGTGCAGTCGCTCCGACAGGCGGCGCAGCCGGTGCTGCTCGGCCGGCACTCCGGCGGCCTGGAACTGGGCGCCGTGCCCGGGGCGATGATCTGCCCGTCGTCGTGGAGCCGTACGGTCCCGGCCGACAGCAGAGTGCCATAGCGAACAACGCTGCCATCAGGGGACGTCGCGGCACACCATCGCCCGTGGCCGGGACATCAGCCGCCTCCCTGCGAACGGTCGGCATCCCCCTGTGGGCCGGACACGAAGGCCAGGATGTGAGGGACTGCCTCGCGGAGACTGACGAAGTGGCGGTGCACCCCCTCCACCGCGACATCGGCGTTCACGCCCCACACCGTCATCCCGGCCCGCAGCCCGGACTGCACCCCGGACGGGGCGTCCTCGATGACCAGACAGTCTCCCGGCTCGGCACCCAGCCGCGCAGCGGCCCGCAGATAGGGCACAGGAGAGGGCTTGCCCTCCTCCACGGCAGCCGCGTCCACGATCACGTCCGGCACCGGCAGGCCCGTCCGCAGGAAACGGCCGCGCACCCGGTGCTCGTAGTTCGAGGTCACCAAGGCCCAGACCTGCGGCGGCAGGCAGTTCAGCAGCTCCGACGCGCCGTCGAAAGCCGCATAGATGCCGGACCGGACGTCCTCGTCCTCCAGCTCGTGCAGCGTGGCCAGGCACTCGCGCGGATCACGCTCCGCAGCGACCTGCGCGAACGTCTCCATCGGCCGTGTCCGCAGAGCAACCCGGTAGACCTCCTCCGCGTCCAGCCCGTACCGCACCGCCCAGGTTCCCCAGACCCGGCGCTGGTTGCTCACCGCGTCGATCAACGTGCCGTCGACATCGAACAGTACGTACCTCATGCGGCCCGGCCGCCCAGGTTCACCTGTCACGCATCGATCATGCCAGGCGACGAGTAGGGGATTTGGGGGACAGCTCTTGGTCCGGAGCGGATCGATGCGCTCGAAGCGCGCGCCGGTCAGCGACTCGAACCGGGTTATCGGTTGCTGTTGCTGACGGACGGAATGGACGCATTTCAATTGACCATGCCGAGGGCCGGGGCCCGCAAGCTCATCGAGGAGCTGAAGGACGGCGCTCCATCCGCACGACCACTCCAGCCGCCGGTGGCGTAATGGTCGCGGGCCAGGCGGCGGACGGCCCACACCGCTTCGGGGCCGGCGACCCAGTGGACCGCGGTCTGCCGTACGGCGAATGCCCGTACGGCGAGAGACGCCTGCTTGAGCGCAGCTCTGTGGGGCGGTGTCCCGGCCGTCCCACGGGTCCTTCGGTGCCATGGGGGTGAACGGCCACCGGCGTTCACCCGTATCCCCTTGTTGAGTAACTCCGCCCCTGGTCCTCGGGCGGGCGCGACCGATCCGGAGAGGCAACGTGCCGCAGCAGCAACCGCGAGTCATAAACCGCCCCCTGTCCACCGCTCGCCTGGTGCGCGGCGCCGCAGTGGCCGGCAGCCTGGCGCTCCTTCCCCTGGTCAGTGCCTGCAGCGGAGGCAAGGAGAACGTGGCGGCGGACAGCAAGCCGTCGATATCGTCCGCCCCCGCGGCCGGGGTGGTGGCGCCGGCGAAGGTCGAGGTGATCGCCGGCCTGACCGGCTGCAAGGCCAAGATCCGCGTCGAGGCGGAGGAACTGCGCCAGGGCCTGTGCCACACCGAGAAGGCCGACTACCTCATCACCACCTTCCCCGAGGAGAAGTACAAGCAGACGTGGCTGGACGAGGCCAGCGTGTACGGGGGCAAGTACCTCGTCGGCTCGCGCTGGGTCGTCGCCGCAAAGCCGCAGATGCTGGAGCAGTTCCGTACGAAGCTCGGCGGAACCATCAAGCAGTTGCGCGGCATGGGCCCCACGCCGAGTGGGTCGTAGCGACTGAGCCATCGCCACGCTGCTTCACGCACACGGCTTCACGCCGGGCCGCCTGCGCCCAGGCGGCCCGGACCGGATCCGACCCCGGCGACACCGCCGTCCCCAGACGGCCTCCCACCCGGGTCACGGGGGAGTGCTGCGGCTGTCGCGTCCATGGCGGGCGTCAACGGGTGCGCGGCTCGTAGGCAGTGATGACGTACAGAGCCTCGTCATCGATCGCGTTCTTCTCCCAGTCCAGCGAGATCCGCACCGGGTGGCCGTCGGCCGCGTACTCCGCTTCAGCCGTGTCCGCCCCGTCGCGCCGGGCCTGCTCCAGTTGCCCCAACAGCTCACGGAGGGTGGGCACTTCAGCGGGCGCCTGACGGACCACCCGGCGGCCGGAGTCGTCGAGGCCGACCGCCTCCGCCACCTTGCCGTCGCGCACCGTGACCCGGAAGGCCCCCAGCAGTGTTCGTTCCCCTTCCGTCGACTGCAATGTGTACGTGTAGGAGTCGGGCTCTTCCCAAGCGGCCGTGCTGTGCGCGCTCGCAGGCTTCGTCCCGGACACCTCGGCCGACGACGAGGAACCAGTGCCACAGGCGGCGGTCGCCGACATCACCCCCCCGATCAGCACAACGGCGGGCACGAATCGGGGGGTTCTGCGTACGGCGGTCATGGCGGAGGTCCTCTCAGGCGGCTACCGCTATGACGCCGACCGGCCGGGGAACGTTCAGGAACCCGTCCGTGCCCCGGCGACCGCGGATCAGCCTTGCAGCGTGGCGTTCCGGCGCCTTCCGATCCACCATGCGCCACCACCGAGGACGGCCGGCGCCACCACAACCCCGCCGACGATCAGTCCGGCCGAGCCGCCTTCGTCCTCCTTGTCCGCGGCGGGAGAGGACGACACGGTGGCCGACGGCGTAGGGCTTGAGGTCTCGCTCTCAGTGAGGCCGGGGCTGATCGGGGTCGCGCCGGGGGCGGCGTCCTTCAGCTTGAGGACCGGGCGGGTTGTTCCGGCTCCTCGCCTCCGCCGGGCAGTTCGATCCAGCGGGAGACCTGGCCGTCGCTGTAGGTCTCGACCGTTTTGAACGCGAGCTCCTTGGCATCCGGCAGCTGCCGGACCCTGACCTTGCATTCGGCGTCGGAGACGAACGTCAGGGTGACGTTCTCCGCGAGGGCCTGCGGGATGTCGGCCTCGGCCGAAGCGGTACATGGACGAAGACACAGGTCCTCTGCGCACCAGCACGTGCGCCCGCGTCTGAGTCCGAGCCTCTTCCAGAGGGGAAGCGGCCGATGAGCCGTACGGAGGGCGGCTCGGGTACGGCAGCACCCGTGGGGGACCGCATCACCCGGGCCAGGACGTCAGCCGCCATCGCCCGCACAGTCCGAGCAGCGGACAGGGCACCGGCAACCGCCGTGTCGGCCCGCTGAAGCAGCCAGGCCGCCGCGAGGGCGGCAGCGACATGCCCGGCGGTCATGGCGGCCCCGGCGTGATGCCAGGCGTGGCCGTCTCCCCTCACCGCTCCTGAGCGACCGGCATGGGCCGCATGGCCGGACTCTGCGTGACGCGCGCCTCCCACCACCGTCAGCGCAGTGTGCAGCACGGCCTGCGCCGCGAGCGTGCATCCGATGACCGTCGGCGGGGCCGTAGGACGATGGGCAAACGGCCGTACAACGCCGAACCGGACGGCGGCGAAGGCAGCCACCAGGCGCCATGGCACCGGCCCCTCGGCGACCGAGTGATGGCCGACAGCCGCGAGCACGCTGCCCACGAGCGCGAACCGCCCGGCCCGGACACATGCCTCCGCATGACTCCTACGACGCGCTCGCCGAGCAGCGCTGCGGCCGCCGTAAGCCGTCACCCGATCACCCGGCACGGTCGCCGGACCTCCTCTCTCGCGTGACCTTGTGCCAGACGGAACTGCGGATCGCATCGGCGAGCCGCTCGGGTACGCCGATGGAGACGTGGACGTACGGCGTGGGATCGTCCGGGTCGACCACCCACCGCGGTCCGACGAAGACCCCGGCCCGACCCGTGACCGCCACCAGGGGACCTGCCTACGACGAACGCCTTATCGCCGCCCTGGTCCTGGCGGGTCACTGCCCTCCTCTTCGGACTCTCCAGGGCCACGGTCTACCTGCCCCACGGTCCGATCGTCGCCCTCATCGCCCTGAGCGCCGTACCTTCCGGAACGCAGAATCGCCCTGGCGGCGATTCTGCTTCCCCTGCCCCGCTACGCGGGAGCGGGCATTCATCCCGGCCCTGAAGGACCGGGCACCCTGCCCGAAAGCAAGGTGGACTGCATGGCGGTGACCGCGGGGACAAGCCCCGGCGGACGTGGCCGGGGCTCCGTGCCACGACCGATCCCCCGGGCGCTGCTCATGGGGGTCTCTTCTCGGTCACCGTGCCTTTTTGACCGGCAGTTCCAGGCGAAGCTGGTAGCCGCCGTCGGCGGTGGGGCCGGAGGTGACGGTGCCGCCGAGGAGGGCGGCGCGCTGTCGCAGGGCGACCAGGCCGTAATGCGCGCTGGGCAGGGGGACGGCGGGCCGCGTGGGCGCGCTGTTGCTGACCGTGACGCGGACGGCGTTGTCCTCGTAGGAGGCGCGCACGGTGGCGGTGGCCCCGGGGGCGTGTTTGCGTACGTTGGTCAGCGCTTCCTGGACGGTGCGATAGACGGCGCGCTGCAGGGTCGGTGGAAGGCCGCCGGGCAGGTCCGTCGTCAGGTGGGCGTCGATGCCGCTGCTGTCGATCAGCCGCCGCAGGTCGGTCAGGGACGGCTGCGGAGTCAGTTCCGTAGGGCGGCTGCGCGAGTCGCGCAGCACGTTGACCATGTGCCGCAGTTCGTCCAGCGTCTGCACGCTCAGCCGCCGTATCGTGGCTGCGGCTTGCTTGGCCACGGTGTCCTGCGTGCCGACCTGCAGTGCCCCGGCCTGCACCGCGATCAGGCTGACCTGGTGGGAGACCACATCATGCATCTCGCGGGCGAGCTGGGCGCGTTCCTCGGCCAGGACAGTCTGCGCGCTCAGCCTGCGCTCGTGGTCGCGCGCCTGTGAGATCTCGGCGAGCCGCAGGGACAGGTCCCGCCGGGCCTGAACGAGCTGGCCGAGGAAGACGGGAGCCGCAGCCGTTGCCGCGGTATAGCCGAGGGCGATCAGGCCCGAGGGGCTCCAAAGGTCGAGTTGCGGGGACGGCGACCACTCGATCATGTCGCTGAGCGTGAGCGCCAGGCCGCAGACGGCCAGGAGAGTCCGCCGCCGGGTGAATGTGGCGAGGGTGTACAGCGCCGCCAGAGAGGCGAAGATCGCGCTCGTGAGCAGGACGGCGGGCAAGGTGAGCAGGAAGACGAGCAGCGGAAAACGCTGACGAAGCACAAGCAGGCAGGCGGCGGCCAGTGCCAAGGCCAGGCTCAGCGGCTCGTCCGGGGCGACATGTACCCAGACATCAAGCAGTGCTGCGGCGACGAACGCAGTGTTCCGCAGTGTGCGGGCCGTGGGGCGGGGAATCATCCCGGCTCCGGGTCGCTGCACGGCTTGAGCAGTCCGGCCCGTTCGGCGACCACGACCGCCTGGACGCGGCTGCTGACCTCCAGCTTGGTGAGGATGGCGCTCACATGGTCCTTCACCGTACCGGTGCTCAGGTGCATCCGGGCGGCGATGTGCGCGTTGGACAGTCCCTGGGCGATCAGGACGAGCACGGCGCGTTCGCGGTCGGTCAGCCGGTCGACACCGTGCGTGGCAGGTGTCTGGCCGCCGGCCTCGAGGTATCCGTCCACGACCGTCCGCGTGACCTTGGGCGCCAGGACGGTCCCCCCGTCGGCCAGGGCGCGCACGAGGAACGGCAGCTCCTCCGGGTCGGTGTCCTTGAGCAGGAAGCCTGCCGCGCCGCAGCGCAGGGCCGTGGCCACGTACTCGTCCATGTCGAACGTCGTGAGCATGGCCACCACCGGGGGCTGCCGCAGTCGAGACAGATCGGCGAGGACGGTGAGTCCGTCCACGTCCGGCATACGGATGTCCAGCAGCACGACATCAGGGTGGGTCTCCTGCGCCACCTGGACAGCTTCTCCCCCCGGAACCGCCCCCACGACCTCGATCTCGTCGGCGGCGTCCAGGATGCATCTGAACCCCGTACGGATCAGCGCCTCGTCGTCGACCACCAGTACCCGGATCATGCGTGCTCCCACTCACCATCGGGTCACTGTCCGTCGTACCACGTCGACAAGCGCCCCGCTTGCCCACGCCGAGACCGGCCAGGTGGCGGGGCCGGAGCCAGCCAGTCGGCGGGGGCGTTCCGGACTCCTGCCGGATGGATATGGCAGGAGGTTTCGCGAAGCCTGAGAACGTGACGCGCAACGTGTCGACCGCCGCGCTCCGGGAGACGGCGCCGGTGGCCGTGGTCGACCGCTTGCTGCCGCCGGAGGGACGTCACCACCGCCGCTGATCCGAAGCGACCTGGCGGTGTCGCACCCTCCGGTGTCAGGCAGGAGCAAACCGAACAGGAGGGCAGCCGCATGACGATTCGCCTGACAGTTCTGGGCATGCACCCCTCAGCTGCATCCGCAGATGCGATCTTCGGCCACGCCCCACTCAGTGAGTACGATCTCCACGAGACAGGCGCCGCCCTGGCAGCGCTTCCGCCCCAGTCGTCGGCCACGCGGTCGCCTTCCACCCGCTGCGCGCTCACCGCCGCATTCCTCGGGCTGAAGGCCACAGCCGAGCCGGCACTGCGCGACATCGACTACGGCACATGGCGCGGCCGCACCCCGGCCGAAATCGTCGCCGCAGACCCGCACGGATACAGCGCCTGGCTCACCGACCCGGATGCCGCACCACACGGGGGCGAAACCGTACGCCAACTCTGCCGACGGACCGCGAACTGGCTCAGCAGCCTGCCCCCTGAGACAGGCCGAGCCTTGGCCATCGTCGAGCCGGCTGTTGTCCAGGCCCTGCTCGTCCATGCCCTGTCCGCACCAGCACGAGCCTTCTGGAAACTTGAGGTACCGCTCCACTGCACAGTCTGTCTGACGCGGCGCGACGGCGTCTGGGACAGCACGTGGACCGCTACCCCGTACTGCCCCAGGACCCGTGCGAGCGGTGCGGGCCGGCCCCGCACCGGCCAGACCGGCGTCGTTCGCGCCGGCACCCCGCAGGAGGACGGCAGGCACCGCCCGGACTACCGGATCGACCTCGCGCTGCGGTCTTAGTAGCTGTTGTCTTTCCGATCTTGAGAGATGCGCGTCGAACGGGAGTCCCGATTAGGTGGTCCTGGGTGCTTGGGGGCGCGTTCGCATCCCGCGGATCCGGGGTGACCCCCGTGCCGACGGTGTTGCCGCCGTCCGGAGCCAGCACCGTGTTGACCCGCCTGCGGGCGATCGCCCACTCCTGCCATTCCAGCTCGGCCGCGGCCAGCTCGGCCTGGATACGGCAGCCTCCTCACGCAGCCCGTCGACTCGACGGCGAGCGGCGAACTCGTACTGTTTCCAGTAGCCCGACCCCGACGGCATTCGAGGCCTCCCGCCGAGCGACAACACAACAGGCCACAGCTCCCACGGAATCACCGACCCCAAGCTTGACCAGCTGAAACGCCGTCCTCAAGTTCGGCAAGCCAACAGCCACCCACCCTTACCGCTTCAGGGGCGGCGGCGCCGTGCTGCTTCTGACCACCAGGCGGGTGGGAACGATGTCCGTGCCGGATCGGGGGACGTCGTGTTCGTGGATCTGCCGCAAGACCTCCTGGGCACTTTTCCGGCCCACCTCGGCGAAGTCCTGGTGGACGGTGGTCAGGGGCGGGGCGAAGTGGGCGGCATCGGGGAGGTCGTCGAAGCCGACCACGCTGATGTCGCCGGGGACGGCCTTGCCTCGTTCTTGGAAGGCGTGCAGGAGACCGAGTGCCATCTGGTCGTTGGAGGCAAACACCGCGGTGCAGTCCGGCTCTTGTGCGAGTTCGAGGCCGGCCGCGTAGCCCGATTCGGCGGTCCAGTCGCCGTGCAGGGGCGGTGGCACAGGCCGTCCGGCTTCCTCGAGCACGGTCTGCCATGTCTGGGCTCGGCGCTGGCTTGCGTACGACGTCTCCGGACCGGTCACGTGCCAGACGGTCTCATGTCCGAGTTCCAGCAGGTGGCTGATGGCCTCTCGGGTGCCGCCGGCCTGGTCGGTATCGACCACGCGATAGCGGTCTCCGGCGTCGGAGTCCACGACGACCACGCGCACGCCGGGCGGCAGCTTCACGGTTCCCGCGTCAAGCAGGTGGACCTCGATGAAGACGATGACTGCGTCGACGGCCAGTTCACCCATCCGGGTGAAGGCGCCCAGCACACTGTCCTGGGTCGGAATATCGACGGGGATCACCGTGATCGCGTATCCCTCGGCCGCGGCCTGGGCCGCGATCGCTTGCACGGTGTCGCTGTGGCCGGTGGCGGAGAGGCTGTGGAGGATCACGCCGATGGTCTTGAACTGCCCGTACCTGAGGGCGCGCGCGGCACTGTTGGGCCGGTAGCCCAGTTCCCGCATCGCGGCCTGCACCCGCTCCCGGGTCGAACCGATCACGCTGGGATGGCCGTTGGCCACCCTGGACACGGTCTGACGTGAAACGCCGGCAAGCGCGGCGACGTCGGCCCTCGTGACGTGCTGCCTGTGGCGCCCGCCCGGTACGGCCGAACCGACTTGCTGTGCGCCCACCGCAGGACCAGGATCCTGCTGTCCCGGCTCACTCAGGTCCATCGAGCCTTCGCTCCTGTCTGTCCACTCGTCGCCGTCCGCTGAAGGCTCGGGCGGAAGTTTTAACGTGCGAGAAACCTTGACCTCCCACTGTGACGGGTGCCACGCTACCGCATCATGTTCACGTGACCAACCGCCTGCGGGCTGAATGGTCACGTGAACAAGGTTCGGATCGGTGCGCTGAGCCGGACTCGATGTTCACGTGACCACGCAGTGTGGTCAGCGTTCGCGCAGCAAGGAGTGAAGCGGTGGTCGCAGCACCCCAGGCAGGGGTTCCAGGTGCCAGGAGGCCATCGGCCTCGAGACGGCGGTCATGGGTCGGCTGGCGGTTCGTCGGGCCGTTTGTGGCGGTGTTTGCGCTGGTCTTCCTCGCACCGATCGGCTACTCGATCTACCTGAGCCTGTTCCGTACACAGCTGATCGGCGGAACGGCCTTCGTCGGTGCCGACAACTACACCGAGGTGCTGGGGGACGCACAGTTCTGGTCCGCCTTCGGGCGGGTGGCGGTCTTCCTTGCCGTGCAGGTCCCGATCATGTTGCTCCTCGCGCTTCTGCTGGCCCTGGCGATCGACAGCGGCCGCCTGTACGGGGCGGGCTTCTTCCGGATCTCGGTGTTCCTGCCTTACGCGGTGCCGGCCGTCGTCGCAACGCTGATGTGGGGCTTCATGTACGGAACCCGGTTCGGCCTGGTCGGCAACATCAATGAGGCGTTCGGGATCTCGCTTCGTGACCCGCTGTCGCCCGATCTGGTCCTGGCGTCGATCGGCAACATCGTGACCTGGCAGTTCGTGGGCTACAACATGCTGATCCTCTACTCGGCGCTGAAGGTGGTCGATCCGGCGCTGTACGAGGCCGCGGAGATGGACGGGGCCGGGCAGCTGCGGATCATCCGGGCGATCAAGCTCCCGGCGCTGCGCGGGGCTCTGTCGATCGCGACGATCTTCTCGATCATCGGCAGTTTCCAGCTGTTCAACGAGCCGAGCGTCCTCAAGAGCCTGGCGCCGAATGCGATCACGTCCTACTTCACGCCGAACCTCTACGCCTACTCGCTGTCGTTTGCCGGACAGAAGTTCAACTACTCGGCCACGGTCGCCATCGTCATGGGCGTGATCACGATGATCATCGCCTACGCCGTCCAGCTGCGCGGCATGCGAAAGGAATCCTGATCATGGCGACCACGACTCCCCGCGTCGGGCACAAGCCGCGCACCGCACGGCACGCGGGTGCCTCTTCGGGCCCGCTGGTGGTCCGCCCCGCCCGGCGCGCCTCCCGCCGGAAGCGGCGCAGCGCCACGCTGACCGCCCTGACGGTGGTCATGCTGGTGTACACGTTGCTGCCGCTGGCCTGGCTGGCGATCAACGCCACCAAGACGCAGAAGGGGCTGTTCGACTCCTTCGGTCTGTGGCTGGATGGCGACTTCGCCCTGTTCGGCAACATCGCCGACACCTTCAGCTACAACGACGGGATCTTCACCCGCTGGCTGCTCAACACCGTGCTGTATGTGGTGCTCGGGGCGGGCGGCGCTACCTTCCTCGCGACGCTCGCCGGGTACGGGCTGGCCAAGTTCGACTTCCCCGGCAAGAAGGCCGTCTTCGCGACCGTCATCGGAGCGGTCGCGGTGCCCGGTACCGCACTGGCGGTTCCCACCTTCCTGATGTTCTCCGAGATGGGGCTGACCAACACCCCGTGGGCGATCATCATCCCGTCGCTGGTCTCGCCGTTCGGCCTCTACCTGATGTGGACCTTCGCCACCGACGCCGTCCCGAAAGAGATCCTGGAGTCGGCGCGCGTCGATGGCGCCGGCGAGTTCCGCACGTTCTTCCGGATCAGCATGCCGATGCTGGCGCCGGGAATCGTCACCGTTCTTCTCTTCAACGTGGTCGCGACCTGGAACAACTACTTCCTGCCGCTGATCATGCTGAAGGATCCCGACTGGTACCCGCTGACCCTCGGCCTGAACAGCTGGAACGCCCAGGCTTCCACCGTGGGTGGCGAAGCGGTCTTCAATCTCGTGATCACTGGATCACTGCTCACCATCGTCCCGCTGATCGTGGCGTTCCTGCTGCTCCAGCGGTACTGGCAGTCCGGCCTGTCCGCCGGGAGCGTCAAGGGCTGATCTGCGCCCGCCGACTGCAACCCCTCCCAGATACACCGCACGAAAGGGAACACCCCATGACGAGAACCCGTCGTCACGCCCTGCTGCTGGGCGCCGCGGCCCTGTCGGTGGCACTCACCGCCACTGCCTGCAGCTCCTCCGGCACCGAGGACTCGGGCAGCGCCAAGCCTGCGTCCAACGCCGACATCCAGGCCGCCCTGAACGCCGGGGGCGAGATCACGGTCTGGGCCTGGGACCCGACGCTGAAGAAGGTCGTCAGCGATTTCGAGGCCAAGTACCCCAAGGTCAAGGTCAACCTGGTCAATGCCGGTACCAACAACGAGCAGTACACCGCGCTGCAGAACGCGGTCAAGGCTGGATCGGGTGTCCCTGACGTCGCCATGATCGAGTACTACGCCCTGTCGCAGTTCTCGCTCGCCAAGTCCGTCACCGATCTCAGCGCCCTGGGTGCGGACAAGCTCAAGGGCACCTTCTCTCCTGGTCCGTGGAGCGCCGTCCACGCCGGCACCGAGGGTATCTACGCCCTGCCGATGGACTCCGGCCCGATGGCCCTGTTCTACAACAAGGAGGTCTTCGACAAGCACAAGATCAAGGTGCCGGCCACCTGGGAGGAGTACATCGCCGCGGCCAAGAAGCTGCACAAGGCGGACCCCAAGGCGTATCTCACCGCCGACACCGGCGACGCCGGCTTCACCACCAGCATGATCTGGCAGGCCGGCGGAAGGCCGTACACCGTGAACGGCACCCAGGTCGGTGTGAACTTCGACGACGCCGGGACCAAGAAGTTCACCACCGCCTGGCAGCAACTCATCAGCGACAAGCTGCTCGCGCCGGTCCCCGCCTGGAGCGATGCGTGGTACAAGGGCCTCGGCGACGGCACGATCGCCTCCCTCGTCACCGGCGCGTGGATGCCCGCCCCTCTCGCATCGGGCGTCAAGGCCGGCGCCGGGAAGTGGCGTGTGGCGCCCATGCCGCAGTGGAACAGCGGGGAGGACGTCACCGCCGAGAACGGCGGCAGCTCGCTGGCCGTCATGGAGGCCAGCACCAAGAAGAAGCTTGCCTACGCCTTCCTCAAGTACGCCACCGTCGACGAGGGCGCGCAGACCCGTATCGACGCCGGGACGTTCCCCTCCACCACCAAGCAGCTGAACTCCCTGGAGTTCCTGAACAAGAAGGACCCGTACTTCGGCGGCCAGAGGATCAACGAGGTGCTCGCCAAGTCGGCCGACGACGTCCTCGTCGGATGGTCCTACCTGCCTTTCCAGGTCTACGCCAACAGCATCTTCAACGACAACGTCGGCAAGGCCTACGTCAGCGGCACCACCCTGCAGGAGGGCCTGAAGTCCTGGCAGGACGCCTCCATCAAGTACGGCCAGGAACAAGGCTTCACCGTCAAGTAACACGCCCCCGGCCCGTGTCCCGCCCGCCTGTTGGCGGGACAGCAGGACCGTCCAACGGCACTTTGTCGCACCTCCACCCTGAGGGCACGAGGCCGCACGACCGGCCGCCAACGGCCGCCGCTGACGACGACCTCAGCGACCCGCCCCCACCATCGCCCCGCCGGCCACCTGACAGGCCGGCGGGGTCCCACCCCGGGCTCACCGAGCCACACGCGGCCTCCCCCCATGCTCGGAGCCGCCCGTACCCGAAGGAGCAACCCGGATGCACGGACGCTCGCCCAGCATCCTGCCCAGGCCACCGCCCGCGCGGATTCGGGCACCGGTGGTCGCGATCACCGCGGTCGGCCGCGCAGCCGCCAACAGCATCCCGTGCCCGCCGCCCCGAGCAAGGACACTCAGCGGGCGGTGACAAGGCCGTAGCGGGCCCCACCCGCAGTGGCCCCTTCTCCACAACAAAGGCCGTGCCCGCCAGCCCAAAGCGAGCACGTCAACTCAGCCGACCCCACGTTCCCCGGCCGCCCGGCGCCCATCACCACCTCGCGCCGTGCCCTCTCCGGAACACACCCGGGCGCCACCACCGCATCACAATCGCCCACCGCGGCAGATCGCTTCGTGGCGCCCAAGGCGGCAACGACCGCCTGCACAGAGCCGCATGCAGAAAAGGAACACGACATGCCCAACTCCCAACGCACCCGGCCAGGTCCTCACTCAGCCGTACTCCCCCCCGCCCGTACCCGCTTCCTCCGCCGCGCGCTGGCCTGCCTCGCGGCCGCACTGATCGCCGCGCCGATCACCATGCTGTCCACCGCGTCGCCGGCGGCTGCGGAAACCAACCCGACGGACGCCAGCAAGTTCCAGGGCGTGAACTGGGCCCGCCCGCTGGACAACTTCGTCCAGGGCGCCGTCGTCCCGGAGGGGCTGAACAGCTCCGACAGCTACGACGTCGTCAAAGCCAAGGCCAACGCCATCCTCAGCGGATTCCAGAGCACGCTCGGCGCCAACACCGTCCGGCTGCCGATCAACACCCACTCCGTCCCCGGCACGACGTGGGGCGACAAGTACACCGGCGCCATCGACGCCGCAACCGCCAAGGGCTTCAAGGTCATCCTCTCCTACTGGGAGGACGAGGCCGCCTCGGGCGGCAAGATCACCAATATGGCCGCCTTCAACTCGATGTGGGACTCGGTCATCGGTAAGTACGGCTCCAACAGCCTGGTCTACTTCGAGCCGATGAACGAGCCCCACGGCTACAGCGCCACCGACTGGGCGAACGTCGCCGCCAAGTGGATCACCGACCGCCCGTCGGTGCCCAAGGACCGGATCATCGTGAGCGGACCGGGCTACAACGACTACGTCACGACCGTGTGCGCCGACTCCCGCCTCGACGGGACCTACCTCTCACTCCACCACTACGCCTTCACTTCGGGGCCGAAGACCTACGACGAGTGGGTCAGCGACTTCAAGAGCAAAGTCGGCACCTGCGGCACGCGCACCCTCCTGG
The DNA here is from genome assembly GCF_042731325.1 of Streptomyces sp. NPDC059866. Lineage (NCBI taxonomy): Bacteria > Bacillati > Actinomycetota > Actinomycetes > Kitasatosporales > Streptomycetaceae > Streptomyces > Streptomyces sp. NPDC059866. Next base: position 43,903 of record NZ_JBHWJT010000027.1, on the reverse strand, counting down.
ACGAGTTCGGCGCGCCGATGGACACAGGTCTCAACTACAACGACGCGACGAGCACCGACAACTTCGTGCGGTACCTGCGTGCCGACACCGACAGCGTGCGCTCCCTCGGCATGGGCGCGGTCTACTGGCCGGCCCTCGGTGGTAAGCGCATCGAACGGCCCACCTACGACTGGTACTCCCTGTTCGACCTCAAGGGCAGCGGCACCGACCTGGCGCTGGGCGTTCGCAACATCAGCGGCATCGACCGCCTGAAGTACGCCTGGGGCAGCGACCCCGGCTCGCACACGAGCATCCTGCGCAACGTCGGCAGCAACGGCTGCCTCGACGTGCCCCTCGGCCAAGACAACGTCCAGGTCCAGGTCTGGGCCCAGTGCTGGGGCGGCGACAACCAGAAGTGGACCCGGACGCCCTCCGGGCAGCTCACCGTCTACAGCGGTACGAACCAGAAGTGCCTGGACGCCTGGGGAGCCATCAAGGACGGCACCGTGGTCGGCACCTATAACTGCAACGGCCAAGACAACCAGAAGTGGAGGTTCTACTCCGACGGCACGATCCGTCCGATAGTGAACTCCGATCTCTGCCTGGACAGGGCCCTGGAAACCTCCAAGGTCCAGCTCTGGTCCTGCTGGGGCGGCAACAACCAGAAGTGGCAGACCAGCTGAGAGGCCATCCCCCGCCTGACACACCCACAGGCCGGTCGCGGACGTCAAGAGCCGCGACCGGCCTCATCCCCGGGGCGCTCCCCTCCGGGCCCGAGCAGCGCCCCGGTCCATCCACGGTCCCATCCGTACCCCGAACACCTCCCGACCACGAAGCGAGGAAAGCTGTGCCCCTTGACGACCTGACCGCATTCCACTCCGGCTTTGCCTGGGGAGCGGCCACCTCCGCCTACCAGATCGAAGGCGCGGTCGCCGAGGACGGCCGAGCACCATCCATCTGGGACACCTTCTGCAAGCAGCCCGGCACCATCGCCGGCGGGGACACCGGCGACGTTGCCTGCGACCACTACCGCCGGTGGCCCGACGACGTGGCGTTGATGAAGGCCCTCGGCCTCAACGCCTACCGATTCTCCATCGCCTGGCCCCGCGTCATGCCGGACGGGGACAGCCGCGTGAACCCGGCAGGGCTGGCCTTCTACGACCAACTGGTCGACGCACTGCTGGAAGCGGGCCTTGCTCCTCATGCCACCCTCTACCACTGGGACCTGCCGCAGGCCCTCGAGGACCGCGGCGGCTGGCCCGCCCGCGACACCGCCCTGCGATTCGCCGAATATGCCACCGTCGTGGCCGACAGGCTCGGTGACCGGGTCACCAACTGGGCGACGCTGAACGAGCCGTACTGCTCCGCATGGCTCGGCCACCTCCAGGGGGTCATGGCGCCGGGCCGCACCGACCTGACCGCCGCCGTGCGCGCCTCACACCACCTGTTGCTCGCCCACGGGCTCGGCGTCGAGGCCCTCCGGTCCACCGCCTCACAAGCGCGGGTCGGCATCGTCAACATCCTCACGCAGTCCGAGCCCGCGAGCGACCGGCCCGAGGACATCGCCGCCGCCCGCCGCGACGACGGGCACAACAACCGCTGGTGGCTCGATCCCATCCACGGCCGCGGTTACCCGGCCGACATGGTCGAGGTGTACGGGACCGAACCACCCATCGAGGCCGGGGATCTGCAGAAGATCGCGGCGCCGCTGGACTGGCTCGGCGTCAACTACTACAAGCGGTCAGTCACCGTCGATGATCCGCAGGGGCCCGCACCGTTCGCCCGTTCCGTCACACCGCCGGGCACACCCCGCACCGGGATGGACTGGGAGGTCCATCCGGACCGGCTGGAACACCTGCTCGTCCGGGTCACCGAGGACTACGCGCCGCGATCGGTCCTCGTCACCGAGAACGGCTCCGCTTTCCCCGACCGTGCAGCGCCCGACGGCAGCGTCCACGACGTCGAGCGCATCGCCTTCCTGGAGTCCCACCTGGCAGCCTGCGCGCGGGCTGCCCGCCGCGGCGTCCCGCTCGACGGCTACTTCGCCTGGTCCCTGCTGGACAACTTCGAATGGGCCTACGGCTACTCCCAGCGGTTCGGCATCGTCCACGTCGACTACGAGACCCAGACACGCACCATCAAGGACAGCGGCCACCGCTACGCCGAGATCATCCGCGCACACGGGCACACCACACAACACGCAGCTTCCGTCGCGTTCCCCGCCCCCCGAGAAGAGAACCTCTATTCGGAGGAGCGGCGCATTAACTGAAGACCCTCGTCACCAGGGGACTGTCTGACGCTTACATGTCCCGGGCCGACAGGACGCGGCGAAGCGGTGCATGGATGCCGCCGAGGCCGAGGCTCTTGGTAGCTGTTGTTTTTCGATCTTGAGAGAAGCCCGTCGGGCGGGAGTCCCGATTGGGTGGTCGCGGGATGCTTGGCGCATACGGGTGGGGCCTCCTGAACAGCTTGTTGGTATCGAATCACCGAGCAGCAGGAGGCCCTGATGCAGCAGTCTTCCGTGCCGATGGCCGGGCGGTCCAGCTCGGTCACCTGGGAGTGTGACTGTCTGGCTCACCGGTTCGGAAACGCCGCCGACAACGGGTCCCGGCAGCCGCGTTATCCGACGGACATGACGGACCGGGAGTGGACGGCTGTCCGGCCGTTGCTGCCGGTGCCGGGCTGGTTGCGCGGTCGCGGCGGCCGGCCGGAGGCGTACTGCCACCGGGCCGTACTTGATGCGATCCGCTACCTGGTGGACAACGGCATCAAGTGGCGGGCGATGCCTGCTGACTTCCCGCCGTGGGACCGGGTGTACGCATTCTTCCGCCGCTGGCGCGACCACGGTCTGGTCAGGGAGTTCCACGACCGGCTGCGCGCCAGGGCCCGCCTGATGGTGGGCCGCGACGCGGAGCCGAGCGCAGGCGTGATCGATTCGCAGTCGGTCAAGGCGGACGCGGTGGTCGGGGCGGACAGTCGGGGCTTCGACGGCGGCAAGCTGGTCAACGGCCGCAAACGGCACGTCGTGGTCGACACGCTCGGTCTGCTGCTGGGGGTGATGGTCACCGCCGCGGACACCGGCGACCGCACCGCCGCCCGCGTGCTGCTGAAACAGGTAGGCGATGCCCACCACCGCCTCGCCCTCGTCTGGGCCGACGGCGGCTACACCGGCAGCCTCGTCGAGCACTGCCTGGCCGCGTTCGCGCTGGACCTGGCGATCGTCAAGCGCAGCGACGACATGCGCGGCTTCGTGGTGCTGCCCAAACGGTGGATCGTCGAGCGGTTCTTCGCCCACCTGATGCGCACCCGACGCCTGGCACGCGACTTCGAACGCCGCACCACCAGCGCCGAAGCAATGATCTACTGGTCGATGACCCTGCTCATGACCCGCCGCCTGGCCCGGACACGCCCGCAGCCAGCATGAACCGGCCCGGTGCGGGCTCGGCCAGCCAGCCGCGGGCCACCAGGCGTTTCGCCTTCGACCGCAATGCCTCCAAACGCGCTGGCACCACGTCCATACCGAACACCGCAGCCATCTCCTGGCAGGTCAGCGGCCCTTGACGGAGCCGGGACCGGTCCGCGAGCGCCTGCAGGATGCGCTGGTAGTCCGCCGACAGCACCGACGAGGCCAGCCCCTCACGCCACACGGGCACCTGCGACTTCGGCTTCGCCGCATCGGGCGTCGGCTGAGCATCCGCATCCCGCGGATCCGGGATGACCTCCGTCCCGGCGGTGTCGCCGCGGTCCGGAGCCAGCACCATATCGACCCGCCTGCGGGCGATCGCCCACTCCTGCCATTCCAGCTCGGCCACGGCCAACTCGGCCTGGATCCGGTCGGCCTCCTCCCGCAGCCCGTCGACCCGACGGCGAGCGGCGAGCTCGTGCTGTTCCAGCAGTCCAACGACCGACGGCATTCGCGACCTCCCGGCAAGCGACGACCCGACAGGCCACGACTCCCACCGAATCACCGACCCTATGCCCGACCAGCGGAAACGCGGCGATCACGTCCGGAAAAACAACAGCTTCTTAGGGTCGGTTCAAGGCGGTGTTCGACCGCCGCTGACGAGCAGCCGGCCTGACGCAGTGTCAGGCTGTGCGGGGAGCGCCCTGCGCCACCAGGAAGTTTTCGGTGTCGTCGGAGTCAGGTTCTTCGGTGTCGTTGCAGCGAGGCAGGTTCCTGGCCAACACGCGCTGCGCCACGTCACGATCATGGCCGCGACTGCGAGACCTCAGAGGACGTTGGCGGCAAACGCCCGCCAGCCCGCTCACCGCGATCCACACCGACCTCACCGAGCCCGAAGCACGCGCGGCCATCGCGTCCGCCGTGCGTCTCAACACGGCCGCCCTTGGGCGCGCACCAGCTGTGTCGGCAGGGGAGCCGCGTGCTTCGACATGGACGGGGAGAGCATCACGCGTCGGCTCCTGACCAAGGCCTTTGACCAGCCAAGCGGACTGCTCGGCTGTCTCGGCAGCCACCTCATGGCCTGCGGCAATGCAGCCACCGAACGCCATGCCGTCGCCCTTGCCGCCCCCGCCGAACAGGACGTCGTCCTCGTCATCGGCCCTGGGCCCGGTATCGGCCTCACAGCCGCCGCCGGGCGCTCGGCCCATGTCATCGGCATCGACCGTTCCTAGTCAGTGAGCAGGAGTGAGTCTTGGACCCATGCCTGGTCACTGCGGGCATCCCGAACGGTGTTGGATGTCCTGGTCGCCCGCGTTCGCTCCGCGTCCGGCGACACGGATCGTGTCCGTGGTCCGGGAATGCGGGGGCGGGGTCCCTCACGCCCGAGGGCACGCCGGTCGGCCTGGACGGTCCGATGCCCGTGCACATCGCTCTGGTGTGCACGGGGCGGTGTCGTCCGTCGCCGGATCGGGTGCCCCTGGGCGCGTCGTCCGATCGCCACGGCGGCAGCGTCGTGGCGAGTGGTTCTACGGGTGTTGCTGGTGAGGGGCTTGTGCCAGTGCTCGGCGCCCCAGCGGCTGGTGTAGGCGGGGTCGACCGCGATGATGGCGATGCCGCTGTGGTCGGCCATGGAGGTCAGGCGGGCACGGAGGCGGCCGGTGGGCATGCCGGAGATGAGCTGCCGGAACCGTTTTCGGCGGCCGTGCTTCTCGCGGGTCTTCTCCGCGGTGAAGTCGAGGTCTTCGACGGCGATCGCCTTGACAGCGCAGGCCTTGGCCCAGTGCAGCAGCCCGGTGAGGGCGTGGCGGACCTGGGCGTCACGGTGTCCGGCCGGTCCGGACAGGTCGAAGAAGAAGCGGCGGGGGTTGCCGATCGGGTTGCCGTGGACATCGAGGCGCCAGGCGGCCAGGTGATCGGCGTTCGTATCGACGCCGATCACACCATGTGCGAGGGCGGCGGCCAAGGGGACGGTCCGGGATACCGGGATCTGCCAGGAGGCGGTCATATACCAGCGGCCACGGGCCACATCCAGGTGGATGCGGTAGGCGACCGCCCGGTTGGCCTCCACCCGGTCCGCCCACTCCTGCCCCCGGTACGCAAAGCCGACCCGGCAGGCGAGGACGTACCGGCCGTGCGGTGCGTTGGCCAACTCCTTCAGCGGGGTCGGGAGCTTGATGCTCACCTCACCGTCCGGGCTGATGCGGATGGTCTCGTTGCCGTACCGTTTCCCGCTCTCGCCGTCGGCCTGCACGAACCAGCGCTCGGCCTCCCACCGACGGCGCCACTGGTCCTCGGTGAGCTGCGCGGCGGACAGGTGGTGGCGGGTGCGGGCAAGCCGCTTGCCGCCCCGCACGATGTGCACGATCCCGGCCTCACGGTCGGCGCGCTCCCGCTCCAGCCGCTCTTCCAGGACATGCAGACGGCGGCTCTTGGCATGCCACTCCCGCTTGCTGCGGTAACCGCCCAGCGCGGTCTTCGAGCCCTTTTCCCCGATCGGCAGGGACAGCCGGTGCCGGATGGTTCGGGCACCCGCCTGCAGGGACTGGATGCGGGCGAGCTGGCAACGGCGTGCCAGGGCCCACTGGTCATGGCTGGCCTTGGTGATCGCTCCCGCCCACCGCGAGGACGAGGCGGGCGTCAACTCCCGCTTGCGCACCGCCCACGCCTCAGCGTCGTGCCCCAGACCATCCCTGCAGCGTGCCTTCAGATCCCGGGAGGCCAGCGTTCCAAGATGCGCGCCCACCCGCCGCAGCACCTCCTCGTCGGCAGGCGCGAGCTGCTTGAGCCGGGTACGGATCGCGACGCCGGAGGGCCCGGGCGCGACAAACGACGCCGCAAGCTCCCGCAGCCCGCCCACCCTCACACCCCCATCCCCATCCAGCCCGCCAAGACCCGGTCACCACCCCCAACGAGCGCCACCCGGAAAGGTCACCCATTCGACAGGCGAACTCCCCTTCTCCTCCCGCAAGAGCAGCACCCAGCCCCCGGTCAGGAGCGTCAGCGCTCACTCATCCACGCCAGAACACACTCCTACTCACTCACACCCCAGCAGTTCCCAACCCCTCCGACGCCATGCTCGCCATGGCCCGCCGCCGCTGCGCACCCCTGATCGCCGGGGGGTGCGACAGTCTCTTGTGGACGGGTGGAGGCAGTGCACCTCCCGGGACCGGGCGGGATGAGGCCCGAGGGCGGCCGCATGAGCGCCGGTCCGTGCTGTCGGTGCCGCCGCACCCGGACCGCTGGATGCCACCGCGCCGGACCCGTGCTCCGACAGCGGGCCAGAGAGGGGGCCCGGCCCCGTCCCACCAGCCCCGACTGCCCTGCTGGCCCAAGGCCTTACGCGTCATCCGTTCATGGCTCACCCCGGCCACCATCCTGAACCGCTGGTGGCGAGCCTGGACGGACAAGGACCCGCCCGCCGAACTCCAGGCCCTGATCGACGCAGTCACCACCGGACACGGCATTGATCTCTACTGCCGGGTTTGACGAACTGCCGGTAACCGCCGAGTGCCGACATGGGTCGTGCCGGCTGCAGGAACGTCGGATCGTCCAGGCCCGAACCCGCCTTCTTGCCCCACATGGCCAGGTGCCCGATGCGGGCGCAGGGCCCCGCGAGCTGCCGCAGGCCGAGTCCGGGGCCGGCGAGCAGGGTGCTCAACGGCACGGCGGGGGTGCCCGGCGCGGGTGGGGTGGGGCTGGTCGGCGGCATGAGCGGCTTTTCGGGTTGACGGTGCACCACGGGCGGGGGGGCTTCGGGTGGTCACCTCCCAGACTTTGTCCTGTGTGTGGAAAAAGATGCATCAGAGTCGTGCGTAAGTTCTTCCCGGTCTGGAAAATCGCTGCTACGTTCCTCCTCGAAAGCCTGACGACTCAGCCAGTGGAGACAGGCGTTTGGGTCCCCAGCCGTAGGCGAGGGGAGGGGAGGGTTCGTGAGACGGATGACTGCTCGACCTGAGAACGCGCATCAGGCGCGGCTGCTTCGTCTACTGCGTGACAACGGGTCCAACTCCCGTGCTCAGCTGGGTGATCTGATGGACCTGTCCCGTTCGAAGCTGGCTGTCGAGGTGGACCGGCTGCTGGAGACGGGGCTGGTTGTCGCGGACGGGCTCGCCCCTTCGCGGGGCGGCCGGCGTTCGCACAACATCCGGCTCGCGCCGACGCTGCGTTTCCTCGGTGTCGACATCGGTGCCACGTCGATCGATGTCGCCGTAACGAATGCGGAGTTGGAGGTCCTGGGGCATCTGAATCATCCGATGGATGTCCGGGAGGGGCCGGTGGCGGTCTTCGAGCAGGTGCTGTCGATGGCTGCCAAGCTGAGGGCCTCCGGTGTCGCGGAAGGCTTCGACGGCGCCGGGATCGGGGTCCCGGGACCGGTCCGCTTTCCGGAGGGAGTGCCGGTCGCGCCTCCGATCATGCCGGGCTGGGACGGCTTCCCGGTGCGGGAGGCGCTCAGTCAGGAACTGGGCTGTCCGGTCATGGTCGACAACGACGTGAACCTGATGGCGGTGGGGGAGCAGCACGCGGGCGTGGCCCGTTCCGCGGGGGACTTCCTGTGTATCAAGATCGGGACCGGCATCGGCTGCGGGATCGTGGTCGGCGGCGAGGTCTACCGGGGGACGACGGGCAGCGCCGGCGACATCGGTCATATCCAGGTGGAACCGGGAGGCCGTGCGTGTGCGTGTGGCAACCGGGGTTGTCTGGAGGCGCATTTCAGCGGTGCCGCGTTGGCCCGTGACGCGGAGGAGGCCGCGCGCGCGGGCCGGTCGGTGGAGTTTGCGGCCCGGCTGGAGACGGCCGGGCATCTGACGGCCGCGGATGTGTCGGCGGCTGCGGCGGCGGGGGACGCGGTGGCTTTGGAGCTGATCCGGGAGGGCGGGACGCGTCTGGGAAAGGTCATCGCCGGTCTCGTCAGTTTCTTCAACCCGGGGCTGGTCGTGATCGGCGGTGGGGTGACCGGGCTCGGGCACACGCTGCTGGCCAGTGTTCGGACCCAGGTGTACCGGCAGTCGTTGCCGCTGGCCACGGGCAACCTGCCCATCGTGCTGGGGGAGTTGGGAGCGGCCGCCGGAGCCATCGGCGCGGCCCGGCTCATCAGCGACCACGTCTTCTCACCGGCCTGACCGCTGCCGGGCCCCGCCGGACACGGACCACCACCGACCACGGCATCACCGCAACACCATCGCGCCACGGCAACCCCATGGCGCCACGGCAACCCGTAGCGTCACGGCAACCCCATGGGCGCCATCGCACCACCCATAGAGCCGCCACACCACCCAAACCACCGCCGTACCACGGCACCACGCCTCGGTGACCGGCTCCCACCACCGCACTGTTCGCCAGGCCGTCAGGCCTGCCCTGCCTGCTCAGCCCGTACGCCGCCCTGCCTTGCCCAACCCCTACGCCCCGGCGCACACGATGCCAGGGGCGCCCCAGAGCCGCCCATGTACCCGAACCGCCCTGTCCAGCCCTGCCCGCTCACGGCCAGCACCCGCCCGAGGGGATTCCCATGGCACCACAACCACCCCTGCTCACCATGTCCGGTATCACCAAGTCGTTCCCGGGCGTCCGCGCCCTGGACGGTGTGGACCTTGAAGTCCAGGCCGGCGAAGTCCACTGCCTCCTCGGCCAGAACGGCGCCGGCAAGTCAACTCTGATCAAAGTACTCGCCGGAGCTCACCAGCCCGACGGCGGTGAGATCACCTGGCGGGGCGAGCCTGTGACCTTGGGGTCGCCGATCGCCGCCATGCGTCTGGGCATCGCCACCATCTATCAGGAACTCGATCTGATCGAGGGGCTGTCCGTCGCGGAGAACGTCTTCCTCGGGCACGAACCCACGTCCGCCGGGTTCGTCGTACGCGGCTCCGCCGCCCGTACGGCGACCGCGGAGTTGCTGAAACGTCTCGGGCACTCGGAGATCGATCCCTCGCGGCTCGTCGGCGACCTGTCCGCGGCGCAGCAGCAGATCGTCTCGATGGCCCGCGCGCTGTCCCATGAGGTTCGGCTGATCGTGATGGACGAGCCGTCTGCGGCGCTCGACCCCGACGAGGTCGACAACCTCTTCAGGATCGTGGGCGATCTGACGGCCGACGGTGTCGCCGTCGTCTACATCTCCCACCGTCTTGAGGAGATCCGCCGCATCGGCGACCGGGTCACCGTCCTGAAGGACGGACGGGCCGTCGCCGGCGGTCTGCCTGCCAAGACGACTCCGACCCATGAGGTCGTGGCTTTGATGACGGGCCGGAACGTCGAGTACGTCTTCCCCGAGCGTCCCCGGGCGGGGTTCGCCGCGGGGCGGGAACCGGTGCTGACGGTCGAAGGGCTGACCCGGCGCGGCGAGTTCGCGCCCGTCGATCTGGAGCTGCGGCCCGGTGAGATCGTCGGTCTGGCCGGGCTCGTCGGTTCCGGACGCAGCGAGATCCTGGAGACGATCTACGGGGCTCGCAGGGCCGACGGCGGCCGTGTCCTCATCGACGGCACCCCCTTGCGCCCCGGCAGTGTCCGCGCCGCCGTCCGCGCCGGCATCGGTCTCGCGCCCGAGGAACGCAAGGCGCAGGGCCTGCTGATGCTGGAGTCCGTCAGCAGCAACGTCTCGGTCGCCACCCTGTCCCGGTTCTCCCGCGCGGGCTGGCTCGACCGGCGTGCCGAGCGCGCCGCGGCGCACCAGGCGGTTCGGGAGCTGTCCTTGCGGCCCGACAATCCCGATGCCGCGATCCGGACGCTGTCCGGCGGCAACCAGCAGAAGGCGGTGCTCGCACGCTGGCTGTTGCGCGGCTGCAAAGTGCTGCTGCTGGACGAGCCGACCCGGGGTGTCGACATCGGTGCCCGGGCGGAGCTTTACGCAGTGATTCGCCGGCTGGCCGACGAGGGCCTGGCCGTACTTCTCGTGTCCAGTGAGGTGCCCGAAGTCCTGGGCCTCGCCGACCGGGTGCTGGTGCTGCGTGAAGGCAGCGTCGTGCACACGGCGGACGCCCGGGAGCTCGACGAGCACCGTGTACTCGATCTTGTGATGGAAGGGAGCCCGACGTCATGACGCAGCCGGCCACTGCGGCGCAGAAGGAAGCGCCGACGTCCGCCGCCAAGTCCGCGGACAACAAGGAGAGTTCGCGCCGACCGCTCGGTCTGCGGTGGGACGTGCGCAGTCTGTCGCTGCTCGGCGTCCTCGCCGTACTCGTCGTGGTCGGTGGGATCACCGCGCCGGACGAGTTCCTGGCGACGAGCAATCTGCAACTCGTCCTCACCCAGGCGTCCGTGATCGGTGTCGTCACCGTCGGCATGACGTTCGTCATCACCAGCGGCGGGATCGACCTGTCGGTCGGCGCGATCGTGGCGCTCGCCTCGGTGTGGGCGACGACCGTGGCCACGCAGGAGTTCGGCTTCGCGGGCATCCTCTTCACCGCCGTGACCGTCGGTGTGGGCTGCGGTCTCGTGAACGGCATGCTGGTCGCCTACGGCAGGATGGTGCCGTTCATCGCGACGCTGGCCATGCTTGCCTCCGCCCGGGGTCTGGCGTTGCAGATCACGGACGGCACCACCCAGGTCGTGACCGTCGAATCGGTGCTCGATCTCGGTGTCAAGGACGCCTACATCCTCGGCATCCCGCCCCTGGTCCTGGTCTTCGCCGCGGTCACCGTCATCGGCTGGCTGGTGCTCAACCGCACCACCTTCGGCCGCCGCACCGTCGCCGTCGGCGGCAATGCGGAAGCCGCGCGCCTCGCCGGCATCGACGTCCGCCGCCAGCGCCTGTACCTGTACCTGTTGTCCGGCCTGTGCTGCGGTATCGCCGCGTTCATGCTGATCGTGCTCGCCGGCTCGGGTCAGAACACCAACGGCAACCTCTACGAGCTGGACGCCATCGCCGCGGCGATCATCGGCGGCACCCTGCTCAGCGGCGGTCGCGGCACCATCGTCGGCTCCGTCCTCGGCGTCCTGATCTTCACCACGATCACCAACATCTTCGCGCTGAACAACCTCGAGACCGCTGTCCAGCAGATCGCGAAGGGCGCCATCATCGTCGCTGCCGTCCTGGTCCAGCGCCGCTCACTGCGCGGCGGCGACGCCTGACGCCGTGCAGCACACCGCCGGACGGCGGGCCCTGACCGCGCCGTCCGGCACCCCCACCCGCTCCATCTGACGCACACCGCCCAGTCGAAGGGTCGATCCGCCATGGCAAGAATCCCCGCCACCAGCCGCAGAGCACTGCTGTTCGGCGCCGCAGCCGTTTCCTCCGGCGCGCTGCTGACGGCCTGCACCAGCAACGAGCCCACGAACCAGGAAGCGGCCACGGACAACGCCGCCCCGGTCGCGGACGACAAGCCGGGCAAGCCCGTCACCATCGGCTTCGCCGGCCCGCAGGCCGACCACGGCTGGCTCAACGCCATCAACGACAACGCCAAGTCGCGTGCGGAGAGGTACTCCGACGTCACGCTGGAGATCACCGAGGGTTCCAACGACACCGCCCAGCAGATCGGCCAGATCGAGACCCTCATCAACAAGAAGGTCGACGTGCTGGTGGTGCTGCCCGCCGACGGCAAGGCGCTCACCCAGGTCGGGCTCAAGGCGATGCGCGCGGGCATCCCGGTCGTCAACCTCGACCGGATCTTCAACACCCCGCAGGCGTACCGCTGCTGGATCGGCGGCGACAACTACGGCATGGGCCTCAACGCCGGCCACTACATCGGCGAGCAGCTCAAGGACAAGCCGAACGCCCGCGTCGTCGAACTCGCAGGGCTCGACAACCTGGAGCTGACCCAGCAGCGCACCCAGGGCTTCGACGACGCCCTGAAGAACTACCCCAACATCAAGAAGGTGGCCCGTCAGGCGGCCGACTTCACCGTCGAGTCCGGCCAGGCCAAGATGGCGCAACTGCTCCAGGCGCAGTCGAAGTTCGACGCCCTGTGGAACCACGACGACGACCAGGGCGTGGGCGCGCTGCGCGCCATCGAGCAGGCCGGCCGCGACGACTTCCTGATGGTCGGCGGAGCGGGTGCCAAGTCCGCGATGGACGCCATCAAGGCCGGCAACAGCGTGCTCAAGGCGACCGTCCTGTACCCGCCGACGATGGCCGCCTCCGCCATCGATCTCGCCCGGGCGCTCGGCCAGGGCAAGGGTGTCGGCGGCCTCGCCGAGTTCGAGATCCCGTCCTCGCTGACCCTCTACTCGGCCGTGGTCACCAAGGACAACGTCGACCAGTACCTGCCGACCGGCTTCATCTGACCGGTCCGGGCCTCGTGCCCCACGAACACAGCGATGAGTCAGTGACACTCCGACGAGGAGGAATCCGTATGGAACAGAGGGACGGTCGGACCGCACGGCCGGCACTCGGCGTGGGCATGGTCGGCTACGCGTTCATGGGCGCCGCGCACTCACAAGGATGGCGCACCGTGGGGCACGTGTTCGACCTGCCGCTGCGACCGGTCCTGGCCGCGATCGCCGGCCGCGACGCGCACGCCGTGCGGGCGGCGGCCGACAAGCACGGCTGGGCCGCGGCGGAGACCGACTGGCGCGCCCTCGTGGCCCGCGACGACGTGCAGCTCGTCGACATCTGCACACCGGGCGACAGCCATGCGGAGATCGCGATCGCGGCCCTGGAGGCGGGCAAGCACGTGCTGTGCGAGAAGCCCCTGGCCAACTCGGTCGCCGAGGCGGAGGCCATGGTCACGGCCGCCGAAGCGGCCCGCGCGCGCGGGCAGCTGGCCATGGTGGGCTTCAACTACCGGCGCGTGCCCGCCCTCACCTACGCACGCCGGCTCATCGCGGACGGCAGGCTCGGCACGCTGCGCCACGTACGGGTCAGCTACCTCCAGGACTGGCTGGTCGACCCCGACTTCCCGCTGACGTGGCGGCTGCAGCGGGAGCACGCGGGGTCGGGGGCGCTCGGCGACCTCGGCGCCCACATCGTCGACCTCGCCCAGTACCTGACGGGTGACGTACTGGTCGGGGTCTCCGCCCAGATGGAGACGTTCGTGAAGGAACGCCCCCGCATCGACGGTGCCTCCGCCGGTCTGACCGCTTCCGGCGGCACCCGGCGTGGGCCGGTCACGGTCGACGACGCGGCCGTGTTCACCGGCCGGCTCTCCTCGGGGGCGCTCGCCACGTTCGAGGCGAGCCGGATGGCGTCCGGGCGGAAGAACGCCCTGCGGCTGGAGGTCAACGGCGAGTTCGGTTCGCTCGCCTTCGACCTCGAGCGGCTCAACGAGCTGTCCTTCCACGACCACCGGGAACCCGCAGCCACGGCCGGGTTCCGCAGGATCGTCGTCACCGAGGCCGAGCACCCGTACCTGGAGGGCTGGTGGCCGCCGGGCCACGCGCTCGGCTACGAGCACACCTTCGCCCACCAGGCCCGCGACCTGGTCGAGGCCATCGCGTCCGGCACCGACCCGATGCCGTCGTTCGCCGACGGCCTGCAGGTGCAGCGGGTGCTCGCCGCGGTGGAGGAGAGCGCGCAGAAGAACGCCGTCTACACCCCTGTCCAGGCCGTCGAGGCCGAAGTCCGGTAGAGATCCGGCAGAAACCCCGATCGGAGGCGCCATGCCACGCCCGTTCACCCTGTTCACCGGTCAGTGGGCCGATCTGCCATTGGAGGAGGTCTGCCGGCTGGCCCGCGACTTCGGCTACGACGGCCTCGAACTCGCCTGCTGGGGCGATCACTTCGAGGTCGACAAGGCCCTGGCCGACCCGTCCTACCTGGCCGGCCGGCACGCCCTGCTGGAGAAGTACGGCCTCCGCTGCTGGGCGATCTCCAACCATCTCGTCGGCCAGGCCGTCTGCGACAACCCCATCGACGAACGGCACCAGGGCATCCTGCCCGCCCGCATCTGGGGCGACGGGGAGCCGGAGGGCGTACGCCGGCGGGCCGCTGCCGAGATCAAGGACACGGCGCGTGCCGCGGCCGCCTTCGGCGTCGACACGGTCGTCGGTTTCACCGGATCGTCGATCTGGCATCTGGTGGCGATGTTCCCGCCGGTACCGGAACGGATGATCGAGCGCGGCTACGAGGACTTCGCGGAACGCTGGAACCCGATCCTGGACGTGTTCGACGCCGAGGGCGTCCGTTTCGCCCACGAGGTCCATCCCAGCGAGATCGCCTACGACTACTGGACCACCCGACGCGCCCTGGAGGCGGTGGACAACCGGCCGGCCTTCGGGCTCAACTTCGACCCCAGCCACTTCGTCTGGCAGGACCTGGACCCGGTCGGCTTCCTCTACGACTTCCGGGACCGGATCTACCACGTCGACTGCAAGGAGGCCCGCAAGCGTCTGGACGGGCGCAACGGGCGGCTCGGCTCCCATCTGCCCTGGGGCGACCCGCGGCGCGGCTGGGACTTCGTCTCCGCCGGGCACGGCGACGTCCCCTGGGAGGACGTGTTCCGGATGCTGCGTTCGATCGGTTACGACGGTCCGATCTCCGTGGAGTGGGAGGACGCCGGCATGGACCGCCTCATGGGTGCGCCGCAAGCACTCGCCGATCTGAAGCGGTTCGACTTCGACCCGCCCTCGGCGTCCTTCGACGCCGCCTTCGCGGGCGGCGACAACTAGGGCACCGGCCAGGTCAAGGCCCGGTGGCGGGAGAGCTGCCGGGCCGGTCCGGGGTGCCCGGACACGCCTTTGTCCTCGATCTGGAAAAAGTTCGACTTCCTTGTTGCGCAAGGTCTTTCCGTCGAGGACGAACCGGGCTACGGTCCCCTCTCGTGCACAGGAGCTACAGGTGGCTTCGCGAGTGACAGCGCATCACAGCTCACCTTCCCTCGTTCGACCGGCCTACGGAGGACATCCGTGCACAGCACAGAGCCAAGGCCACCCAAGGACCCCGCACTTCTCACCGGCGGCCTTCCCGCCGCCGACTCGCTCGCCGTAACCGCGCCGACCAGGGGGTTGCTCTCCTAGGCCGCGGCCAGAGCCCGCTCCACATGCCGGCGGTGGGCGGGGAGGCTTTGAGCCCCCGCCCACCGCCCTCCACCCACATCGGAACATCGCCATGGCAGGGAGGCAGCCCGTGAACAACGACGGGAACGCATCGCAGCCCCGGACCGGCGGGCGGACCGCACGCACCGGTGTCTGGTTCGTCGGAGCCCGCGGATCGGTGGCCACCACCGCCGTCGCCGGATGCGCGGCGGTCACCGCCGGACTGCATCCGCCGACCGGCATGGTCACCGAGACACCACCGTTCCACGGCACCGGCCTGCCGCCCCTGGACTCACTCGTCTTCGGCGGCCACGACACCGCCGACTGCCCGCTGCCCAAGCGGGCCGAACACCTCACCGGCGCGGGCGTCCTGCCGCACGGCCTCGCCTCCGCCGTGCGCGCCGAACTTCAGGCCGCGGACGAGGAGATACGGCCCGGCGGCCCGCTGCCTGGTGACACGTGCAGCGACGAGGAACTCATCACCCACTTCGCCGCCGACCTCACCTCGTTCCGCGTGCGCAACGCACTGGCGCGGGTGGTCGTCGTCAACGTCTCCTCCACGGAGCCACTGCCCGCGCCCGACGCCGTACGGCTGCCGCCCAGCTCCCTCTACGCGGCCGCCGCCCTGCGAGCCGGCTGCCCCTACGTCAACTTCACGCCGTCCACCGGGCTGCGCACCCCGGTCCTCACGGACGCCGCCGCGGCCAGTGGACTTCCCCACGCGGGCCGTGACGGCAAGACCGGCCAGACGCTGCTGCGGGCCGTGCTCGCCCCGATGTTCGTCCAGCGCGCCCTGTCCGTGCGGGCCTGGTCCGGCACCAACCTGCTGGGCGGCGGCGACGGGGCGGCGCTGGCCGACCCGGGGGCGGCCGCGGCGAAGAACGCCGGCAAGGAGCGCGTCCTGGCCGAAACCCTCGGGCACACCCCGGAGGGCGAGGTGCACATCGACGACGTGCCGGCGCTCGGCGACTGGAAGACCGCCTGGGACCACATCGCCTTCGAGGGCTTCCTCGGCTCGCGGATGATCCTCCAGACCATCTGGCAGGGCTGCGACTCGGCCCTGGCCGCACCGCTCGTGCTGGACCTGGCCCGCCTGGTCGCCCGCGCCCACGAGGCGGGCCTGTCCGGCCCGCTCCCGGAACTGGGCTTCTACTTCAAGGACCCCGACGCAGGCCCGTCGGGCCTCTCGGAGCAGTTCACCGCGCTGCTGGCGTTCGCCGACCGCCTGCGGGAGGGGAATTGATCCGCTCCCTTCTGTCCCGTCTCGCCCCATCCGCACCGGTGCCTGCCCCGAAGCCCACCCGACCCGGGAACGGTCAGGGCCCCGTGGGCGCCGCACCGGAGCGCGGGCGACGCGCGCGGCTGCGGGACTGGGCCGAACTGCTGCGTGTCTCCGCCCTGTTCACCGTGCCCGGTGACGCCCTCGCCGGCGCCGCGGCCACCGGGCTGCGGCCCAACCGGGGCACGGCGTACGCCGTGGGCGCCTCGCTCTGCCTCTACGAGGCGGGCATGGCGCTCAACGACTGGGCCGACCGCGACGAGGACGCCGTCGACCGCCCACAGCGTCCCGTCCCCTCCGGTCGTATCTCCCCGACGGCGGCGCTGGGTGCGGCCGGACTCCTGACCGCGGCGGGCCTGACGTGCGCCGCCCGCGCCGGCCGCCCCGCACTCGCGGTGGCGACGGCCCTGACCGCCACAGTCTGGGCGTACGACCTCCGGTTGAAGCACACCCCCGCGGCCCCGGCGGCGATGGCCGCGGCCCGCGCCCTGGACCTCCTGCTCGGCGCCACGGCAACCATGTCGGCGCCCACCAGGACCCGGTCCGGCCGAGGAGCCGTCGGCACGGCACCGTCCGCGCGCGCTCATGGCCCGCTGCCCCACCGGGGCGGCGCCACAGCGCCGTCCGGTCCGGACGTGACTGCTCCCGCTGCCGGCCCGGCGCTCTCCGCCCCGGACGCCCGCACGCTGCGGGGCGAGGCCGGCACCGGGGACCCAATGTCCCGTCAGGGGCGCGGCTACGGCAAGGCATGGGGTGGGCCACCTCCCGCCCCGCCCGGTGCCGCCCTGCGCGTCGCGGCCCCCGCCGCCGCGCTGGCCGCCCACACCTACGCCGTCACCGCCGTCTCGCGCCACGAGGCGCACGGCGGTTCGACGCTCACCCCCCTCGCCGCGCTCGGCGCGACAACCGCGCTCGGCCTGCTGTTGGCACGGACACGCGGGACGGCAGGGCTCGTCCCGGCGTTGCCGGCCGCCGTGTACGTCCGTACCGCCGCCGTCCCCTGCCTGCACGCCGCCCTCAACCCGTCCCCGCCCCTCACGCAGCGCGCCGTCGGCGGCGGGATCCGCGCCATGATCCCGCTCCAGGCCGCGCTCGTCGCCCGGTCCGGAGCGGGTGCCACCGGGCTCGCCCTGCTGGGGCTCGTCCCCCTGGCCCGCACGCTCGCACGGAAGGTGAGCCCCACATGAGCGACCGGCAGCCACTCCGCCTCGGCTACGGCACCAACGGCCTCACCGACCTCCGTCTCGACGACGCCCTCGGCCTGCTCGCGGACCTGGGCTACGACGGCGTCGGGCTCACGCTCGACCACATGCACCTCGACCCGCTCGCCCCCGATCTCGCCGCCCGTACCGCCCACGTCGCCCGCCGGCTCGGCGAACTCGGTCTCACCGCGACCGTCGAGACGGGCGCCCGTTACGTGCTCGACCCATACCGCAAGCACGGTCCGTCGCTGCTGGAGGCGGACCCTGAGGGCCGTGCCGCCCGCACCCGGCTGCTGATCACAGCGGTCAGGGTCGCGGCGGACCTCGGGGCGCACGCCGTGCACTGCTTCAGCGGCATCACCCCGCCCGGCACCGACGACGACACCGCGTGGCAGCGCCTGGAGGAAGCGCTCGTGCCCGTGCTCGACGCCGCAGCCGCCGTCGGCGTGCCGATCGCGATCGAACCCGAGCCGGGACACCTCCTCGCCACCCTCGCCGACTTCCATCACCTGCGCACCTTGCTCGGCAGTCCTTCTCCTCTCGGCCTGACCCTCGACATCGGCCACTGCCAGTGCCTGGAGCCGGCCCCGCCCGCCGAGTGCGTCCGTGCGGCCGCGCCCTGGCTGCGGCATGTGCAGATCGAGGACATGCGCCGCGGGGTGCACGAGCATCTGCCGTTCGGCGACGGCGAGATCGACTTCCCGCCCGTGCTGGACGCCCTCGCCGCCACCGGCTACCAGGGCCTCACCGTCGTCGAGCTGCCCCGCCACTCCCACGCCGGGCCTGAACTGGCCCGATCCTCCATCGAGTTCCTCCGGACCACGGCAGCCGCCGCCACGAAGGGAGCGCCGGCACCATGACGCAACCACCTCCCTGGACCCGCGGGGACATCGACGCGGCGCTGCCCGACGACACCACGCGCGCCTGGTTCGACGAGGCGCTGGCCGACGCCGCGTACGCGGCCGAAGCACCCCAGGCGGCTCCCTCCCCGTACATCGCCCACACCTGGGAGCTGCGGTTCGCCGCCGCCGGGCGGCACTGCGGCCACCACAACGCGGACGCCGTCCGTACGCTCCTGCTGGTCGAGGCCCGGGCGGGACTCGAGACCCTGACCCGGCTCTACCAGCACGGCAGTGCTGCCGAACGCCGCGCCGTACTCCGGGCGCTGCCGGCTCTGATCGAAGGGCCGCACGTCGTGCACCTCGTCGAGGACGCCCTGCGCTCCAACGACACCAGCCTTGTCGCCGCAGCCGTCGGCCCCTACGCCGCCGCCCACCTCGACCCGCACGCCTGGCGCCACGCCGTCCTGAAGTGCCTGTTCACCGGCGTCCCGCTCGACGCGGTCGCGAGCTTGGCGCAGCGGGCGGCCGGCGACGGCGAACTGGCCCGCATGCTCACCGACTACGCCGCCGAGCGGACCTCCGCCGGCCGCGACGTCCCCCACGATCTCGGTCGCGTGCTGACCCTGACGGGCGACAAGCCCAAGGAGCTTTGATGCGCATCTTCGACCCCCACATCCACATGACGTCCCGCACCACCGACGACTACGAGGCGATGTACGCCGCCGGTGTGCGCGCCGTCGTCGAGCCGTCCTTCTGGCTCGGCCAGCCCCGCACCTCCCCGGCCAGTTTTTTCGACTACTTCGACGCCCTGCTCGGCTGGGAACCCTTCCGCGCCGCCCAGTACGGCATCGCCCACCACTGCACCATCGCCCTCAACCCCAAAGAGGCCAACGACCCCCGCTGTACGCCGGTCCTGGACGCCCTGCCCCGCTACCTCGTCAAGGACGGCGTCGTCGCCGTCGGCGAGATCGGCTACGACGCCATGACGCCGGCCGAGGACACCGCGCTGGCCGCCCAGCTCCAGCTCGCCGCCGACCACGGTCTGCCCGCCCTCGTCCACACGCCCCACCGCGACAAGCTCGCCGGGCTGCACCGCACCGTCGACGTCGTCCGCGAGTCGGAACTGCCCATGGAGCGCGTGCTGCTCGACCACCTCAACGAGACGACCGTCGAGCACGCCAGGGACAGCGGCTGCTGGCTCGGCTTCTCCGTCTACCCGGACACCAAGATGGACGAGGACCGCATGATCACGATCCTGAGGACGTACGGAACGGAGAAGGTCCTCGTCAACTCGGCCGCCGACTGGGGAAAGAGCGACCCGCTGAAGACCCGCAAGGTCGCCGACGCCATGCTCGAGGCAGGCTTCGGCGAGGACGACGTCGACCAGGTGCTGTGGCGCAACCCGGTCGCCTTCTACGGACTCAGCGGCCGTCTCCGGCTCGACGTCCCGAAGCCGGAGAGCCTGCACGAGGGCAACTCCATCCTGCGCGGCGGGGAGTGAGCCATGCGCTTCCGGCACCCCGACGGCTCCACCGTCCACCTCGCCTACTGCACCAACGTCCACCCTGCGGAAACCCTCGACGGGGTCCTCGCCCAGCTGCGCGACCACTGCGAGCCGGTCCGCAAATGCCTGGGACGCGACCGCCTCGGCATCGGCCTGTGGCTCGCCAAGGACGCCGCACGCGCGCTGATCACCGACCCGGTGGCGCTGCGGGAACTTCGGGCCGAGCTGGACCGGCGCGGCCTCGAAGTCGTCACGCTGAACGGATTTCCCTACGAGGGGTTCGGCGCGGAGGAGGTCAAGTACCGCGTCTACAAGCCCGACTGGGCCGACACCGAACGCCTCGCGCACACCACCGACCTGGCCCGGCTCCTGACGGCGCTCCTGCCGGACGACGTCACCGAGGGGACCATCTCCACCCTTCCGCTCGCCTGGCGGACCGACTTCGACGAGCGCGCCGCCGACACCGCCGGTGCGGCACTGACCACCCTGGCGCAGCGGCTCGACGCGCTTCAGGAGCTGACCGGCAAGTCGATCCGTATCGCCCTCGAACCGGAGCCCGGCTGCACGGTGGAGACAACCACCGACGCGATCGGACCGCTCACCGTGCTGCCCGGCCACCGTATCGGTGTGTGCGTCGACACCTGCCATCTCGCCACCTCCTTCGAGGACCCGGAAACGGCGCTGGCCGCGCTCGACGCGGCCGGTGTCGGCGTCCACAAGGCGCAGCTCTCGGCCGCCCTGCACGCCGAGGAGCCCCGTCTGCCGGAGGTCCGCGACGCCCTCGCGGCCTTTGCCGAACCGCGCTTCCTGCACCAGACCCGCACCCTCACGGCCGCCGGACTGCGCGGCACCGACGACCTCGGCGAGGCGCTGGCCGGCGAGGCCCTGCCCGACGACGCGCCCTGGCGCGCCCACTTCCACGTCCCCCTGCACGCCCCGCCCGCAGCACCGCTCACCTCCACTCTGCACGTGCTCCAGGACGTGCTGACCCTGCTGGTGGGAGGCATGGAGCCGCGCACCCGTCATCTCGAGGTCGAGACCTACACCTGGCAGGCCCTCCCGCCCGAGCTGCGCCCGCGCACCAGGACCCAGCTCGTCGACGGCATCGCCGCCGAACTGGCCCTCGCCCGCGACCTGCTCACCGACCTCGGCCTGAAGGAACTGCCGTGACGGACGTGAAGGAACTGCCATGAGCGACAAGCGCCCCACCCCCCTTCTGGTCCTGGACGTCGTCGGCCTCACCCCCCGGCTCCTCGACCGCATGCCCCGCCTCAAGGCGTTGGCGGCCTCCGGCTCGCAGGCGAACCTGTCCACCGTCCTGCCGGCCGTCACCTGCGCCGCGCAGTCCACCTTCCTCACCGGCGTGCTCCCCGGCGAGCACGGCATCGTCGGCAACGGCTGGTACTTCCGCGAGCTCGGCGACGTACTGCTGTGGCGCCAGCACAACGGTCTCGTCGCCGGCGACAAACTGTGGGACGCCGCCCGCCGTGCCCACCCCGGCTACACGGTGGCCAACATCTGCTGGTGGTACGCCATGGGCGCCGACACCGACATCACCGTCACCCCCCGCCCCGTCTACTACGCCGACGGCCGCAAGGAACCCGACTGCTACACCCGCCCGCCGGCCCTGCACGACGAACTCACCGAGAAGTTCGGCACGTTCCCCCTCTTCCATTTCTGGGGACCGGGCGCGGACATCGTCTCCAGCCAGTGGATCGCCGACGCGACCCGCCACATCCTGCGCACCCGCCGGCCCGACCTGGCCCTGTGCTACCTGCCACACCTCGACTACGACCTGCAGCGCTACGGCCCCGACGACCCCCGCTCCCACCGCGCCGCCGCCGAACTCGACGCCGTGATCGGCCCGTTGCTCGACGACGCCCACGCCGAGGGCCGCACGGTCGTCGCCCTGTCCGAGTACGGCATCACCCGCGTCAGCCGCCCCGTCGACATCAACCGCGCCCTGCGCCGGGCCGGACTCCTCGAAGTCCACATCCAGGACGGCATGGAGTACCTCGACCCGATGGCGTCCCGCGCTTTCGCCGTCGCCGACCACCAGATCGCCCACGTCTACGTCCGCCGCCCGGAGGACCTGGAAGCCACCCGCGCGGCGCTGGAGAACCTGTCGGGCGTCGACGAGATCCTCGACGACGACGGCAAGAAGGCGCACCATCTCGACCATCCGCGCTCCGGCGAACTCGTCGCCGTCGCGGAGCCGGACGCCTGGTTCACGTACTACTACTGGCTCGACGACGCGCGCGCCCCCGACTTCGCCCAGCTCGTCGAGATCCACCGCAAACCCGGCTACGACCCGGTCGAACTCTTCATGGACCCGCTCGACCCCTACGTCAAGGTCAAGGCCGCGACCGCGCTGGCGCGCAAGAAGCTCGGCATGCGCTACCGCATGGCGGTCGTGCCCCTGGATCCCTCACCTGTTCGCGGCAGCCACGGCCGCCTCCCCACGAGCGACGACGACGGTCCGCTCGTCCTGGTTTCCACCCCCCGCGCAGTGTCCGGCCGCGTAGCGGCCACCGATGTGAAGTCCCTGCTGTTGCGGCTCGCCGGCCTCTCCTGAGGCGGCTGCCGTCAGGCACCCGCAGCACCGTGACAACGAAAGCGAGACACACTGTGACCACGTTCAACGACGAATCCGTCACCGGCGACGCCCTGCGCCGCACGCTCGGCGTCAGCCGTCGCCGTTTCCTCAGCACCTGCACGGCGGCCACCGCCGCGGCGATCGCCGCACCGGTGTTCGGAGCCGCGCCCGCGCTGGCGCAGGACGGCGTGGAGGCCGCCGACACGGACCGGGGCCGCTCCGCTCTGGTCCCGCCGCACAAGCGCGGCATCATCCTCTACACCGTCCGCGACGCGATCGGCCGCGACCCGCTCGCCTCCAACCTGCCCTCCGGTTTCCGTGAGGTCTTCCGCCAGTTGGCGCGCTTCGGCTACCGCCAGGTGGAGTTCGCCGGCTACGGCCAGCACGCCAACGCGCCCGGCGGCGCGAACCTGGGCACCGTCGAGGGCGCCAAGCTGATGCGCTCCTGGCTCGACGAGTACGGGCTGCGAGCGCAGGGCAGCCACGGCTTCATCCCGCCGTCCTGGCCGCTCACCCAGGCCGACCTGGACACCTTCAAGCGCAATCTGGAGATCGCCAACATCCTCGGCATGGACCACATGGGCACCGGCGGCGACCCCACCGGCAGCCCCTACCGGGCCGACTGGGACGTGGCCGCGGAGAAGTGGAACACCATGGGCGCCATCGCCCGCCGTGAGGGCGTCAAGCTCTACACCCACAACCACGACAGCGCCTACGACTTCCTGCTCGACGGCGGTCCGCTCGACGCCCAGGGCCGGCCGACCCGCAGCTCCGGCATCCGGAAGCTGGAGTACTTCCTGGAGGTGACGGACCCGAAGAGCGTCTATCTGGAGCTGGACGTCTTCTGGGCGCACGTGGCCCAGTACAAGTTCCACACGTACACCGCCCACGACGGCTCGCAGCGTGAGCAGGTCTTCGACCCGGCCGGTCTCGTGGTCCGCAACACCAACCGCTTCCCGCTCTTCCACGCGAAGGACGGCGTGGTCAACCCCCAGAGCGGCCTGGGCTACGACATGGTGCCGTTCGGCACCGGGGACATCGACTACCGGAAGTTCTTCACCCGGGTGGGTGCGAAGAACTACCACAACCCGATGGTCGAGCAGGACAACGCGCCGAGCACGAGCGTTCCCGGCCAGTCCCTGGAGTTCGCCCGGATCGGCTACGACAACCTCGCGGCCCTGCGCGCGCGCAACTGACCGAGCGTCACCCGTATCGCCCGCCCAGGGCCTCGGCGCGGGGCGGGCCTCCGGGCATGCCCGAAACTATCTGAAATACCCGGACAAACTTTCCCTGAAAAGGTTGAAACTTTGTCCTTGACGGGTCGAAAGTGGGCGCTCTAGCGTCCAACTCACGTACTTCGCATGGCTTTTCACTCGCCTTCACCCTGTAGCGGCCGGCCGGGGGCCAAGCCCCCGAGCCTTTGCAGCCGTTGACCAGACCAAAGGAGTTCTGAGTGCGCAACAGACGGATCGTCACCCTCGTGGGGGCGGCTGCGCTGGCGGGAGCCGTCGGGCTCCTGCCCCTCTCCGCAGCCCAAGCCGCCAAAACAGACACCGCACCGCCGGCCCCGTCGGACTTCCAGAAGGTCACCCTCAACGACCGCCCGGGCGAGCCCATGGCCCTCGCCGTCCTGCCGGACCGGCGGGTGCTGCACACGGCGCGCACGGGAGAGGTCCGCGTCCACGACCCCAAGAGCGGCGTGAACTTCCTTGCCGCCGACATGAAGAAGAGCCCCGCCGGGCTCTACCAGCACGACGAAGAAGGCGTGCAGGGCATAGCCGTCGACCCCGGCTTCGCCAAGAACCACTGGGTCTACCTCTACTACTCGCCCCGCCTCGACACTCCCATGGACGACCCGGCCACCGCGGGCGTCAACGAAGGGGACGCACCGCAGTTCGGCACGGCCGAGGACTTCGCCAAGTACAAGGGCGTCACGCGACTGTCGCGGTTCAAGCTCGAGGGCAACAAGCTCGACTTCGACACCGAGCAGAAGATCCTCGACGTCCCGGCCGACCGCGGCATCTGCTGCCACGTCGGCGGCAAGATCGACTTCGATCACAAGGGCAACCTGTTCCTGTCGACCGGTGACGACTCCAATCCGTTCTCCTCGGACGGCTACGCCCCGCTCGACGACCGCACCGACCGCAACCCGGCCTACGACGCGCGGCGCACCTCGGGCAACACCGACGACCTGCGCGGCAAGGTCCTGCGCATCAAGGTCAAGCGCGACGGCGGCTATGTGGTACCGGACGGCAACCTCTTCGCACCGGGCACCCCCAAGACCCGTCCCGAGATCTACGCCATGGGTCTGCGCAACCCCTTCCGCTTCGGGGTGGACGACAGGACCGGCGAGGTCTACGTCGGCGACTACTCGCCCGACGCCAACAGGGCGAACCCGGACCGCGGCCCCGCCGGCCACGGCCGCTGGATGGTCATCGACCGCCCCGCCAACTACGGCTGGCCGTTCTGCGTGACCCAGGACATGCCGTACCAGGACTACGACTTCGCCACCCAGAAGTCGGCCGGCGCGTTCAACTGCGCCAAGCCGGTCAACGACTCGCGGCACAACACCGGCCTGAGCAAGCTGCCGCCGGTCACGGACGCGGAGATCGTCTACGGCTACGGGGCCTCCGAGGAGTTCCCCGAGCTCGGCACGGGCGGCATCGGCCCCATGGGCGGCCCGGCGTACCGCTACGACAGGCGGAACACGGCCGAGAACCGCTGGCCCGAGTACTTCGACGGCAAGCCGCTCTTCTACGAGTGGACCCGCGACCAGATGAAGGCCATCACCCTCGGCAAGAAGAACGAGGTCGAGAAGATCGAGGACGCGATCCCCTCGATCACCACGGACGGCCCGATCGACGCCGAGTTCGGCCCGGACGGCGCTCTGTACGTCCTCGAGTACGGCACCGGGTACTTCGCGGAGCTGCCCGAGGCCCAGCTCTCCCGCATCGACTTCACGCGAGGCAACCGCACCCCGGAGCCCAAGGTCGCCGCAGACGTGGTCAACGGCACCAGCCCGCTGACGGTCCAGTTCTCCAGCGCCGGCACCAAGGACGCCGACGGTGATGCCCTCAGCTACGCCTGGGACTTCGACGCCGACGGCACCGTGGACTCCACGGAGGCGAACCCGAAGCACACGTTCACCAAGAACGCCGTCTTCGACGCCACGCTGAAGGTCACCGACAGCACCGGACGCTCGGCCTCCGCGTCGGTTCCCGTCGTGGTCGGCAACAAGGCGCCGGTCGTCTCCCTCACGACCGACCCGGCCCCGCACGGCGGCACGGCCTTCCACTGGGGTGACACGGTCACCTGGGAGGTCACCGTCACCGACGACCAGCCGGTGGACTGCTCGAAGGTCACCGTCTCGTTCATCCTCGGCCACGACTCGCACGGCCATCCGCTGTCTTCGAGCAACGGCTGCTCGGGATCGTTCAAGACGTTCGTGGACGGCGGTCACGCCGGTGCGGACAACCTCAAGGCGGTCTTCAACGCCACCTACAAGGACACGCCCCCGGACGGCCTGCCGTCCCTGTCGGGCAGCGCCGAGGTCGCGCTGACACCGGCCGACTGACCGGCGGCCAAGACACAGAGGCGGGGGCGCCATCCCTTGGGGATGGCGCCCCGTCGCCGCTCCTGCAACGCCTCGTCCCGCTCGCTGCCCCACGGAGGCCAGGAGCCCACCGGCAACACCTCCGACGCTGCCGGAGTGCCCGGACGGCGTCCGAGGGACAACGTCCGAGCAGGACCGAGCCCGGCCGGTGATCCTGCCGGGCTCGGTCCAGCGCCGCCATCGTCCCATCCACGGTCTGGGAGATCCTGCACGCTGCCGACGTCGACCCTGCCCCGCAGCGATCCGGTCCGACCTGGCTCCTCGCACGCTGCGAGGAGATCATGCGGGACGTCTGCGCCGACTTCGGCGCCGAACTGGCCGAGTTCAACGGTGAGCGGGATCATGTGCACCTGCTGGTGTATTACCCGCCCAAGATCGCCCTCTCCCGGCTGGTCGGCTCGCTCAAGGGCGTCTCCGCCCGCCGCCTGCGCCAGGAGTTCCCCGACCACATCCACCGTTTCCTGTGGGGCGAGCACTTCTGGTCCCCCTCCTACTTCGCCGCCTCCGTCGGCGGAGCCCCTCTCTCCGTGGTCAAGGAGTACATCGAGAACCAGAAACGCCCCGACTGAGGCGGGAGCGCTCTCCGGCTCCGCCGGACAGCCCTACGGGCGCTCCGCGCCCGAACCCCGGGACACTGCGACGCTCCGCGTCGCCACCACACGATGCGATTCCTCCCAGGCGTAAACGCCTGGGGTTCCTCGCAAGAGCCTCGCTGGACATCGGACACCTGCCGGAGCACGATCTCCGCGAGATCATGAACGCGATCCTGTACGTGAACCGCACCGGGGTGCAGTGGCGCTACCTGCCGCACGACTCCCACCCCTTGGGGTATATCCGACGCACTGACTCCGCCAGACCCACCGGAACAACGACTCCTCCTCGAAAGAGGAGATGCAAAGCGCGCTTCACGAGAGAAAACGACCCCTTAGCCCTTTAGTGGAGATATCACCCTTCTATCCTCCCATTTATCCGTTCGTGGTGATCTTGTCCGTAGTCTGTGGGCGTCGGGTGGCATCGAGGTGAGGGCGGGCAGTGGACCGGGCGACGAGCGAACCGCAGCGGGGAGGGGACGGTGCCGGGCCACGGGTGGTTGCGGTCGAGGTGGCTGTGCCGCCGCACCAGTACCGGCAGGAGGACATCACAACGGCATTCGCGGATCTGCTCCCCGGACCTGCGGGTGCGCATCGTGCTCTGGGCAGGGTGTCGGCGAACGCCGGGGTGGTCACGCGGAACCTGTCGCTGCCGCTTCATCAGTACGCGGCGCTGGACGGGTTCACCGGCGCCAACCGTGCCTGGCTGCGCACGGCCCTGGAGCTGGGCGAGCAGGTGGTGAACGAGGCATTGAGCGCGGCCGGGGTGGAGCCGGACGAGGTGGATGTGGTGATCAGCACGACGGTGACCGGCCTGGCTGTGCCGTCGCTGGAGGCCCGCCTGGCGCAGCGGATCGGGCTGCGCCAGGACGTCAAGCGCATCCCGCTGTTCGGTCTGGGCTGCGCCGCGGGGGCTGCGGGCATCGCGCGGTTGCACGACTACCTGCGGGCGTTTCCTGACCAGGTCGGGGTGCTGCTGGGGGTCGAACTGTGCTCGCTGACGGTGCAGCGCGGCGACTGGTCCCTGGCCAATCTGGTGGCCACGAGCCTGTTCGGGGACGGTGCCGCGGCGGTCGTTGCCGTGGGGGAGCAGCGGGCCCGGGGCTGCCGCGGGCCGGAGGTCGTGGCCACCCGCAGCCGGCTCTACCCGGACAGCACCGACGTCATGGGCTGGCGGATCGGCGCGAGCGGGTTCGGCATCGTGCTGTCCCCGGACGTGCCCACGGTGGCGGAGCGGGAACTGCCCAAGGACGTGAGCGCTTTCCTGGCCGATCACGGCCTGACGGTCGGCGATGTCGCCGCCTGGATCTGCCATCCCGGCGGGCCCAAGGTCATCGACGCGGTGGAGCGTGCCCTCGGCCTGCCCGAGCAGGCGCTGGCCCACACCCGTCATTCCCTGGCGACGCGGGGCAACCTGTCGTCGGTGTCCGTTCTGGACGTGCTGCGGGCGACGCTGGAAGCACCGCCCGCCCCCGGCTGCGTCGGGTTGCTCACCGCGATGGGGCCGGGCTTCGCCAGCGAGCTGGTCCTGCTGCGCTGGTGACCCGGAACGTCCCCTGACCGCGGCGGCTTGCCGTCTGCCCGCCTTCGAACCGCTTCAAGGAGTCGGCGTATGCCCTTGTCCGAGCTTGTCAGGCAATCATGCGCGCCGCCTGGCAGGACTGATTGGTGCCCGCAGGCCGTGGCCGGCCCGGCGGACAGCGGTGCAGCGTGGTGATGCGCATGGGGATGCTGCCGGCGTGGCTGGTCGTGCTGGTGGCGGCGGTCGCCGCAGAGCGGCTGGCGGAGCTGGTGGTCTCCAGGCGGCATGCCCGATGGGCTCAGGTGCGCGGTGGTGTGGAACACGGCCGAGGCCATTACCCGGTCATGGTGGCCGTCCACACGGCGCTGCTGGTCGGCATCCTCGCGGAAGTCGCCGTCGCGCGGCGGGCGTTCATCCCCGTGCTGGGCTGGAGTGCGCTGTGTGCCGTGGTGCTGCTGCAGGGGCTGCGGTGGTGGTGCGTGTGGTCGCTGGGCCCGCGCTGGAACACCCGGGTCATCGTCGTTCCGGGACTGCCGCTGGTGCGGCGTGGCCCGTACCGGTGGCTGCGGCATCCGAACTACGTGGTCGTCGCAGCCGAGGGTGTTGCGCTGCCGCTGGTGCACAGTGCGTGGCTGACCGCGCTGCTGTTCACTGCTGCCAATGCCGCGGTCCTTACCGTGCGCCTGCGGGTGGAGAACGCGGCGCTGGGACTTTCAGCGTGAGCCGCGACGTGTACGACACCGATCTGCTCATCGTCGGCGCGGGTCCGGCCGGGCTGGCCGCCGCGCTGTACGCCGCGCGGGCGGGTATGTCCGTGACCGTCTGTGAGAAGCGGCCCGACCCGGTGGACAAGGCATGTGGCGAAGGGCTGATGCCCGGCGGAGTGCGACGGCTCCACGCCCTGGGGGTGTGCCCGGCAGGGGCGCCGCTGACCGGGATCGACTACCTGGACCTGTCCGGCCGCCGGGCGCACGCGCCGTTCCGAGCCGGGCCCGGCATGGGCGTGCGCCGCACCGAACTACAGGCCGCACTGTCTGCCGCCGCGCACGCCGTCGGCGCTCACCGGCTCGATACCCGTGTGACGGCAGCGGCGCAGGATGCCACCGGGGTGAACGCCGCAGGACTGCGCGCACGCTGGCTCATCGCCGCCGACGGTCTGCACTCCCCGCTGCGCCGTCACCTCGGTGTCCCCGTCCGGCGCGGGTTCCCGCGCCGCTTCGGACTGCGCCGTCACTGGCACACCGAGCCTTGGAGCCAGAACGTGCAGGTGGTCTGGGGCCCACATGCCGAGGCGTACATCACCCCCGTGGCTGCGGACCAGGTGGGCGTCGCAGTCCTGTACCGCCCCGACGCCACGCCGTCGGGCGCGGCGGCACACCACACCTACGCCGGGCTGCTGGAGGCCTTCCCTCACCTGCACCATCGGCTCGCTCACGCCGCCCCGGCGTCCAGCGTGCGCGGCGCCGGCCCGATGCGGCAGCAGCCGGCGCGCCGCGTCGTGGGCCGGATCCTGCTCGTCGGTGACGCAGCCGGGTACGAGGACGCGCTCACCGGCGAGGGCATCAGCCTGGCACTGGCCCAGGCCGAAGCCGCAGTCGACGCCCTGGTCGCCGACACCCCCGCTCGCTACGGGCACGCCTGGCGGCGCCTGACGCGCCGCTACCGGTGGCTGACCCACACCTTGGTCCTCGCCACCACCCACCCTGGCGCCCGCTCGCTGCTGGTGCCCGCATGCCTGGCCGCACCGACGCTCTTCCGTGCCGCGGTCAACCAGCTCGCCGACCCGTGAACACCCCACGCTGCACATCACACCACTACCGCATCCGCACACGCACACACCACCGCGGGAGGTGGAGCACCATGCACCACGAGCAGTTCCCCCGGGGCGGCCCCGGCGCCCCATGGTGGGACCGTCTGTACGAAACCGACCGAGCCGAGTGGATCGACTTCATCGACCACCCCGATCCCCGGCTGGCGGAAAGGGCCCGCAGGGGACTGCGCGAGCTGGACCGCTTCCAGCGCGCGTCACTGGCCTACCGCACGTTCAGCCGACTGGCCCTGGCAGAGGCCGGCCGGCAGCGTGAGCCCCGCATCCTCGAACTCGGAGCAGGCCGGGGCCACCTCGCTGAACAGCTCCTGCGCGACCACCCCACCGCACACGTCACCGTCAGCGACATCAGCACCGACTCCGTCCAGGCATTCCGTACCGGCCCTCTGGGCGACCACCCACGGGTCACCACACGCGTCATCGACGCCACTGCCATCGACGCCCCCGACCACACCTGGGACGTGGCCGTCTTCACCATGTCCCTGCACCACCTGCAACCAGCTCAGGTACGCATGGTGCTCCGCGAAGGCACCCGAGCCGCACACCGCCTGCTCATCATCGACGCCTGGCGGCACCCCGCATACCTGGCCATCGTCCCGCTGCTGCTCCTCCTCGGCGGGGCCACAGCCGCACACGACGGCACGATCAGCCTGCGCAAGGCCTACAGCCCGTCCGCACTGCACGCCCTCGCAGACGACTGCGGCGCACCAGTGCACCTGCACTGCAGGTTCCACCTCCCCGGCTACCTGGTGGCCTCCGCCAGCCGCAGCGCACAACAGTTGCCCGGCGACACCGCAGCCACCACAGCACAGAACCGAGACGATTGAGCTGGCACACCGATGCGCAGTCGGCTTCTTACTCCCCTCCTCTGCCCCGCAGAGCCTCGTGACGCTTCAGCGAGGCTCTTGCGAGGAACCCCAGGCGTTTACGCCTGGGAGGAATCGCATCGTGTGGTGGCGACGGGGAGCGTCGCAGTGTCCCGGGGTTCGGGCGCGGAGCGCCCGTAGGGCTGTCCGGCGGAGCCGGAGAGCGCTCCCGCCTCAGTCGGGGCGTTTCTGGTTCTCGATGTACTCCTTGACCACGGAGAGAGGGGCTCCGCCGACGGAGGCGGCGAAGTAGGAGGGGGACCAGAAGTGCTCGCCCCACAGGAAACGGTGGATGTGGTCGGGGAACTCCTGGCGCAGGCGGCGGGCGGAGACGCCCTTGAGCGAGCCGACCAGCCGGGAGAGGGCGATCTTGGGCGGGTAATACACCAGCAGGTGCACATGATCCCGCTCACCGTTGAACTCGGCCAGTTCGGCGCCGAAGTCGGCGCAGACGTCCCGCATGATCTCCTCGCAGCGTGCGAGGAGATCATCGGTGAGGACTCCGCGACGGTACCTCGGGGTGAAGACCAAATGTGCGTGCAGAGCGTAAACGACGCTACGCCCCCTGCGTATCTCGGGGTTTGGTTCCCATCTCGGCGACACAGGCCAATGCCAGGCGCCAGCCTGGCCGGGTGAAAATGGTGGTGCAGGTCAAGCTCCTGCCGACGCCTGTACAGGCGTCGGCACTTGAGGCGACCCTGCACTCCTGCAACGAGGCGGCGTCCTGGGTGTCCGAGGTGGCCTTCGCCAAGGACATGAAGCGGAACTTCGCGTTGCGCGAGCACACCTACACCGAGATCAAGCAGCGGTGGGGGCTGGGCGCGCAGGCCGCCCAACACGTCATCAAGAAGACCTGCGACGCCTACCGCACACTGGCGGCGAATGCGAAGGCCGGGAACCTCGGCAAGCCGTGGTCCAAACGGTACCGGCGGGCCACCCAGAAGCCCATCGCCTTCCGGCCCGAGGGCGCGCAGCCCTACGACGACCGGATGCTGTCCTGGCAGATCACCGAACGCCGAGTCTCCATCTGGACCGTCCACGGCCGGGTCAAGGACGTGGCGTTCACCGCCGCCCCCGAGCAGCTGGCCACCCTGGCCCTGTACCGCCGGGGCGAGTCCGACCTCGTGTACCGGGACGGCATGTGGTTCCTCCTGGCCACCTGCGAGGTACCCCAGGCAGCGCTGAACACCGACCCGGCGGGCTTCCTGGGCGTCGACCTGGGCATCGTGAACATCGCCACCACCACCGACGGTCAGACCATGGCCGGACGCGAGCTCAACCGCATCCGGGTGCGGGAACGCACGCTGCGCACCAAGCTGCAGAAGAAGAACACCCCGTCCGCCAAGCGCCGGCTGAAGAAGCGCAGGCGCAAGGAGACACGGCGGGCACGGGACATCAACCACAAGATCGCGAAGCATGTGGTGGCCGAGGCAGAACGCACCGGTCGCGGAATCGCCCTGGAAGACCTCACGGGCGTCCGCGAACGGGTACGGCTTCGCAAGCCCCAACGGGCCACCCACTCCAGCTGGTCGTTCGCCCAGCTGGGAAGCTTCATCGCGTACAAGGCCCGCCGGGCGGGAGTGCCGGTGGTGTACGTCGATCCGGCGTACACCTCGCGCACCTGCGCCGAGTGCGGCCACATCGACAAGGCGAACCGGGTCTCCCAGGCCTGGTTCGCATGCCGGTCCTGCGGCGTCGTTGCGCACGCGGACCGGAACGGCTCCCGCAACATCCGCGCTCGCGCGGAAGAGTTGTGGCGACGCGGGGCGCAGTCAACCGCCCCAGACCCGCCCCCGAAACCGGGGCGCGGGACAGGACGCAAGCGCAGCACCACAACCAGTGGCGCCCGCTGTGCAAGCCCGTCGCTTTAGCGACGGGTCGTTGACCAAAGCTGTCAACCGACCTCGAAGAGATTCGGCAGCCGGAGGAGGTAACGGGTGCGGTCGTGGCGTTTGAGCGCCTCGAATTCGGGGGCCCGGTACAGCGGGGTGACGGTGCATCGCTCGGCGGTCGAACCGATCCCGTCCAGCAGGGCGTTGACAGCCTGCCGGGCCGAGGTGTTGGCGCCTTCCATGGTGGCGAGATCGATGGGTACGGCCACGTAGTCGCCGGCCAGGAAGAGGTTGGGGATCTTCGTGGCCGACCGCGGACGGTGGTGGAAGGTCCCTGTCGGATGGATGAGCAGTTGTTCCTCGTTGACGGGGTTCGGGGTGCCGAGTCCGTCCACTGCCGGATCGAGGAACCAGGAGTGCAGCACGGAGTCCTTCAGGATCGTACGGCCGCTGTCGTTGAGTGCCGCCTTCAACTGCGCCCACACCTCGCGGGCGACTTCGGCGCGAGTGCACTGTTTGGCCGTCTTGCCGTACAGGATGCCCGGCTGGTCCCACTCGGAGACGTCCACGGACAGACAGTCCGCGACCGTGCCGTCACCGAAGTCGGAGGGGAAGTCGTGGCCCGGCCAGTGCTGGGCCTGGGCGATCGCGGTCAGCGACCAGGGGGAGTCGATGAGGTCGAGGTGGCCGTGCAGGATCGGCGTACGTTCGGTCAGGTAGAACTGAATGCCGGTCATCCAGTCCGTCTCCAGCCGGTCGCACTCGGCCAGTTGGGGGTCGGCGGCGCGCACGGCGGAGTTCCAGGTGCGGCGGGCATGCTCGACCGGCATGGCCGAAATGTAGTGGTCGGCGGTGACGGTCCGGCGGGCACCTTCCGGGTCCTCCATGACGGCCCCGGCGATCCGGCCCGCGTCCAGGGTCAGGTCCCGTACGGTCCAGCCGATGTGGAACTCGACTCCGAGTGACTTCAGGTACGTCACCCAGGGGTCGATCCAGGCCTCGTTGGTGGGCGCGTTGAGGATCCGGTCCAGCGGTCCGTCCGCGCCCCGCCCGAGGAGGTTGAAGGCGAAGGCCTCCAGCAGGGTGGCGACCGTACGGGTGCTGGCCTCCTCCGCCTTGGTGGCCACGATGTTGCGGGTGATGCCAACGGCGAGGATCCGCTGGTAGTCGTACGACATCCGTCCGGCCCGTACGAACTCCCACCACGGCATCTGCTCCCAGACTTCGTCGCGGCGTTCGTCGCAGCTGGTGAGGAAGACCAGGAAGCGGTTGGCGAAGTAGAGGGCCTCGTGGAGGGGGAGGTTGAAGGCGGTGTCCAGGACCGAGGTGAGGGCGCGGCGGATCTCGTCGGGGGTGAGTTCGGCCGGGGTGTTGCCGGGCCAGGGCAGCGGGATCCGGATGTCCTCGCGGCCGCCCGACCGGGCGAACAGCATCTCCTTGGGGGCGACGAGGTTGTCGTGGACACCGTTGGGGTTGCCGGGGAAGGGGATGCGCCGCATGGTGTCGGGCAGGTTGTGGTAGATGCCGGGGATGAAGCGGAAGCCGTGCTCCCCCGGCAGGGGGCGGCGGCCGCCCGTGCCGCTGCCCGGCACGTCCATGCTGCGGGCCTTGCCGCCCAGCGCCTTGCGTTCGTAGACCGTGACCCGGAAGCCGCGTTCGGCGAGTTCGTGCGCGGCCGTGAGCCCGGCGACGCCCCCGCCCAGTACGACCACGGTCTGTGGGGCGGCGCCGTTCTGGGCTGCGGTCCGCTTGGGGGTTTCGAGGGTGATCCCGCCGCCGGCGGCCGCGGCTGTGCCCAGGAACCCTCTGCGTGTGGTGCCGCCCATCGCTACCCCTTACCGTCGGTAACCATTGGCGCACGAGGATATGAGCGACGCACCGATCTCGGAAGGCGACCGACGGAGCTTGGGCCACTTTGGCTTGATGCCGCATCACCTCGGCGGCACCCGACGGCGTGCGGCAAAGGCATTCCCGGTCCGACTGCGGCCAGCCGTATGCCGAAAGGCGGGGAAGCGTCGAGGGAGCGAATTTCATCGTAGAGCGGAGCAGCGGACTCATAATCCGTCGGCCGTGGGCTCGAGTCCCACCCGCCCCACCACAGGTCAGTGGTGAAGAAACGTTCTGACTTGCAGAAAAGCAGCAGTGGGACCTTCACGTGTCCCGGGAGGGCCCCCGTAACGGCTCCGAACCAAGATCAAGGGGCCCACTCAGGGGTCCGCAAGCCTCGGCCGTCGTCGGTCACCACGAGCCGCGCGGCGTCGTCGGCCGGGCGGAGCACCACCGTCACCCGCGTGGCCCGCGCATGCCGGCGCGCGTTGGTCACGCCCTCCTGCGCGGCCCGGTACAAGGAGGTCAGTTCGAGCGTGCCGTAGCCGTCCTGGCCGCCGCTCACCTCGACGGTGACTTGCGGCCGTGCCTCACCGCTGTGCGCCAGGTCGGCGAGCGCGGCCGACAGCGGGGGGCGCGGCGCCTCGCCCCGTAGTGCACGGACCGACTGCCGTACGTCGCCCAGCGCGAGTCTCACCGACCGCCTCGCTTCGTTCAGCCACTGCCCCGCCGCTCCCTACGGTGACGGCCCTGACCACTGTCCGAGCAACCGGAGTGGCCTCATGTCCTCACCCACCACCTCATCGACGTTCTGCGCCGACGCCCTGGCGGGGCGCTGTCCGGCCTCTTGGTCACCCTGCCCGCGCTGGTCGAGACGTTCACCGGCGAGACGTCCGCGACCAGCGTCACGTTCGCGCTCTCGCCCGCGTTCGCCCTGCCGCTGCTCACCGGGCTGCAATTGCGGCAGCGCCCGGCCACCGGCCGCTTCGGGACGTCGCCCGCACCGTGAACCTCATTGGCCTCGGCCTGTCCGGCGGTGCCGCGTTCGCCTCGAACCTGGTGCTGTTCTACTTCGACGACGTCGTCGACGAGGCACTGACCGGCCCTGCCGTCCCCGCGCTCATCGGCTCCGCGGCCGTTTTCGCCGTGGGCTGCGTCCTGTTCGGGGGCGGCGGTGATCCGTGCCCGCGTGTTCCCGAGGATTCCGTCGTGGGGCTACGCCGCCGTCCTGCCCCTGTTCGCGTTCCTGACCGCACTCCCCGACTCCCTGCTCACCAGCGCGCTGCACATCCTGGTCGGCGTCATCCTGCTGTGGCTCTCCGCCGCGCTGTGGCGGACGGCCCGGAGCGTCGAGCACACTGCGATCCCGGGTGGACCGGATGTGTTCGCCCACTACTCCGACATCACCGCCGCCCAGGGTTACCGCGAGCTGCAGGAGGGGCAGAAGGTGGAACTCGATGTCACCCAGGGCCAAAGGGCCCCCAGGCGGAGAACATCCGCCCGATCTGAATCTGCGTCGATGAGGGCCAGCTCCCCGTACAGCGATTACCGCCAGTCTCTGTAGGCGTGGTCGGCCTACACCGCATGCGAACCTGGCGCAGCCCCGGTCCAGCGCCGGCACGACCCCTTTGGGCCATGACGCCCCAGGTGTCCGATCAGTCGCGACACGTAGGGGTCATGCCAACAGTGGTCACATAGAAGGCAACTCCCAGGGAATCGAGCCTCCATCAGCCCGGAGCGTCTCAACTACCCGGACATGTCGGTCCAGTTCTTGGGACGTCGGCCTGTCTCATCGACCGGGATGCGACTCTGCTCGGAGTTGTCGGGGGGTTGCTGGCGCCCCGTCGGAACAAAGACGGCCAGATACGCTTCGAAGCGTTCACGGGTGCCGTACTCGCCGCGGTCCATGGCTGCTTGCCACCGCTCCCGAGAGTCTGTGCGGCCTTTGGTGTAAATGTGCACGATGTAGACGCTGCTTGGGTCTAGGCCGTTCGTTCGGATCATCTGATCGTTGGTTCAGGCGTGCCGTTAAGCGTCGTAGGCCGGGGAGTTAAGCGTTTCCCGTTCGGTTGGTTTGACCATCTGTTAGCGTGCGCGGATGGAAGATCTGGGACTCGCGGCTTGGCCGCCTGAGCCGATCAGGACCGAGCGGCTCGTGCTCCGTGAGTCCGAGGCGCGGGACCGTGCGGCGTTCATCGAGCTGCTCGCCTCGCCGGAGGTGCACACCTACCTCGGTGGTCCCCGCCCGCGTGACGAGCTTGAGCGCGAGACGCCTGAGGTGCCCGAGCGGTGGCCCGGGAGCTTCGTCGTTGATCTCGACGGGGCGATGATCGGCCAGATCCTGCTCAGGAGAGCACCGGAGCACCGTCGCCCGGCTGCCGCGGGGAAGGCCGATCTCGGCTACCTGTTCCTGCCGCGGGCGTGGGGATTCGGGTACGCCGCCGAGGCGTGCGCGGCAGCACTCGGCTGGCTCGCCGGCGCGCTTCCCGGCGAGCCGGTGGTGCTCGCCACCCAGACCGCCAACGTCGGCTCGATGCGCCTCGCGGCGAAGCTGGGGTTCACCGAGGTGGAGCGGTTCGAGGCATGGGGCGCCGAGCAGTGGCTCGGCATGTGGTCCCCGGTTGCGCCGTCCAGTTGAGTTCGTGACGGAACCGTCGGGGAGTACCCGCCCATCCACGCGCGCGAGCGGCCTGCAACCGCGACTTGCCCGTGCGTATGCCGGGCATCACCTCCAGGCCGTTCGTTCGGATCATCTGATCGTTGGTTCAGGTGTGCCGTTGAGCGACGCGCAGTGGGCGCGGAGCGAGCCGTTG
This sequence comes from Streptomyces sp. NPDC059866, assembly GCF_042731325.1. Classification (NCBI taxonomy): domain Bacteria; kingdom Bacillati; phylum Actinomycetota; class Actinomycetes; order Kitasatosporales; family Streptomycetaceae; genus Streptomyces; species Streptomyces sp. NPDC059866. The sequence goes on along the minus strand of NZ_JBHWJT010000027.1, from coordinate 6,306 downwards.
TTGCCGGACCGGACGCCCAGGCGGGGTGGGCGGTGGCGGGATCACCGTGAGGTGATCGATGCGATCACCTGGAAGTTCCAGACGGGGTCGCAGTGGGTGCACCTGCCGGAGAAGTACGGGAACTGGGCCTAGTCGCAGGCCCGAGGCCCAGGCGCTTCCTGTGGCGGTCTCGCTGACCACCATGTGTCCGGTGTGCACTGGACGGTAGGGGTACTGCCCCAGGGACTGCCATGTCTCATCGGGTGCGAGAGCGTGGTCGCTGATACGCAGTGTGACATGTGCCGTGTGGTCCTGGACGCGGGTGGTGATCGTGATGAGCCCGTGAGTGACGGTTACGGGCTCGCCTTCTCTGAATTCCGGCAGGCCGAGGCTCGGAGCTTGTTAGGCGATGGAGAAGTGGCTGTGGTCGACACCCACGGTGCCGCTGGTGCTGATCTCTGGCACGTTCGTGCTCCCATGCATCGTGAACTGGTTGAGTGGTGGGCAAGCCCAGACCGGACCTGCCCACCACCGGCGGCACAGGCTGATCACGGGGTTGGCCGGTCTGGTCGACCCAGATGCCGTAGGCGTCGCCGCGTACCGGGCCGCCACCGAGGTCTTGTTCACCGAGGTCAGCCGGATCACCGAGCCCAGCGCGGCCCTCGCGGGATGCTGAACGCCGCGATGCGTACCTACTGCCGGCTGCTGGCCGCCAACCCCGGCCCGGCCCGGTCGCCTGCCCGGCGATCCGCGAGGTACGGGTCGAGTGCCTCGCGGCATGGTCCCAGCTGATGGCGGCGCTGGTGGCCGAGCGCCGCCCCGACCGGTCGGTGCCGCCGAGGGCCGGTACCGCCGCGATCGGGGCGGTGGTGCATCTGCCGGCCACCGCCGTCGAGGAGGGCCGGGACCTGTCCTCGATGACGGCATCCTGGCCGAGACCGCCTACCGTCTGCTGCCCGCCAGACGGCCCGGCCTCACTTCAGGTGTCGGTCCAAGAACCGGCACCCGTCCTCCAGTTCGAACCACGGGGTGCCGGTGTGCCCTCCCAGATTGGCGTGCAGCGTCTTCTCCTTGCTGCCGAAGGCGTCGAACAGGTCCAGGGCCCGTTGCCGGGGGTTCCCCTCGTCGTCCCACTGCAGCAGGAACAGCAGCGGAATGGTGACCTGCCGGGCCTCCTCGCGCTGGGCACGGGGCACGTACCCTCCGGCGAAGAAGCCTGCGGCCGCGATGCGCGGCTCGACCACCGCCAGCCGAATGCCGAGGGCGGTCCACCCCCCGGAGTACCCGACCGGGCCGCCGATCTCGGGCAGCGAAAGGAGGGCGTCCAGAGTGGTCTGCCATTCCGGGACCGCGTTTTCGACCAGCGGGCCGATGAAGGACTCGAAGATCTCGTCGACCGGCTCGTCGGCCTGCATCGCCCGCCGGAGGTCGGCACGGGCCTGCTCGTCGGCGGCGGAACGGGGACGGTCACCGCACCCGGCGGCGTCGATGGTGGCCACCGCGTAGCCGCGCGCCGCGGTGTACCGGGCCCGGGCCACCAGCCGGGGTTCCGCCTTGGGCAGGCCGTTGTTGTGGGCCATCAGGACCAGCGGGGCCGGTGCGGATCCAGGCGTCCACAGGGTGCCGGGAATCTCGCCGAGGGTGAATTCGCGCTCGAGGACGCCGTCGTCGAGGCGCTGTTCAGAAGTGAATTGCACGGTCGTGCCTTTCGGGAGGGCTCAGAGCGGCGCTCCCGGACGACCTATCGCCCGACCGTGACCCCGGAGGGGAGCACCCATGTCGATACGTTCACGGGTACCACCTCCTCGTTCTCTCGCACGGCCTCCGGGAGATTAGCAACGGTCGCCGTGGTCCGCCAACGGGTTTTTGCGGAGGCTCCGTGGCCGGATGCCGCCTCATCACCTAGGACACGGTCTTAACGTCCTGGTCCATTGGATCGGGGTAGGCGGTGCCGTCCCCGAAGTCGCGGGTGTTGGAGCTGACGAAGTAGACGGTCTCCTCCGGATTGATGCGGGCGTACTCGATGGCCGACATCCAGATGGCCGTGTCTCGGAAGCCCGTCTTCGTCTGCTTGCCACCGTTGTTGACCTTGCACGGGGCCAGGCCGTTGGCCTCGCGGAACGCGGCCTCGCGGAGGGCGCTTTCGCTGGTCTCGATCACGTCGACGATGTTGCGGTACTCCTTGCGCAGTGCTTGCGGACTCGTTCGGGGTCGTAGTCCCCGAGGACGGTCGGCACCTTCCAGGGCGTGTTCTGGTCGAGGGCTTCGATGGCCTGCACAGCGGCCTCGTACTTCTGCCGGTACTTCACAGCCTGCTGCGCCGCGAGCTCCTCCAGGACCATCCACGGTACGGAGATGCCTTCGGTGCCGACGGCGCGAATGGTCTGAAGAAGTTCCGCGCTACTGCTGCCGAGACCACAGCCCGCAGAATGCATGCGTCGAGAATGATCAAGGTTGTGCCCCTCCCGTACTGCCTGATCAAGGGTCCCAGGAGGCAAAGACTGGTGCATCGAATATTCAGAACACCGGGGACTGTAGGCACAGTCGGTTCCCGGCGTACTCATCCTTGACGAAGACCTTGCCCCCTGTGAGCGAGGAGTTGTCGACTTCGTTTGTCACCGAAGGACTCCGTCTCCCCGCGCCTGCTCTGGCAAGGGGGCCGGCTGGGAGTACCTCGGGCAGTCCCAGCCGGCACCGGATCAGCGGTGCTCGATCCAGTAGACCGCCCAGGCGGCCAAGCCAGTCGTGGACGCTTTCACCGCCCATCGCACGAGTTCGTCACTCGCGGTCGTCCGGGATTGCTGGCGGCTGTTTCCGTCGTTGCCGGGCGGGCAGGCCTCACCGCTCGGCCAGTCGGATGGCCGGCCCCAACCTGCCATGCGCCAAGAGATTCGGATCGTCGAACGCGGCGAAGACCGGCACCCGGGTTTTTCACTTACGAGGCGCCCTGATGTGAGCGTCGAGAACTCTCATCATTACAGGTCACAAGGCACTTCTCGTTCCCGGTCCTCATCCCGGCAGACGCTCACACGGTGGACCTCCGGCAATGGCCAGCGGCCCCGGCTCGGCGAGGTTGAAGGCCTTGAGATCAGCCTGGCCGGCGCCGAGGACAAGCTGGCCCAACTTGATGTCTCTCTCAAGCCCACAGTCACCCACTTGGGATTGCCGACCTTCAGCCAGATCGCCGGACGGTCTAGCGGCCCTGGCCTCTTGTCATGAACCGGTTTCAGTGGCCGCGTCATGAGCCTCATCAGTGTCGCGGAGGGCCATCTCCTGGGCTTCAGGGTGGGCGGCCGTCCCCGGCGCATCGTGCGAGGGCGGAAGCTCCCGTCCCAGGCGTGCGAGCGGGGACAAAGCCATCACCACTGGGGACAGCATCATGCCTGCGGCCGTCACCAGGAGACTCGTGCGCAGCCCCCACTCCTCCGCGAGAAATCCGCCGACCAGAGAACCGAGCGGGGTCATCCCCATGCCGACAAACGTGATGGTCGCGGCCGCGCGGCCTTGCATCCCATCCGGAGTGACGGCCTGCCGGACGGCCATGACCGTGACGTTCACCAACTGGCCGCCGCACCCGAACACGAAGCCGACCGCGAGGAGCGCGGGAACCGTCACCGTGGCAGGGCCGTGCAGCGCGGGCACGCACAGGAACACGCCGTCGCCGAGTGCCGCCGCACACACGAGCATCGCGCCATGACCGAACCGGCTCGGCAGGCGGGCGGCCAGCAGCGAGCCTAGGAGCGCGCCCAGTCCCGCCGCCGTGAGCGCCAGCCCGACCACGGTGCCCGACAGGTGCAGTTCCCGCGGCAGGAAGAGTAGATAGACGGTCATCACGGCCGCGAAGGAGAACTGGAAGGCGGCCGAGGCCAGGCATACGGTCCGAAGCACGGCATCGCCGGCGACGAAACGCAGGCCCTCATGGATCCGCTGCCAGACCCGAGGGGAGTGTTCCGGGAGTTCCGGGATCGATTCGGCTCGGCGGATCCGCCGGAGCGACAGGAACGACAGCGCGAAAAACAGCGCGCTGGAGGTGGCAGCAATCGGCGCCGACAGCAGGGACACCAACGCACCGCCGAGAGCGGGACCGCCGATCTGGGCCGCGGACCGGCTGCCCTCGAGCGCGCTGTTGCCTTGCACCAGTTGGTCGCGTTCCACCAGTCGTACGAGAGACGCCTGGTATGCCACGTCGAAGAACACGGACAGGGCCCCGACGGCGAAGGCGAGCGCAAGCAGGGCGGGCAGGCCGAGCCAGCCGAAGAGGCTGGCCATGGCGGCGGCGCCCAGGGCCAGGGCCCGACCGACGTCCGTGAGCACCATCGTCGTGCGGGTCCGCCACCTGTCCACCCACGCGCCGACGAAGAGCGAGAGCAACAGGATCGGCGCCTGCCCCACTGCGCGAAGGACGCCCAGCTGGCCAGGACTGGCGTTGAATGTCAGGACGGCGAAGAGCGGCAGAATCACCAGACTTGCGTGTTCACCGAGTTGGGAGGCTGTCTGCCCCGTCCAGAGTCTGCGGAAGTCGGCGTCCCGCCACAGGCTTGACGGAACAGGTCGACCGGAATCGGATACAGCGGAGGAAGCGGACGGCACGGGAATCCCTTGTGTTGCCGACAACGAGGCCCGCCACCGAGCACATGAAAGGTGCACCGACGGTTCAGGCAGGGGAAGGCTCGCTATGCCGCAACATCAAGGGCAGCACGCGATGACAGGCCGGTCACGGCCAACAACGTCAACGCGCGCTCGGAACACCGACCATGTCTTGGCTCCTCGTTGGTGACTCGCTGCGTCCAAACCCTAGCCGTTGGCGACCCGACGCGAAAGGCGGCCTTCCTCGCCTCTCGCGCAATCCAAGTAGGCTGAACCCGTAGTTCGGAGAAGGCCTGCTGTGCGTGTCCTGCAACAAGCGGGAGGGCACCTGCCGACGCCTCGCGCAGGACGGGACGCACCCTGGAACGCCGTGCTTTCAGGCCTACTGGGATGATCCGCCGGCCGCACCGCTGCGCTGGATGTACGGGAAGCCATCCCTATCGGCCGCATGACAAGGGGCACTGAGGAATCCGCAGCGCTCCCGTCTGGCTGTTGCCGTCGACCCGCTCGGCCTCGCTCGAGAACTCGCCGCCTAGTAGGACTCCGTTAGGTCTGTCTCGATCTTGGCGCCGTGTGTGTCCGGCTGGGCAGGGGCTGGTGACAGGTGGTGCAGATGCCGGTCCAGCACCTCAATACGTCCTGGAGGGTGTCGAGGACTTGGTAGAGGGTGAGACCGGTGCGGGGGCTTTTGGGGCCAGGCGTTGTTCGGTGAGGAAGGCGTGGGCGGCGGTCACAAGGGTGACGTGGTGGTGCCAGCCCGGCCAGGAACGGCCTTCGAAGTGGTCCAGGCCCAGGCCATGCTTGAGTTCACGGTAGTCGTGCTCGATGCGCCAGCGGACCTTGGCCAGACGGACCAAGTCGGCGATCGGAGTGTCGGCCGGAAGGTTGGACAGCCAGTAATCGGTCGGCGCCTCGGCGTCGGCGGACCATTCGACCAGCAGCCAGCAGTCCGGCAGGACCCCGTCCCACCAGCCCTGCTCGGCTGAGGCAGCGGCTTTGATCGGACGCTCGACGGCCTTGCCCGCCGGGCGGACACGCACGGCAGCGAAGCGGGAACGTAACTCCCCTCGCGAGCCATTCCGCCAGGTCAGGGGTGTGAATGCGTCGCGCCCAAGGCTGACGGCCAGGGCCGCCATCGACGGTGCCCGGTGGCGGTAGCGGGGCTGAGGCCAGCAGCCGACAGGCCCGTTGCGGTCCGGGGCCACGGGCTTCGCGTCGAACGGATGGGCGGTGACATCCGCCCGGACGGCCAGTACGTAGGCGAGTTGACGATCGGACAGGGCGGCCCGCAGGTGCGCGTTGGTGCCATAGGCGGCATCAGCCACCACGACCGGCGGCCTCATGCCCCAGCCGGCCAGCGTGTCGAGCATGTCCAACGCCAGGCGCCACTTCTCGCGGTGCCTGACCTCGGGCGGGACGCGGGTGACGGTCCTGCGGCCGGCGTCCGACGCCCACTCCGCAGGCAGGAACAGCCGCCACTGCAGCGGGCAGGAGACGGTATCGCGCGCGGCATGGACACTGACCGCGACCTGGCAGTTGGCCCGCTTGCCCAACGCCCCGCAGTACTGCGGAGCCACCCCGACGGACATCCGGCCGTCCTTGGGCACCGACACATCGTCGATCACCCAGGCCGTCGGGTCGATGAGCGGCAGCATCCGCTCACAGATGCGCCGCTGCACCGGCACCGGATCCCACGGGGACTGGTTCACGAACTGCTGCAGGTTCTGCTCGTTGCCGTCC
>NZ_JBHWJT010000026.1:0-117826 GCF_042731325.1 Streptomyces sp. NPDC059866 | reverse complement strand
AAGGAACGGACGCTTCCTTCGTACTCACCCGAGAGACTCTCTCGCGGCTTTCCTCCGGGCGCTTCCCTTCGGTCTTGCGTTTCCGACTCTATCAGTGTTTTTCCGTCTCTCTGACCACCGTCCTGCGGGCATGCAGAAGGCGACCCCGAGATAGGATCTGACGAGTTGGGTGCTGCCGGGCCTAGGCGCTCGTTGCGCCGCTCGGTCCCAAGCAGGGGTACGACTCTACACGGGGCTCCGGAGTGGGCGCAAATCGATTTGTGCTGTGCTCTAGGGCGGCCAAGCAGGACCTCGCATGCGGAACCGGGACTTCATATGACATACCCTGCTGACCAGTGTGCCGTCCGGGACAGGCAGTGACGGCCCATATACATCGCCACCTCTGGGAGGCTTCCCATGACCACCGTGACGTCCCCGATTGCCGGACGCACCATCGGGCTGGCCGCCGTGCCGGATCCGGTCTTCTCCGGGGCCATGGTCGGCCCGGGTACCGCCATCGACCCCGTCCGTGAGCCCTCCGAGGCCGTCTCTCCCGTGGACGGAGTCATCGTCTCCCTCCATCCGCACGCCTTCGTCGTCGTGGATGGCGAGGGGCATGGTGTGCTCACTCACCTCGGCATCGACACAGTGCAGCTCAACGGTGAGGGCTTCGAAGTGCTCGTGAACAAGGGTGACACCGTGACGCGCGGTCAGAGCATCGTGCGCTGGGACCCTGCCGCCGTCGAGGCCGTCGGCAAGTCGCCGGTGTGCCCGATTGTGGCGCTGGAGGCCACGGCCGAATCCCTCTCCGAGCTCCGTACGGACGGCGACGTCAAGGCCGGCGACAGTCTCTTCGTCTGGGAGTGACGTCATTGCCGTCGTAAGACGGCGTGTAGGACAACCACCGCGGCGGCGGGACCCGCCGCACTATCGGAGACGGGTGAGATGGAGACAACGCTGCGAGGCGTCGGTGTGAGTCACGGGGTGGCGATCGGCGAGGTTCGGCACATGGGAACGGCGGTGCTCGAGCCGCCTGCCAAGCAGATCCCGGCGGAAGAGGCGGAGCGTGAACAGGGGCGCGCCCGCCAGGCCGTGGAAGCCGTGGCGGCCGACCTGATAGCGCGCGGAAATCTGGCGGGGGGCGAAGCCCAGGGGGTGCTCGAGGCGCAGGCCATGATGGCTCAGGACCCCGAACTGATGGCGGACGTGGACCGGCGGATCGCCGTCGGCAGCACCGCCGAGCGCGCGGTGTACGACGCCTTCGCCGCGTACCGGGATCTCCTCGCTGGCGCCGGTGAGTACCTGGCCGGCCGGGTGGCCGACCTCGATGACGTGCGGAATCGCATCGTCGCACGGCTGCTCGGCGTGCCCATGCCCGGTGTCCCGGACAGCGACGAGCCGTATGTCCTCGTCGCGCGCGATCTTGCGCCGGCCGACACTGCGCTGCTGGACCCGACACTGGTCCTCGGCTTTGTCACCGAGGAGGGCGGTCCGACCAGCCACAGCGCGATCCTGGCGCGGGCTCTGGGTGTGCCGGCCGTGGTGGCCCTGCCGGGTGCCGGTGAACTCACCGAGGGCACGGTCATCGCGGTCGACGGCAGCACCGGCGAGATCTTCGTGGCTCCCAGCGACGAGAAGAAGGCGCAGCTGGAGGCTTCGGCCGCTCAGCGAAAGGCGGCGCTGGCCGCGTCGACCGGGCCAGGGGCCACGTCCGACGGCCACAAGGTGCCGCTGCTCGCCAACGTCGGAGGTCCCGCGGACGTTCCGGCCGCGGTGGAGGCGGGTGCCGAAGGTGTCGGTCTGTTCCGGACCGAGTTCCTCTTCCTGGACGACAGCAAGAAGGCTCCTTCCGAGGAGAAGCAGGTCAAGGCCTACCGACAGGTTCTCGAGGCGTTTCCCGAGGGCCGCGTCGTGGTCCGTGTACTGGACGCGGGCGCGGACAAGCCGTTGGACTTCCTGACGCCGGCCGATGAACCGAACCCGGCCCTGGGTGTGCGTGGGCTGCGCACGCTGCTGGACCACCCCCAGGTGCTGCGCACGCAGCTGACCGCTCTCGCGAAGGCCGCCGAGGGTCTGCCGGTCTACCTCGAGGTGATGGCTCCGATGGTGGCGGACCGCATCGATGCCAAGGCTTTCGCGGACGCGTGCCGTGAGGCCGGTCTGCAGGCCAAGTTCGGCGCGATGGTGGAGATTCCGTCGGCAGCGCTGCGGGCGCGTTCGATCCTGCAGGAGGTCGAGTTCCTGTCGCTGGGGACCAACGACCTCGCGCAGTACACCTTCGCTGCGGACCGTCAGGTGGGTGCCGTGTCCCGTCTGCAGGACCCGTGGCAGCCCGCGCTGCTGGACCTGGTCGCGGTGTCGGCCGAGGCGGCGAGGGCCGAGGGCAAGAGCTGCGGTGTCTGTGGTGAGGCCGCTTCCGACCCGCTGCTCGCGTGTGTGCTGACGGGTCTGGGTGTCACCTCCCTTTCCATGGGTGCGGCGTCGATTCCTTATGTCCGGGCGACACTGGCGAAGTACACGCTGGCGCAGTGCGAGCGTGCTGCGGCGGCTGCGCGGGCGGCGGACAGCGCCGAGGAGGCGCGCAGCGCGGCTCAGGCGGTCCTTTCCGGCGAGTAGGGGAGCCGGCCACCGGCAGATCCTTTTCTGGGGCGCTCCACCTGCGGGTGGAGCGCCCCTTCGTCGTCAGGTGTTCAGTGGTGGTGCTCCGTGGTCGGTCCTCCGTCCGGTCCCAGGCCGGGTGGTTCGCAGTAGTCGACGCCTGATTCGGGGGCGATGAGGTCTCCCGATTCGATGTCGGTGCAGTAGGCGTCGAAGACCTCGCCGGCGCTGAGGGGTTCGAGGCCGTCTCCGCGGAGGCGCCATCCGTAGATGCGGTCTGCGGTTCCGGGAGTGGTGGTCCGCATGACGAGTCCGCCGGGGGTCTGGGTGGCAATGCCCAGCGCCAGGACGGTGCTGAATTCGAGGGCTTCGGCCTCGTCGAGTCGCGTGGTGCCCTCGGTGTCGTCTGCGTGGAGGACGGCGACGAGGGTCTCCGGCGTGGCTGAGACGCTGCACACGAGGTGCCGGTTGCCCGGCGGGGCCGTGTCGAGAATGCGGACGAGGAGGTTTGTGGCGCGGGCGAACGCGGCACGGCCGAGGTCCTCGCCGCAGGTTGCGCAGGCGCCGAGGCGGGCCAGGAGCGTCGAGGTGTATTCCCAGGTCGCTTGCCGGACCGCTTCGTCGACGAGTACGGGAACCAGGTCGGTGAGGGTCTGGCCTTCGTAGGGAACGGTGGAGCCCGTGGCCGCCAGTTCCGCTGTGAAGCGGGTGCGGCTCGCCGGGATGTCGGGGTCGAGTCCCTGCTCCGCGCAGAACTCGGCGTACTCCCGTGGGTCGAAGAGGGCCACCGTGGTGTGGCTGCCCTGCGAGGCGCGTGTCCTGAGCAGGGATTCGACCTCCTGGAGGTAGGTCTTGTGGTCGTCGAAGGTGAAACTGCGGTAGCGCCGCATGGCGCGGAAGTCGTGTTCGTCGGTCAGCAGGCCGATGATGCCGGCGATTTCGCGGCGCAGGACGCGTCGCATGGTCTGGTGGTCGGTGTGCGCCATCTTTCCCCCTGCGTGCAGTCGATCAATGCTCACTCACAGTAACCGGCTGCACTGACAGCGGTGTCCGAGATGGTCGATCGCTGACGAACAGCGCAGGTCACAGCAAGCATGGCTGGCTGGCGTGCTTCGGCCTCGGACGTCGACGTCGTGGTCGGTGAACGGGAGGCAGCCGTGCTTGATCGCTTGCGGTGCGGGGATCAGGCTCGCTTGCGACCCAGGTCCTCGTAGAAGTGGAGCAGCTCGAGGTTGTCGATGGAGCCGGGGTTGACGGCCTTGTCGAGGGGGGTGCCCTGGAGCAGGCGTTTGACCGGGACCTCGATGCGCTTTCCGGTGAGGGTGTGCGGGATTCCGGGCACCTCGATGATGTCGTCGGGGATGTGGCGCGGTGAGAGCTGCTCTCGGATGGTCTGCTTGATGCGGTTCACGAGGGTTTCGTCGAGGGTGGCTCCGGGGGCAAGGTGCACGAACAGGGGCATCCAGTAGCCGCCGTCGGGCTGTTCGATGCCGATGACGAGGGATTCCTTGATCTCGGGGAGGCGTTCCACGGCTTCGTAGATGTCGGCTGAGCCCATGCGCACGCCCTGCCGGTTGAGGGTGGAGTCGGAGCGGCCGTGGATGACCACGGAGCCTCGGGAGGTGACGGTGATCCAGTCGCCGTGGCGCCACACGCCGGGGTAGGTGTCGAAGTAGCTGTCGTGGTAGCGGCTGCCGTCCGGGTCGTTCCAGAAGCAGATCGGCATGGACGGCATGGGGTTGGTGACCACTAGCTCGCCGACCTCGTCGATCAGGGGTGTGCCGCTCGGGTCCCAGGACTGCAGGTCGGTGCCCAGGCCGGGTGCCTGGAGTTCACCGATGTACACGGGCAGGGTCGGTACGGCTCCTGCGAAGCAGGAGCACACATCCGTGCCGCCGCTGACGGAAGCGATCCACAGGTCGTCGCGGACCTCGTCGTGGAGCCAGCGGAATCCGTCGGGGGGCAGGGGCGATCCGGTGGTGGCGACACACTGTACTGCGGAGAGGTCGTAGTCCCGCGCGGGGTGCAGGTCTGCTTTGCGGCAGGCCATGACATACGCGGCCGAGGTGCCGTAGAGGGTGGCTGCCGTGCGTTCGGCGACGCGCCATTGGGCGCCTGTGTCGGGGTAGCCGGGGCTGCCGTCGTAGAGGACGATCGTGGTGCCGGTCAGGAGGCCGGAGACGAGGAAATTCCACATCATCCAGCCGGTCGACGTGTACCAGAAGAAGCGGTCCTCGGGGCCGAGGTCGCAGTGCAGGCCGAGCTGCTTGAGGTGTTCGACGAGGATGCCGCCCTGGGACTGGACGATGGCCTTGGGGAGGCCGGTCGTGCCGGAGGAATACAGCACCCACAGGGGGTGGTCGAAGGGGACCTGCTCGAAGTGCGGGTCGGTGTCCGCGCTCGTCAGGGTGGACCATTCCAGCGCTCCGTCGGGTGCTTCCGTGCCGAGGAGGGGGATGTGCACGACGGCGCGCAGGGTGGGCAGCTCGCGGCGCAGCTCGGCAACGGTGTCCCGGCGGTCGTGCTGCTTGCCGCCGTAGCGGTAGCCGTCGACGGTGAACAGGACCACCGGTTCGACCTGCTGGAAGCGGTCGAGGACGCTGCGGGCGCCGAAGTCGGGGGCGCAGGACGTCCAGACGCCGCCGACAGTGGCCGTGGCGAGGAGGGCGACGACGGCCTGCGGGATGTTCGGAAGGTAGCCGCTGACGCGGTCTCCTGGGCGGACGCCGAGGGCGCGCAGTTCAGCGGCCAGGGAGCCGACCTGGCGGCGCAGCTCGGACCACGTGACCGGGCGCGGCTCGTGGGTCTCGTCGACGCACAGGAGGGCCGGTTCGTCCGGCCGGGTCGTGGCTGCGCGCAGGGCGTGCTCGGCGTAGTTCAGGGTCGCGTCGGGGAACCACTGCGCGCCGGGCATCGATCGATCACCGAGCACGCGCGCGTAGGGGGTCGAGAACCGGACGTCGAACCATTCGGTGACGGCTTCCCAGAACGTCTCGAGTTCGTCGACGGACCAGCGGTGCAGCGCGGCGTAGCCGCCCTCGGACGGGGCACCGTGGTGCTCGGCTGCCCAGGCCTGGAACTTGGTGATCTGTGCCTGGGTGATGCGTTCCGGGTCTGGCTGCCAGAGCGGCTGGGGGTTCACGATCGACATGAGGCGGCTCCCGGGCTGTGCGCGTCGTGTGGCGTCGCTCGCGCACGGGCTGGGATGCGCGCGTGACGCGGCTGTCACGGACGATGCCATGTGATCGACTTGTACACCAGGGTGCCACCCACATAGTCCGCGTCGTGAAGATGTGGTCGTGGCACGGGTGAACGGCAGTTGAACGGCACCCGCGTATGGGCCGGTCAATGGCAGGCTGAGCAGCATGGACGGTCGTGACCTGGTGCGTTCGGTGAAGGCGGTGGGTTCCGTGCGGGCGGCCCAGGGATTGCGTACCGTTCGGGCGGCATGGCGCAGAAGGCGCGCCGACGCCGCTGGGCTGCCGCCGCGGGGTGCCGAGCGCGCGAGAGTGCCCGGACAGGTGCGAGATGTGGAACCGGGGCCGGGTGGTGGCACTCTGCGGTTCGACAGGTCCCGGCTGCGGATCGTCGTCGCGGTGAACGGGGCCGTCTTCTGGGGCTGGGACGGTGTGGGGCCGGAGCCCTCGTACGCGCTCGCCGGGCGCTGCCCGGAGCCCGACCCCCGCGCGGTGCTGGAGCCGGACAAGGACGGCGGCTGGCGCGTCGTGGCCGAGCGGGTGACCGTCGTGGTGTCGCGGAACGGTGCTGTCGAGGTGCGCACCCCAGGGGGCGTGACCCTGCGTCGCGCTCTGCCGCCGCGGTGGTGGGAGCCGGTCGGAGGAGGCCGGGCGCGTTGGTTGCAGCGGTCGGAGGTGCCGGCGGACGCGCGTTTCTTCGGGCTCGGCGGGCGCGCATCCGGGCCGCGGTTGCGGGACGGTACGTACCGGCTGTGGAACACCGATCCGGGCCGCGCGTTCGCGCCTGGGGACGATCCGCTGTACATCACGATGCCCGTGCAGTTCGTGGTGGCCGATGCGGGCTCGCATCTGGTGTTCCATGACAGCACGTGGGACGGCACCGTCACGCTGCGGGAGGGCGAGGAGGGGGCCGGTTCCGGACACGACCGGGCAGGGATGAGCGAACTGCGCATGGACGGCGGTCCGCTGCGGTGCTGGGTGATCGTGGGCACTCCCGCGCGCGTGCTGCTTGCCTGGGCCTCGCTCACCGGGGCGCCCGCGCTGCCGCCGGCATGGGCGCTGGGCCACCATCACGCGCGGTGGGGCTTCGGCAGTGAGCAGGAGGTACGGCGGATCGTCGCGGGGTATCGGGAGCACGGTCTGCCGCTCGACGCGGTCCATCTGGACATCGACCACTACGACGCCCACCAGGTGTTCACCGTGGACCACGAGCACTTTCCGAAGTTGCCGGAGCTTGCCGAGGAGCTGCGGCGGGACGGGATCCGGCTGGTGTCCATCGTCGATCCGGCGGTGAAGGCCGAGCCCGGCAACGACGTGTACGACAGCGGGTCGGCGGAGGACGCGTTTGTGCGGGACGGCTCGGGGGAGCTGGTGCGGGGCGTGGTGTGGCCGGGCGAGGTGGTGTACCCGGACTTCACGCACGCGCGCGTACGTGAGTGGTGGGGTGGCCTCTATGAGGAGCGGCTCGCTCAGGGGTTCTCCGGGTTCTGGCACGACATGAACGAGCCGACGTCGTTCGCGGCCTTCGGCGAACCGACCCTGCCGAGATCGTCCCGGCATGCCCTGGAGGGGCGGGGCGGCGACCATCGCGAGGCACACAACGTGTACGCGCTGTGTATGGCGATGGCGGGATACGAGGGGCTGCGCGAACTGGCGCCACAGCAGCGGCCGTTTGTGTTCTCGCGCTCTGGCTGGGTCGGCATGCAGCGCTACGGGGGCACCTGGTCCGGTGACGTGGCGACGGGCTGGCCGGGGCTGCGGGCGTCACTGTCGCTGGTCATGGGGCTGGGCCTGTGCGGAGTGCCGTATTCGGGGCCGGACGTGGGCGGCTTCGACGGAAGTCCGTCGCCCGAGCTGTATCTGCGCTGGTTCCAGTTCGGAGCGTACCTGCCGCTGTTCCGCACGCATGCGAGTCTGCGAGCGGGGCGCAGGGAGCCGTGGGAGTTCGGTGCCGAGGTGCTGGAGCATGCTCGCGTGGCGCTCGTCGAACGCCGGCGGCTCCTGCCGTACTTCATGACGCTGTCGCACCTGGCCCGCCGTACAGGGGCGCCCTATGTGCGGCCGCTGTGGTGGGGCGCGCCCGAGGACCGGGCTCTGCGGGACTGCGAGGACGCCTTCCTGCTGGGCGACTGCCTACTGGTGGCGCCCATGCTCGATCCCGGCGCGGACCGGCGTGCCGTGCAGCTGCCGCGGGGGCTCTGGTACGACACGGCCACGGAGCAGACGTACGAGGGGCCCGCGCAGGTTCTCGTCGAAGCCCCTTTGTCGCGGATTCCGGTGCTCGCGCGCGCGGGTTCCGTCCTCCCTGTGCGCGGGGATGACGGCGCACTGGAGCTGGAGGTGTGGGCTCCCGCTCCGGGAGGCGGTGGAGGCGGGCTGGTCGTCCCGGACGTCGGTGACGGGTGGGAGGAATCGGAGATCGAGCGGTATGCCGTGCGTTGGGAGGGCTCGCGGGTGGTCGTCGAGCGGGAGGATGCCGACCGCGTGGGCGAGCCGCCCCATCCGGTGCGTGTACGCGGGCTCGGGGACCGCTGACGTCAGACGTACCTGCCCTCGAACCAGGCTCGGACGGCGAGCGTGTGCAGGGGGAAGGCGAGTTCCTCGGGCCTGCGCAGGAGATGCCAGCCCTCCGTCTCGTCAGTGGCAGCCGGCTCCGGAAGGCTGTCGGCGGGACGTTCCGGAAGGACACCGAACAGCAGCAGATGGCCGTCGGGCGAGCTCATCGCGTCGACAAGCCGTACCTCGCGGCTCGCCGCCTCGATGCCCGTCTCCTCCTTGAGCTCTCGGACGACGGCGTGCCGCCAGTCCTCACGGTCGTCGATGTAACCGCCGGGCAATGCGATGCCCCCGCGCGCGGGGGCCACGGTTCGGGTGACGACGACCAGAGCGGTGCCCTTGGTGTCGTAGACCGGCTGGAGGGCGACCGCCACCGGGAGTGGATTGCGGTACGCGACGGTGCCGCAGGCCGGGCAGGTGCGGGGCCAGCCGGAGATGCCCTCTCCGTAGGGCGCTCCGCAGCTCGAACAGTGGGAGTTCGGCGCGGGGTTGGGGATGAGGTGTTGAGTCTCGGACACGCGGCGGACTGTAGCCGATCTTGGAGAGGGCGTCTTCCCCAGGCCGCTCAGTGGTCGTGGGCGAGCGACTTCGCCGACACGGGGAAGTCGAAGTAGGTGTCCGGGTAAGGCTCGGGCTTGTACGTGTAGTGCCACCATTCCTCGGCCAGGTTCACGAATCCGAGGTCTTCCAGGACGTTCTTGAGCAGGAGCCGGTTGGCCCGCTGCTCGCCCTGGATGCGTGGGTCGAGGGTGTGGGAGAGGGTGTCGAAGCAGTCGAATCCGGTGCCCATGTCGACGGTGTTGTCGGGGAAACGCTCGCTCTGGGGTGCGTAACAGGGCACGAGGGGTTCTCCGGGGGCGTAGGGCCGGGTCGGCCTGGCCGGGAGCTTCACGATCGTGAGATCCACGGTGGAGCCGCGGCTGTGGCCGGACTTCTCGGCGATGTAGCCGTCCGCGAACAGGCGGGTCTTGTCGACATTCGGATAGAACTCGTTCTTCATGGCCTGGTCGTCGAGATCCTGGGCCCAGCGGACGAAGTGGTTCACGGCTCGCTGTGGCCGGTAGCAGTCGTAGACCTTCAGTGTGTAGCCCTGGCGCAACAAGGTCTCCTGGGCCTCGTGGAGCGCCTCGGCGGCGGGGCGGGTGAGAATGCAGAGGGGCTGCCGGTAGCCGTCGATGCGCTCACCCACGAAATTGTGCGGGGTGAAGTAGCGCATCTCCTGAATGATCGTCCGGTCCACGGTGCGCAGTGCGACGAAGCCGTCGGGCGCCTTGGGCTCGGTCTTCGCCTGGGCGGTGGCGGAGGCGGTGGTCAGAGCCAGCGCGGCGGCGAATGAGGTGATCAGGCCGCGGACCACCAGGGAAAGTCGTGTCATGTCTCCTACATGTTGCCGGAGGGATCGGCATCCGGGAAGCGGTAGGGGCAGTGCGCGTCCGATCGGGTGACGGAACGAGCTTGCCGTGACAGACTCCTGACGGACCGTCAGTTCTGTTTGCCGTGCGGGAGGACCATTGCGTACACGCACACCCGTGGTGGCCGGATGGTTCACCGGTGACGGGGACGGCTTCCGTCTCCTGGGCACGCGCTGCTCGGCCTGCGCCGCAGTCTTCTTTCCGCGTGAGGACGCCCATTGCCGCAACCCCGGGTGTTCCGGCGGGGCTCTGCAGGAAGTGCCCCTCTCCCGCCGGGGCCGCATCTGGTCGTACACGGACAGCCGGTACCGGCCCCCGTCACCGTATGTGACCGATCCGGAACTTCCGTGGGAGCCGTACACGTTGATCGCTGTGGAGCTGGAGTCCGAGCGGATCGTGGTCCTGGGGCAGGCAGTTCCCGGAGTGACCGTCGCCGACCTGGCGGTGGGCATGGAGGTGGAGGTCGTTCCCGGCGTGCTGCACGAGGACGCGGAGACGATCTGGACGACATGGAACTGGCGGCCTACGGGGGTGACGAAGTGATGGGAGACGTGGCGGTGCTCGGGGCCGGCATGCACCCGTGGGGCAAGTGGGGGCGCAGCTTCGTCGAGTACGGAGCGACGGCGGCCCGCGCGGCGCTCGCCGACGCCGGGCTGGACTGGCGGCAGGTCGGCTCGATCGTCGGCGCGGACACCGTGCGCGGCGGCTATCCGGGGTATGTGGCCGGGGCGACGTTCGCCAGGGCGCTGGGCTGGCAGGGGGCGCGGGTGACCAGCGTGTACGCGGCGTGCGCATCAGGGGCACAGGCCGTGTACAGCGCGCGGGCCCAGATCCTCGCGGGGCTCGCGGACGTGGTGCTCGTGGTGGGCGCCGATGCCGCGCCCAAAGGGTTCTTCCGGCCGGCCGGCGGTGACCGGCCCGACGACCCCGACTGGCTTCGGTTCAGAGTGCTCGGAGCGACCAATCCGACGTACTTCGGGCTCTACGCGCGGCGAAGGATGGCCGTCCACGGGGACACCTTGGACGACTTCGCGCAGGTCAAGGTGAAGAACGCGGCGCTGGGTGCGCTGAATCCGAACGCGCGCTACCGCAAGAGGGTCACCGCGGAGGACGTTGCCGCCTCTCCGGTGGTCGCCGATCCGCTGCGGCTGCTCGACATCTGCGCGACCTCGGACGGCGGGGCGGCGCTGGTGCTGTCCAGCATGGAGTTCGCGCGGCGGCACGGGGTGGATCGGCCGGTGCGGATACGGGCGGTGTCCACGGTGACGCCGCGCTACCCCAACACGGTGCTGGACCTGCCGGACATCGCAACGGACCCCGCTGCGGCAGCGGCGAGCGCCACCGAGCCGTTCCGGGCGTCCATCGCGCGTGCGGCCTACGAGGAAGCAGGCACAGGCCCGGAGGACCTGTCCGTAGCCGAGGTGTACGACCTGTCCACGGCCCTGGAGTTGCAGTGGTACGAGGATCTGGGGCTGTGCGGCACGGGCGAGGGCGCGAAACTGTTGCGGGACGGCGCGACGGCACCGGGCGGGCGAATACCGGTGAACGTGAGCGGTGGGCTGGCCTCGTTCGGAGAGGCGGTTCCGGCCCAGGCGATCGCCCAGGTCTGTGAGGTCACCTGGCAGTTGAGGGGGCATGCCGGTGGCCGACAGGTCTCCGGGGCGCGCGTGGGGATCACGGCCAACCAGGGCCTGTTCGGGCACGGATCTGCGGTGATCGCGGTTCGGTGAGCAGCAGGCGTGCCCACGGTGCGACCGACCGCAGTACACACACCGACGGCTTGGCGCACGGAGGTCACCGAGTCGAACGTATGCGTGCGGCTTCAGCGGCTCGGCAAGGCTGGTGGCAGGTTTTTCGTACGCTGCGTGATCGGCCCGGAATCCTGCGTGAACGTCTCATGAACTGGGCCTCTGCCCGCTCCGGCAGCGCCATCATGCTCCCGTGCACTCCTGGTCGGATACGCTCCGCTTCGCTTTCCAACCGGTGGTCAACCTGTCCACCGGCGGGATCGCGGCCCTGGAGATCCTCGCCCGTCCGGAGACCGGCGATGTCCTGGCCGAGGCCCGTCGGGACCCCGAACTCGACGGTCAGTTGGCCGTGTTGGGGCTCCATGCGGCGGTTCGCAAGGAGACGCTGCTGCCGCTGCATGTGAACGTGTTCGCCGGCACCCTGGCCGACCTGGGCGGCCTCGCCTCGCTGCACGATGCCGTGCGCGCGGTGGGCCGGATGCCGTGGGAGGTGACGATCGACGTCTGCCCGCCGTACACGCATGTGCCACAACAGGCCCTGCTGGAGGCGGTCACCGCGCTGCGCGAGCAGGGCTTCCGGATCAGCGCGGACGGTGTCGGAGACGGCGACGTACCGCTGCGGCTGCTCACGGACATCGCCCCCGACCTGGTGAAGCTCGACGCGTCCCTGCTGGCGCGGGCGGCAGCGGTGAGGGCGATGCGGACGCTGTGCGACGAGATGGGGGCGCTGCTGTCCGTGGAGGGGGTGGAGACCGAATTCCAGTGCGCGGCGGCGCTGTCGGCCGGGGCGCAACTGGCCCAGGGTGAGCTGTTCGCACCGCCGGCCAGACTGCCCACAGTGGATGTATACGTTCCGCTCCGCTCCGCCGGGGTCGAGGCACCGGCGCGTTCGGGCCCCCTGGTGCGCGAGTTCGTCCGGCCTGCCGCGCTGCTGCCCGCGCACGCGTCCGCGGCCCAGGTGCGGGCACTGCTGACCGGCTCGCCGGAGGTGTCCGGCGTGTTGCTCGTGGACGGGAAGGGGGCGCCGGTGCGGTCCGTGCACCGTTCGCGCTTCCTGCTGTCGATGTCGGGCCGCTACGGACACGCCTTGTACGCCGACCGGCCCGCGGCGAAGCTGGGCGATCCGCCGCGGACGGTGGGGGTCGACGCCACCGCGTGGGAGGTGCTGGACGTGGTGGCAGACGGTGGCAGGGACCGCACCTCGGACGACGTGGCCGTCGTCGACGCGTACGGCCGGTGCGTGGGCGTCGTACGACTGGCGGACCTCGTGCGGGCGCTGGCCGAGACCCGCGTCGAGGAGGCGGCCGGGCTCAATCCGCTGACCCGGCTGCCCGGTTCGGATGCGATCACCGGTGAGGTGGACCGGCGGATCGCGGACGGGCGGACGTTCGCTCTCAGCTGGCTGGATGTCGACCACTTCAAGCAGGTGAACGACGGAGCAGGGTTCGCGGCCGGTGACGAGCTGATCCGGTCGGTGGGGCGGGCGCTGCAGCTCGCGGCGTCCGGCAGCACCCGCGTGGGACACATCGGCGGGGACGACTTCCTGGTGCTGGCCGACCCGGAAGGGCTGGATCCGCTCGCCGCCTCGGTCCTGGACACGCCCTGGTCGGCGGGCGGGCGCCCGGTGACGTTGTCCCTCGCCACGGTGCTGTGCGCGCCCGGAAGCGTGACGGATCACCGGCAGGCGGCCGCCTGGCTGGCGCCGCTCAAGAAGGCCGCGAAGTCGCTGAGCGGCGCGAGTTGGGTGCTGGGCCGCGCAGGGGCAGCCGGGCACGAGATCCGGCGCGGTTCGGAGTCGGCGGCGAGCCAGGCGGGGTGTGCGGTGGGGGACCCGGGGCGGGGGTGAGCGGTCGGCCCGGCGCGGGGCAGTTGCGGCACCGGTCCCGGGGTTCGCGCCGGTCGGTGCCGAGCCCTGCTGCACAGCGAGTCAGCGCGGACGGTGGGCCGGCGCGCGTACGCGGGCTCTGAACCGTTGCTGTCGGCGACCTTGACGCCCCTTGGGCGCCGGTGAACACTTCCCGGTGTCAGTCGACATCGCCGTACATTCTCGGCGTATTACGGCAATGCGCCGCATGGGCCCTCCGAGCCAAGGCCCGCTCCCCCACGGGTGATTCGGCTGCCACGGCACGCTCGTCACGGACGCCGGGCGGGGCGCGGAACCCTCCCTGCCTTCGGCTGACGTCGGCACGTGAGCAACGGGACACGCACCCTGCACGGAGGACCGGGGTCGATCACTCCGGGCCAGCGCCTAGGAGCCGCCATGAGCAACGGAGACATCTTCGTCGGCGAGATCATCGGTACCGCGATCCTCATCCTGTTCGGGGCCGGTGTCTGCGCCGCCGTCACCCTCAGATACTCCAAGGCACGGGCCTCGGGGTGGATCGTGATCGCCTTCGGCTGGGGTTTCGGCGTCCTGGCGGGCGCCTACACCGCCGCTCCCCTGTCGGGCGGGCATCTCAATCCGGCCGTCACCCTCGGCATCGCCGTCGACACCGGCGAGTGGGGCACGGTCTGGGTCTATCTGCTGGGCCAGATCATCGGTGCCATGCTCGGCGCCGTCCTCGCCTACCTGGTGTATCTCGCCCAGTTCCAGGCCAATGTCCGTGCGTCCGGCACGACCGAGGGCACGGCTGACGAACCGACTCCGACCCTCGGCATCTTCTCCACCATCCCGGAGATCCGGAATCCGCTCGCGAACCTGATCACAGAGATCATCGCGACGATTGCACTGGTCCTGCCGATCCTCGCCTTCGGCCTGACCGAGGGTCTCGGTGAATCCGGAACCACTGTGCTGATCGTCTCGCTGCTGGTCGTCGGCATAGGTCTCTCCCTCGGCGGGCCCACCGGCTATGCGATCAACCCCGCGCGCGATCTCGGCCCGCGCATCATGCACACCTTCCTGCCGATCCCGAACAAGGGCACCTCCGACTGGGGTTACGCCTGGATCCCGGTCGCCGGCCCGCTCGTCGGAGGAGCACTCGCGGGCCTCATCTACAACGCAGCCTTCTGAACCGAGCCCAAGGGGTAGCCATGACGGACAACGCCGAGAAGTACGTCGCCGCGATCGACCAGGGCACCACGTCGAGCCGCTGCATCATCTTCGACCGGAATGGCGCGATCGTCGCCGTCGACCAGCGCGAGCACCGGCAGATCTTCCCCAAACCGGGGTGGGTGGAGCACGACGCCACCGAGATCTGGTCCAAAGTGCAGGCCGTGGTCGCCGGGGCGATCGCCAAGGCCGGGCTGCGCGCCGACCAGCTCAGCGCGCTCGGGATCACCAACCAGCGCGAGACGACGGTGCTGTGGGACCGCGCCACGGGCAAGCCTGTGCACAACGCCATCGTGTGGCAGGACACCCGCACCGCCGCACTCTGCAACCAACTCGGCGGCCCGGACGGCCAGGACCGGTTCCGCGAGCAGACCGGCCTGCCGCTGGCCAGCTACTTCTCCGGCCCCAAGGCAGCCTGGCTGCTCGACAACGTGCCCGGCCTCAGGGCACGCGCCGAGCGGGGCGAGATCGCCTTCGGCACCATCGACTCCTGGCTCATCTGGAACCTCACCGGCGGCATCGACGGCGGCCGGCACGTCACCGATGTGACCAACGCCGGACGCACCATGCTCATGAACTTGGAGACACTCCAATGGGACCGGTCCATCCTCTCCGCGATGAACGTGCCCGAGTCCGTCCTGCCTGAGATCAGGTCATCGGCCGAGGTGTACGGGAAGGCCGTTGGCCAACTCGCCGGCGTCCCGGTCGCGTCGGCGCTCGGGGACCAGCAGGCGGCCGTGTTCGGGCAGGCCTGCTACGACGTGGGATCGGCGAAGAACACATACGGCACGGGCAGTTTCCTCCTGCTCAACACCGGCAACCGGCCGGTGCCGTCGAAGAGCGGGCTGTTGACGACGATGGGCTACAAGATCGGCAGTGAGGCTCCCGTCTACTGCCTGGAAGGCTCGATAGCCATAACGGGTGCGCTGGTGCAGTGGTTCCGCGACCAGCTCGGCATCATCCGTACCGCCGACGAGATCGAGACGCTGGCGGCAAGCGTCGAGGACAACGGCGGCGCTTACATCGTGCCCGCGTTCTCGGGCCTGTTCGCCCCGTACTGGCGCTCCGACGCGCGTGGCGTCGTCACCGGACTCACCCGGTACGTCACGAAGGCGCACCTCGCGCGCGCGGTGCTGGAGGCGACGAGCTGGCAGACGCGCGAGGTCGTGGATGCCATGTACCAGGACTCCGGGGTGCACATCACCACGCTGAAGGTGGATGGCGGCATGACGAAGAACAACCTCCTGATGCAGCACCAGGCGGACGTGCTCGGCGTGCCGGTGATCCGGCCCCGGGTGTCCGAGACGACCTGTCTGGGCGCCGCGTATGCGGCCGGACTCGCCACCGGCGTGTGGAACGACCTCGACGAGCTCAAGGCGCACTGGCAGCGGGACGTCGAGTGGACGCCGACCATGGAGGCGTCCGTGCGGGACCGCGAATACCACAACTGGCGCAAGGCCGTGGAGAAGAGCTTCGGCTGGGTGGAGGACGGCGAGGACTGAACCACGCGCGCGTGGCGCCGTTTTCGGACTGCGGCCCGTACCCCGGTCGGCGGGGGTACGGGCCGTACTCGTGCGTCAGGTGGTGACGGTCTGGCGGCGGTCCGCCGCCAGCGCCATCGCGTGCTGGACGACGCCGATGAGGACCTCCTTGACCAACTGGCGGTCGCGCGCATCGCACATCAGGAGGGGTACGTCGGCGTCGAGGTCGAGGGCCCGGCGGACGTCTTCGACCGGGTGACGGGCGGCTCCCTCGAAGCAGTTGACGCCGACCAGGAACGGCAGGGAACGCCGCTCGAAGTAGTCGACGGCGGCGAAGCAGTCCTGAAGGCGGCGGGTGTCGGCGAGTACGACAGCGCCGAGCGCGCCCTCGGAGAGCTCGTCCCACATGAACCAGAACCGCTCCTGGCCGGGCGTCCCGAAGAGGTACAGCACGAGGTCCTCGCGCAGCGTGATGCGGCCGAAGTCCATGGCCACTGTGGTGGTGTGCTTGCCTTCCACGCCGCTGGTGTCGTCGACCGGGCGCCCGGCTTCGGTGAGCAGTTCCTCGGTGCGCAGCGGCCTGATCTCGCTGACCGCGCCGACGAGGGTGGTCTTGCCGACACCGAAGCCGCCGGCCACCAGGATCTTGAGCGTGACGGGCTCGACCGGGGGCTTGCCGCGCTCAGAACGCCCGAAGATCATCGATCTCTTCTCCTGCTTGATGGGGGTCGGGCGGCGGTGGCCCGTAGCCTCCGCCGCCGGGGGTTTCGACAACGAGTACGTCACCGGGGCCGACGTCCGTCGCATCGCTTCCGCCGAGTGTGGTGACCGTGCCGTCCGCACGCTCGACGCGGTTGGCGCCGAGGGCGCCGGGCTCGCCGCCCGCCATGCCGTACGGGGGAACCCTGCGATGCTGGGAGAGCGTCGAGACGGTCATCGGCTCGTGGAACCGGATGCGGCGTACCGCACCGTCGCCGCCGCGCCACCGTCCCGCGCCTCCGCTGCCGCGCCGGACCGAGAACTCCTCGAGCTGGACGGGCAGGCGCCACTCCAGGACCTCGGGGTCGGTCAGCCTCGAGTTGGTCATATGGGTCTGGACGACGCTCGCGCCGTGGAAGCCGTCACCCGCGCCGGAGCCGGAGGCGACGGTCTCGTAGTACTGGTGGCGGGCGTTGCCGAAGGTGACGTTGTTCATGGTCCCCGAGCCCTCCGCCTGGACCCCGAGCGCGGCATACAGGGCGCCGGTGATGGCCTGGGAGGTCTCCACGTTGCCCGCGACGACGGCGGCGGGCGGCTCGGGCGCCAGCATGGAGCCGTGCGGTACGACGATGTCGATCGGGCGCAGGCAGCCGTCGTTGAGGGGGATGTCGTCGGCGACCAGGGTGCGGAAGACGTAGAGGACAGCCGCGTTGACGACGGAGTAGGGCGCGTTGAAGTTGGTGGTCAGCTGGGGTGACGTACCGGTGAAGTCGACCGTGGCGGAGCGGTTCTCGCGGTCCACGCGCACACGTACCCGGATGACGGCGCCCGAGTCCGTCTCATAGGCGTACTCGCCGTCGTCCAAGGCGTCGATGACGCGGCGCACGGCTTCCTCGGCATTGTCCTGGACATGCCGCATGTACGCCTGGACGACGTCGAGGCCGAAGTCCCGGATCATGCGGGCGACTTCGTCGACGCCCTTCTGGTTGGCGGCGATCTGGGCGCGCAGGTCGGCGAGGTTGGTCTTCGGGTTGCGGGACGGGTGGGGTGCCTCGGTGAGCAGGCGGTGGGTCTCCTCCTCGCGGAACCGGCCGTTCTCGGCGAGCAGCCAGTTGTCGAAGAGGACGCCTTCCTCCTCGATGGTGCGGCTGCCTGCGGGCATGGAGCCGGGGGCGATACCGCCGATCTCGGCGTGGTGGCCGCGCGAGGCGACGTAGAAGAGGATTCGGTCACTCTGCGTGTCCTCGGCGCTGTCGGTGTCGAAGACCGGGGTGATCACGGTGACGTCGGGGAGATGGGTGCCGCCGTGGTACGGGTCGTTCACCGCGTAGGTGTCCCCGGGCCGCATACTGCTGCCGCGGCGCCGGATGACCTCCTTCACGCTCGTGCCCATCGAGCCCAGGTGGACAGGGATGTGGGGGGCGTTGGCCACCAGGTTTCCGTCCGGGTCGAACAGGGCGCACGAGAAGTCCAGACGCTCCTTGATGTTGACGGACTGCGCCGTGGACTCGAGTCGGGCACCCATCTGTTCGGCGATGGACATGAAGAGGTTGTTGAAGACCTCAAGGAGAACCGGGTCGGCTTTCGTGTCGAGTTCGGAACTCTGTGTAACCGCCGCGCGTTCCATGACCAGATGCCCGTCGTCGGTCGCCGCGGCCTGCCAGCCGTCGTCGACGACGGTCGTCGCACTGGCCTCCGTGATGATCGCGGGGCCTGTGACGGTGTCGCCCGGGGGCAGGTCCTCGCGGCGATGGAGGGGTACGTCGCGCCAGGCGCCGCCGGTGTGGAGGCGGACGGCCTGCGGGGCGGTGGGGCGGCCCTCGTAGGGGGCGAGAACGGAGAGATCGGGGGGTTCGGTGATGCCGGTGGCTTCCACGGAGAGGGCTTCGACGACGATCGGGCGGTCGAGGGTGAAGGAGTACGTGGCGCGATGACGTTCTTCGAAAGCGTGCTGCATCGTGGCGGGATCGGTCAGCTCGACGGTGAGGGTGGTGTCGGTGCCGTCGTAGCGGAGCTGGGCGCGGCGGGTGACCTCGATACGGTCTTCGGGAACGTCCTCGGCGAGGAGCTCGGCGCGGGCGGCTGTCTCCAGGTCGTCCGCCGTCTTGAGGACGCCGGGCATGGCGGCGGGCTCCAGGGGGGCCTCGACGGACTGCTCGCGCATGGCGGTGGTATCGGCGAGGCCGATGCCGAGCGCGGAGAGGACTCCGGCCATGGGGGGTACGAGGACGGTGCGGATGCCGAGCGAGTCGGCGACCATGCAGGCGTGCTGGCCGCCCGCACCGCCGAATGTCGTGAGGGCGTAGCGGGTGACGTCGTGGCCCTTCTGGACGGAGATCCTCTTGACGGCGTTGGCGATGTTGGCGACAGCAATCTGCAGGTAGCCCTCGGCGACCTGTTCCGGGGTGCGGTCGTCGCCTGTCTTTTCACGGATCTCACGCGCGAGGGCGGCGAAGCGGTCGCGGACCAGGACCGCGTCGAGGGGCTGGTCGCCGTCGGGGCCGAACACGTGAGGGAAGTGGTCGGGTTGGATCCGGCCGAGCATCACGTTGGCGTCGGTGACGGCGAGCGGGCCGCCGCCCCGGTAACAGGCGGGCCCGGGGTCCGCGCCCGCCGAGTCCGGACCTACGCGGTAGCGGGAGCCGTCGAAGTGGAGGATCGAGCCGCCACCGGCTGCGACGGTGTGGATGTCCAGCATGGGGGCACGCAGTCGGACGCCGGCGATCTGTGTGGTGAAGACGCGTTCGTACTCACCGGCGAAGTGCGAGACGTCGGTGGAGGTGCCGCCCATGTCGAAGCCGATGACGCGGTCGAAGCCGGCGAGCTGCGACATGCGGGCCATGCCGACGATGCCACCCGCGGGGCCGGACAGGATGGCGTCCTTGCCGCGGAACTGGCCGGCTTCGGCAAGCCCGCCGTTCGACTGCATGAACATCAGGCGTACGCCTTCGAGCTCGTCGGCGACGTGCTGGACGTAGCGGCGCAGCACGGGCGACAGGTAGGCGTCGACGACGGCGGTGTCTCCCCGCGGCACGAGCTTCATCAGCGGGCTGACCTCGCTGGACAGCGAGATCTGCGGAAAGCCGATGCGCCCGGCGAGTTCCCCGACGGCCTGCTCGTGGGCGGGGTGGAGGTGGCTGTGCATGCAGACCACGGCAACGGCTCGGATTCCGTCGTCGTACGCCTGCCGGAGAGGGCCTGCGAGAGCGTCCAGGTCGGGGGCGCGCAGGGCGGTGCCGTCGGCGGCGAGGCGCTCGTCGGCCTCGATCACGCGTTCGTGGAGCAGCTCGGGGAGGTCGATGCGGCGGGCGAAGATGTGGGGGCGGTTCTGGTAGGCGATGCGCAGGGCGTCGCGGAAGCCACGCGTGGTGACCAGCAGGGTGCGCTCACCCTTGCGTTCCAGGAGGGCGTTGGTGGCGACCGTCGTCCCCATCCGTACTGCTTCGACGGGGTCCGGGGAGCCGGCCAGCAGTTCGCGGACGCCCGCCACGGCCGCGTCGGCGTATCGGGCCGGATTGTCGGACAGCAGCTTGTGTGTCAGCAGCCGACCGTCCGGGCGCCGCGCGACGATGTCGGTGAAGGTGCCGCCCCGGTCGACCCAGAACTGCCAGCCTGTCACGTCTCCACCTCGCTTCCGCGCTGCTCACAGCGCCCGGAGGCCGTTGATCACGTCGCGCAGAATGTTCTCGTCCGGCAGCTCGGCCGGAGGTACAGGGCGTGTCACATGGATCAGTTCCGCGTCCACGAGGTCCCCGATGAGGACCCGTACCACTCCGATGGGCAGGTTGAGTTCGGCTGCGAGTTCGGCGACCGACTGAGGGGCCTCGCGGCAGAGCGCGACGATGTCCACGTGCTCCGGGGACAGCGCCGGGTCCGCTTCCGGATCGTCCGCGTGGGGCTCCGTGACGACCACCGCGATCAGATCGAGGCGGTGCTGGGCCGCATGGCTGGTGCGGCCGCGCGTCATGGCGTAGGGGCGGACGACCGGTCCTGCTTCGTCGTCGAACCAGTGGCTTCTTGCCTGACCGTCTGCGCTCATGTCATCCCACTACCCGCCTGCGGGCAGATCGGTGCGCGGAGCAGTGGCCAGATGCGCGCCGACGCGCTTCACGAGGAGCGTCATCTCGTAGGCGACCTGACCGACGTCCGAGTCGGCGTCGGAGAGGACAGCGAGGCAGCTGCCGTCGCCGGCGGCCGTGACGAACAGGAAGGCATCGTCGAGCTCGACCATCGTCTGCCGCACGTTGCCCGCCTCGAAATGCCGGCCGACGCCCTTGGCGAGGCTGTGGAATCCGGAGGCGACGGCGGCCAGGTGCTCGCCGTCCTCCCGGGTGAGGTCCTTGGAGACACCAGTCGCCAGGCCGTCGCCGGAGAGCACGACGGCCTTGCGGATGCTCGCGACGCGGTCCACCAGGTCGTCGAGGAGCCAGTTGAGCTCGCCGGACTTGCCGTTCGCGGTGTGGCCGGTCGCCTTCGGTGCGGTCATCGACCGTCCCCCTTAGTCGTTCCTTGTGGTGCTGTGCCGCGCTGGGCGTCGTCGCCCGCGGCGTTCTGCTCGCGGCCGCGCTGCCAGCCGCGCTGGAGCGAGGCCATCCGGCTGCGGACCTCGTCGGCGTCCCGTTCCACGGGGTCCGTCCTGTCCTCGGTGCGGCGGCCGGGGTCCTGCCGGAGTTGCGGGGCCAGGCTGGCCTGGCGGACGCGCCGTGGGAGCGGACCGACGGCGGACCCGGGCTCGTCGGCCGTGGTGCGCTCGGCGGTGTCGTCGACTGCGCCGGACTCGATCGCAGAGGGCGCTGTGCGCCTTGGGAGGGCGGGAGGCGCCGCCTGTCCATCGAGGCTACGCCCGGGCCTTGCGGTGCGCCCGCCGAGGTCGCGTACCGGGGACTCGGTGCGCTCGGCGCGACTGCCCCCCGGGGAGTCGGAGCGCTCACCGCGGTCCTCGCCCCGGGAAGCTGGGCGCTCGCCGGCACGGCCGTTGGGGCTGGAGGACCGGCCGAGTGGCGAGCTGCCGCGGCGACGGGTCGGCAGGGGTGCTGTTCGCTCCGTCTCCGCTCGGCGTGCGGCGGGTCCGGTCGGGTTCTCCTCGTCGGCTTCCTGGCGACGGGACCGCTCCTCGGCGACCGGGCGTCCGTGGGAGCTGACCAGCTTCGGGGTCCGTCGGCGGGGCAAGGGCACCGGGGTGCCGAGGTGATCGTCCGTGTCGGCCCGACCGGATCCGTCGAGAGGGCCGGCGCCCGGCTCGTCGTCGGGGCTACTCGTCTTCTCGTCGTCCGCGCGGGTGAGGGAGCGGCGCGGACGGAACAAGCCGCCGCGCTCGGTCTCCTCGCCGTCGAGCCCGCCGGGGAAGTCCGCGATGGCGTCCAGGTCGACGGGGGCCTCCAGTTCGACCGGCCCGTCCAGGAGCGAGGTGGGCAGGCCGGGCAGTTGCACCGGCACCTGGGAGAGTGCGGTCCTGCGACTCTCCTCGAGTTCGGCCTCTTTGGAGGGCCGAGGGCGGTCGAGACGGAAGCCGATACCGTTCGTGTCCGGTACCTCATCCGTCAGCAGCGAGTCGGGGATGAAGACAACGGCCGTGGTGCCCCCGTAGGGGGACGGCTGCAGCGAGACCCGGACGTTCTGCCGCTGGGCGAGCCGGCTGACCACGAACAGCCCGAGCCGGTCGGTGTCGGACAGCTCGAACTCCGGGGTCTCCGCAAGCCGGAGGTTTGCGTCCAGCAGGGCCTCGGCCGCCATGCCGAGGCCACGGTCGTGGATCTCCAGCGTGAAGCCGTTGGCGACCCGCTCGCCGAGCACATGGACGGCCGTGTGCGGGGGCGAGAAGACCGTGGCGTTCTCCAGGAGTTCGGCCACGAGATGGGTGAGGTCCGCGACTGCCGGGCCGGTGACAGCGGTGCGCGGCAGGCGGCGGACCTCGATCCGCTCGTAGTCCTCGACCTCTGCGACGGCGGCGCGTACGACGTCCATGAGCTGGATGGGTTTGCGCCACTGCCGGGAAGGGGCGGCGCCGGAGAGGATCACCAGGCCCTCGGCGTGTCGGCGCATACGGGTGGTGAGGTGGTCGAGGCGGAACAGGTCGGCCAGTTCCTCGGTGTCCTCGGTCCTGCGTTCCATGGCGTCGAGGAGCGTGAGCTGCTTGTGGAGGAGAACCTGACTGCGGCGGGCGAGGTTCACGAAGACCTCGGAGACACCGGAGCGGAGTTGGGCCTGTTTGACGGCGGCTTCGACGGCAGCGCGCTGCAGGGTGTTGAGGGCCTGGCCGACCTCGCCGAGCTCGTTCCTGTCGTACTCCAGGCGCGGGACCTCGGTCTCCACGTCGACCTCTTCGCCCGCCGAGAGGCGGCGCATCACGCTGGGCAGCCGTACGCCGGACGCCTCGTGCGCCTCCAGGCGCAGTTGCCGCAGGTCTCGAATGTGGCCGCGGCCGATGCGGACGGACACGAAGAGCGAGACCAGCAGTGCGATCAGGCCGAGGACTCCGGCGACGACGGCCTTGACGATGATGCCGATCGCGATCGGGCGGACGCGGTCCTGATAGCGGTCCGCGGCCTCGTCGTCGAGGGTGCCGAGTTCGTCGAGGACGTTCCCGGCGGCGGTGTCCCAGCTCTGCGCGGTGACTCCGCCGGCATCGCCAGAGGGCTCGGAGACGGCGGATTCCTCGGCGGCGCGCAGGGGTGCGCTGGCGGCGTTCTTCCAGAATCTCTCGTAGCGGTCGCGCTCCGAGCTCGGCAGCAGCGGCAGGTTGGTGTCGTACATCAGTGTGCGCTGGGCCATGAGGTCGGTGATGTCGCGGATCTCGTCGCGGGAGAGCTTGCCGACGATCAGCGCGGAGCCGAGGAGAGCGTCCTCGCGGGAGAGCAGTTCGCGGGCTCGGGCGAGGTTGACGAGTGCCCGGTGCTGCGTGTCCATCTCCACATTGTCGACGACATGGAGGTCGGCGAGGAGGACGAAACAGGGGTCGACCAGGCGGTTGTACAGGTCGAGGGCCTGGGAGCGGTTGACGGTGCCGTCCTCCACGCTGCTGCGCAGGGATTCGATGCCCTCGAAGGCGTCCAGTACGGCGGTCAGGCGTTCGTTCGTGGCCTCGCCGAGGGCATCACGCACCTCGGTGTCGCGGGCGTTCTTGCGGACCTTGGCCAGGGCTTCGTCGGTGGCGGTCCGGCTGCGCCTGAGCGCGGCGAGTCCGTCCGAGGCACGAGGGTCGGCGAGATGGACGAGGGTCTGGCGGCGTTCCTGCTGGAGGACCCGGACGGTGTCCTCAATGGGGTAGCCGATGTTCTCGACCACGGACGAGACGCTGACCAGCCGACCTGCTTCGCGTCCCGTAAGTACCGTGGCAAAGGCCCAGATCGCGGTCAGGGACACCAACGGCACGAGCAGCAGCGCCACGATCTTCCTGCGGATGGACTTCCCGCGAAAGCGCATGGCCTCCCCCAGCTCGACCCCCACCGGCAGGGGGTACATGTGCATCAACAAACGGCGCGAGCCTACTACCGTCGCACAGTTAACTCGAAGGGCCTTCCGGAGGCCGAGCTTCCGTACGGGTCGCCGGGCGTGGGGAGTTGTCCGGTCATTGCGGGAGATTGCCCCCCGGATTCCGGCCGCGGCCCCGAGACCCGATCAGATCGGCACGACTGGGCGTTTGGCCGGAATTTTTCGCTCGTTGGGAATCTTCGGGGCGCACCGTTCGTCCTTCTCTACAGGAAATGGGGGCGGAATGGGCCACAGGAGCCGCATCCTGCACCCGGGCGGCGTAAAACAGCGCAAGCCGGGCAGCCACTGGGGAGTCGAGTCTTCGGACCGGGGCGAGCGGTCTACTGGCGGTGGGGAGTGACACGGTGATGGGCACGGCGGAGCTTCGTGAGGCACCCGCGGACGGCACGGCCGCGCGGGTGAGGGAGCGGCGGGACACCAGGGCACCGGATCGCGACATTCCGGCAGGCGGACCCGAGCCGGCGGGCCGACGCGCGGCCAGGCAGGGGCGGGATGCGGCCGACGCGGGCTTGTCGGGGGAAGGGCGTGACGCTCCGGCGGGTATGGGCACCGGAGCGACGGAACACGGCCGCGTCGCGGGGTCCGATGAGCCGGATGCAGGCCGAGGGCGGTCGTATTACCGACCGTTGTGGGTCGAGGAGCCCGCGAAGCGCCGTCGGCTGCCCGACCCGGTTCGGACGGCGGCCGTGCGGGCGGCGCTCATCATCGCCGTGACGTTGATCCAGGCGATGATCGCCTTTCTGTGCACGATGGCCGGATCCTGGCTGGCGTTCCCCATGGTGATCAGCAGCGTCGTCAGCACCGTGGTGGCGACCTGGAGTGTGCTCGACGTATGGGTGACGCGTCAGGTCTGGAATCAGCGCAACGGCGTGGTGTCGATGCCGAGCAGCACCGCACGCGCTTTGCGCCGCGAACGGCGCAGGGCTCGGCGCAGGGCACGGGCCACCGAGCGCACG
The DNA here is from genome assembly GCF_042731325.1 of Streptomyces sp. NPDC059866. Taxonomy (NCBI): domain Bacteria; kingdom Bacillati; phylum Actinomycetota; class Actinomycetes; order Kitasatosporales; family Streptomycetaceae; genus Streptomyces; species Streptomyces sp. NPDC059866. The sequence goes on along the minus strand of NZ_JBHWJT010000026.1, from coordinate 92,660 downwards.
CAGCAGCGAATACGCCGACGGGGCGGCACCGGACAGCTGTCGCACCCCTGAGGTACCTGTTCTCGGGGGCGGGAGCCGCGGCGTCGGGCTCCCGCCGGTGGCGGCGGTCAGTCTGTTCCGCCGAGGCCCTTCCGCTCAGAGTGCGGCCGACTCCGCTCTCCCTTCCCCGCCCACGAACTCGCGTCCTTCCTGGCACAGAGTGTGCGCCCCCAATTTGATCAAGGTGCCGGACGTCGATCACGTCGAGTACGGATTGATCAAGGTGGCGCTGCGCGAGTGGCTCCGCTACGCCTGGGGTGCGCCTCGCCGACGCCCCCCCTCCTTTGAGGAGACGGTGACGGGCGCGGCCGTCGAGCGGATCGGTGACGGGCCGCCATCGAGCGCTACGGCACGGAGAACCTCGTGCTCGGAAAACGCATCACTTATGACGTGAAGGCGGACTGGAAGCTGATCGTCGAGAGTTTCATGGAGTGCTGCCACTGCGCGACGTTCCATCCCGAACTCACCAATGTCCTCCCAGAGTTAGCCGACGGCTACGCAGCGGTCTTCATCAATCTCGTATCGGATCACGTCATCCTGCACCGGGGGTTCCCGTTTGCCGAGAGCCGCACGGAAGTCGACTGCGACCGACTGTACGCGCCGGAGGTGGTGGCGTCGGGGCGGACGTGTCGAAGTCGGTGGAGCTGTTTCACGGGGTGAACGTGCAGGACTTCGAGGCGTGTGAAAGGACCCAGTCGGCGACGGGTTCCCGCGCGTACCGCAAAAGCGGTGTGCTGTCCCCCACGAGCACCTCATCGGGACCTCCCACGAGTGGCTGGTCGAGAGGCTGGGAGGCGGCCATGCCGGACCTGTTCATCGACAGCGAGTGGCGCCGTCTCCTCGACGAGTGCACCCGTGAGATCCGCTGTCCGCAGACGGCTCGCCGGTCGGGGTCGTGGACGAGCGACGAGGGCCGGGCCCGCGGGTCGCGGCTGCGCCTGGGCACGGTCTGGATCAACGACTACCACCCGTACGTCCCGCAGGCGGAGTGGGGCGGCGTCAAGAAGTCCGGTTCGGGCGCGATGGCGGGTCGGCGGGGCTCTTCGAGTACCGCGAAATCAAGCGCATCTGGCGCAACACCGAGCCCTCCACCAGAGCTGGTTCAGTCCCGCCTCACTGATCCCGGCACCGCACGAGCCGCGTACTCCCCACCGTCCCCCTGCCCCACCAGGAGCCCGCCCATGACGACAACCCGGCAATCACCCGCCGGACAACCCGGCCGCGACGACGCCGAACTCGCCGAGTTCGGCTACAAACCCGAACTCAGGCGCACCCTCGGCAGCTTCCACACCTTCGCCGCCGGGATCAGCTACATCTCGATCCTGACCGGCACGTTCCAGCTGTTCTACTTCGGCTACGGCAGCGGCGGCCCCGCCTACTGGTGGTCGTGGCCGATGGTCTTCGCCGGCCAGTTCATGGTCGCCCTGTGTTTCGCGGAGCTGGCAGCGCGCTACCCGGTCGCGGGCTCGGTCTACAACTGGTCGAAGAAGATCGGTAATCCGCATCTGGGCTGGCTCGCGGGCTGGATGATGCTGGTCGCCTCCATCGTCTCGATCTCGGCCGTGGCGCTGGCCTACCAGCTGACGCTTCCCCAGATATCTGATGTGTTCCAGTTCGTGGGGGACGGCACCGGCACCTACGACGTGGCGACCAACGCGGTCATCCTGGCCGCGGTGTTGATCCTGTTCACCACCGTGGTGAACGCCTTCGGCGTCAAGCTGATGGCCCGGATCAACACGGCCGGCGTGTTCATCGAGCTGATCGCCACCGTCGTACTGATCGTGCTGCTCGCGGCGAACATCACGCGTGGCCCGCAGGTGGTCACGGACACCGCCGGCACCGGCGCGGGCCACTCGGCCGGCTACCTGGGCGCGTTCCTGGTGGCCTCGCTGGCGTCGGCCTACGTCATGTACGGCTTCGACACCGCCGCCTCCCTCGGCGAGGAGTCCCTCGACCCGTCCCGGAACGCGCCCCGCGCCATCATCCGGGCGATCGTCGCCTCCTTCGCCCTGGGCGGACTGGTCCTGCTGCTCGCGCTGATGAGCGTGTCCACTCTCAACGGGGACAAGCTGTCGACGGAGGGTCTGCAGTACATCGTGCTCGACGTGCTCGGCCCCACCGCCGGCAAGGCGATGCTGTGGTGCGTGCTGATCGCGGTCACGGTGTGCGCCCTGGCCGTCCACACGGCGGCGATCCGGCTGGCGTTCGCGATGGCCCGGGACAACAACCTGCCCGCGTCCTCCCTGATGGCCCGGGTCAGCCCGCGCTTCCAGACGCCGGTGCTGCCAGCCGTGATCATCGGGGTCCTCGCGCTCGCGATCCTCGTGGTCAACATCCGCCAGCCGCAGATCTTCACCGTCGTCACCAGCATCGGCATCATCATGATCTACCTCGCCTACCTCGGCGTCACCGCGCCCATGCTGGTGGCCCGGCTGCGGGGGAAGTGGCAGCCGGCGGAGGGCAGGTTCTCGCTGGGCCGCTGGGGACTGCCCGTCAACATCGGCGCGGTGGTGTGGGGCGCGGTCATGACGGTCAACCTGATCTGGCCGCGGGCCTCCGTCTACAACGCAACGGCCCCGTTCCACTGGTACCTGCAGTGGGGTGCCGTGCTGTTCGTCGCGATCATCGCGGGCGGCGGCTTCGCCTACTACTGGTTCGTCCAGCGCCACCGCACCGGCGTCCTCGCCGAGCACCAGCTGGAGACCGCCGCCCCGCTCACCGCCCCGCCGGCAGACTGAGATCCGGCCACAAGGAGGTCAACAGCTCGTACGCGGATGACTAGGCCGGTCGCTTGAACATCCTCGTCGCCGTGATCTCGCTGTGCCCGGCTTCGCCGGCGGGAGCCTCACGCGGAAGTCCCGGCCGGAGGTGTTCCTCCACACTGATGTACTTCAGGCCCGCGCGCAGGTCCGCGTCGTTGCGCAGCCGGATGACCAGCGGGAACTCGGCTAGTGCCGTGGTGTCGAACAGGCCGGTGGTGTAGAGGAGCTGGACGCCCAGCGCGTCCGACACGGCGCGCTGGAGTTCCAGCAGGTACGTGGCGTTGGCGCGGCCGATGGGATTGTCGAGGAACAGTGTGCCGGCATGCCGGTGCTTGTCGCGGCCCCGGTCGTTGGAGCGCAGCGCGGCCATCGTGCAGTACAGGGCGATGGCCGCGGTGAGCAGCTGGCCGCCGGAGAACACATCGCCCATCTGTCCGACCGGGACGCGCTCCGCGCGCAGGACGGCGTCCGGCTTGAGGATCTCGACGGCGACGCCCTTGGGCTGGAGTGCCGCGGCCACGCCCCGCAGCAGCAGGGACATACCGTCCCGCCGCAGGTCGGAGTTCTTCTTGACGGCGGCCCGGGTCGCCTCGTCGATGACCTCGCCGAGCCGCTCGGTGAGGGTGGCCTGGTCGGGTTCCTCGAAGCGGATGCGCAGGAACTCCTGCCCGGACCACTCGCCGAGCCCTTCGGGCAGCCGGGACAGCCGCTGCGCCGAGCGCAGGGTGGCCAGCGCCGAGTCGACCAGCCCGCGCAGCCGGTCCACGATCGAGTCCCGGTTGCGCTCCAGCTGCGCCAACTCGTCGGTGAGGACGCGCAGTCGGGGCGCGAAGGCATCGGCCCACTTCTGGGCGTGCTCGGGCAGCGCGGATGCGGGCAGCTCGCGGATCTGCTGCCGGGCGGGGGTGCGCACCTGCTCGTAGCGGGTGGAGTTGGCGTGCCGGACGAGGATGTCGCTCGCCTCTCGGACGGCGGCCTCGGCGGCCGACAGGTCAGCGGCGCAGCCGCGCAGGGACCGGCGTGCCTCGGCGGCGGACTGCCGGGCGTCCTCGAGGCCGCCCGGGTACGGCTCCGGCGCCTCCTGCTCCTCGTCCCCGGCGTGCTCGCGCAGCAGGTCGCGCAGCAGCGCGGCGATCTCGTCGAAGCCGCCGGCCGCGTCCTCCGCGGCGCGATGGGCGTCGAGGAGCTCGGCGTGCGCCTCCCGGGCCTGCGTCAACGCCTCGGTGCGCGAGGCCAGTTCGGAGGCCGCCGTGCGCAGCAGCGCCTGCGCGTGCTCGGCGTCGCGGGGCTGAAGGTCCTCGGGCAGCTCGGTGTGCGTGTCGCCGTCCTCGGGTGCGTGCCGCTCGGCTTCGCCGCGCAGCCGGCCGAGGTGCTCGCTGGCGCTGGACATCCGGGTCTCCAGGAGCTGTACGAGCTCCTCCGCGCGCGCGGCGGCGGACTGCCGGGACGGCCCGTCGGAACCGTCGGGGGACTCGAGCAGCTGCTCCGCGCGTGTGCGGACCTTGTTGCTCAGCCGGTCCAGCTCCGCGCGCGCCGCGCTCTCGTCGCTCTCCGCGCGCGCCTGCTCGGCCCGCAGGTCGGCGCCGACGCCGACCTTCTCGTACACCTGGGATGCTGCGCGATAGGCCTCGCGCAGAGCGGGCAGGGCCGCCTTCGGTGCGTCCGTGGCGTCTTCCGGTACGTCATCGGGGGCGCCGGCGATCTCGGAGCGCTCGGCGCGCAGCGCACGCGCGGTGCGGCGGGCGTCGTCGGCGGCCCGCTGGGCGGCACGCCGGTCCTCGTCGGCGGCGCGGGCACGCTCCAGGCAGGCCTGGGCGCGGGCCTCCGACTCGGTGGCTTCGTCGGCGAGTTCACGCAGCTTCACCTGCCAGCCGGCCCGCTCGCGCAGCCGGAAGGCCAGCCCGGCGAGGGCGTCGGCGGCGCGCCGGGCCTTCTGTGCGGCCTCCTGCCGCTCCTCGCGCACCTGCGCGGCCTCCGCGGCGGCCTCCTCGGCCTCGGCCCGCACGGTCCGCGCCTCGGTCAGCTCGGCCTCGGCCTCCTCGGCGAAGGCGCGCGCCTCCCGGGCGGCCTGCGCCAGTTCGACCAGCCGGCCGGCCGGACAGCCCGTACGCCACGAGGCAAGGCGTGCGGCCAGTTCACGATCCTTGCCGAGCCGCGCCGCGAGCGTGCGGATCCCCTGGTCCCGTTCGGTGGCCCGCGCGCGCAGCGCCTGCCGCTCCTCGTCGGCGGCGTGCTCGTCGTGCATGGCCGGGTTCGGCGGGACGAGGAACACGTCGCCGGGGGTCGAGTCGGCGGGCGGGGTGGGTGCGAGCAGGGCGGCGGCCGTGCCGACCGCCACGGCGGAGCGAGGCAGCAGCGCGGCGTCGCTCAGCGCCTCCCGGGCGCGTGCGTGCGACGCCGGGTCGGTGATGATCACGCCGTCGACCAGCTCCGGACGCGCGGCCAGCACGCGCGCGTGGTCGGCGGGATCGACGGCCTGGGCGAGATAGCGCCAGCCGGGCAGCGCGGGGATGCCGTGCTCACCGAGGTACTCCACCGTGGCCAGCACGTCCGGGCCGGGCGGCAGCAGCCCGCCGTCACCGAGCGCACCGAGGATCCGGGCGTCGTCGGCGGCGGCCGTCCTCAGCTCGAACAGTTGCCGCTCGGCCGAGGAGACCGCGTCGTCGAGCAGCTCGCGCAACTCGTCGGCGAATCGGTCCAGTTCCTCGGCCGTGAGGGCGCCCTCGGCGAGGGGGCGCGGAGCCCTGCGGGCGTCCTGGCGCGGGCGGCGCGACGGAGTGTCGGCCACGTCCGTGCCGTCGGCTGCGTCGGCAGCGGCCGCTGGAGCGCTGCCGGTGAGGCCGTCCGCGGCCTCCGACGGCGCACCGGGTACACCGTCTCCGGAACCCTGTCGCCCGGCCCCGCCCCCGGACGCCGCGCCGCCGGAGCCGGGCAGGCTGAGCAGCTCCGCCAGCCGCTCCTCCGCGGCCAGCCCCTCGGCGATACGGCGCTCCGCCTCGTACGACCGCTCGGCCGCCGAGGCCGCGTCCGCCGCGCGGGCCGCCGTCAGCTCGGCGCGGGACTCCGCCGAGGCGGCCTCACGCGCGTGCTCGCTCGCCCGGCGCGACACCTCACGCGCCGTGTCCCAGGCGGCCACCGCCGACTTCTCGGCATCGCTGGCCGCGAGGGCCGCGCGGGCCGGATCGGCGTCGGGCGCGCTGTCGTCGAGCCAGCCCGCGCGCACCGCCTCGGCGGTCTCCTGCTCGACCTCGGTGAGGCGCTGACGCAGGTGCCCGGTCTCGCTGCGGGCCCGCTGCGCCTCGGTGGCGGCGGCGGTGGAGTCCCGGTATGCGGACTCGCTGACCTCCTGCAACGCCGCGGACCGCTCCTCTTCCTCGTTGGCGAGGGCCTCGGCGCTCTCCGCGGCCATGTGCAGGGCCCGTACGAGGTCGACGGCGGCCTTGGTCCGGGCGGCCAGCGCGGGGGCGGCGTCCCGCTCGGCCTCCTGGATGGCGGCGGCCACGCGTGCGACCCGGTCGGCGGCGGCGCGGTGCCGCAGCACGGCTTCGGCGGCCTGCCAGGCCGTGTGCAACGTACGTGCGTCGGCGAGCTCGCGTTTCTGCGCGGCCGCCGACTTCTCGGCCGCGGCCAGCGCCAACGAGGCGTGCCGGTAGGCGAGTTCGGCGGTGATCAGCGCGCTGCGCTCGCGCCCCGACTCGGCGTGGGTGACCGCGTAGGCTGCGGCCGTGACCCGCTGGGCGAGGTCGGCGGCCCGCACCCTCTCCTGGGCGCCGCGCGCGGACAGCCGCCGGGCCAGCGTCCGCGTCCGCCGCTCGGCGCCGGCGTGGATGTCACGCGCGCGGGCACGCGCTTCGGCGGCCTCCACGATCCGCCCGAGCAGGTCGACCGACCCGGCGGTGAAGTCGCGCTCGGCGATCAGCTCGGCGCGCCGCCCCAGCTTGTTGCCGAAGCCGCTGACGAGGTCGGCGAGCCCGTCGGTGTCCCGGGTGTCGGTGACCGCGCGCAGCAGCAGGTCGGTGAAGTCGGAGTCCTTCTTGACCGCGAAGAGGCCGGCGGCCTCGCCCTCGTCGGCGTTCATCTCCCGCTGGTAGCGGAAGAGTTCGGGGTCGAGGCCGAGGTCACCGAGGTGCTCGATCCACCGGTCGTGGATCTCCTCCCAGTGGACTTCCAGGTGCGGGTACGCCTTGCCCGCCTCGGTGAGCGCGTCCCGGAAGCCCTTCATGGTGCGCCGACGGCCCTGCGCGCCGGACTGGCCCTCGGCGGGCGGCCGTATGGCGGTGGCCTCGGCCACGGGCAGGTTGTCCAGCGTGAGTCCGGGGCCGGGACGGAAGGAGTACCAGGCCTCGGCGAACTTCCGCGGGTCGTTGGAGACCTGACGGCCCCGCCATTCGCTCACCTTGCCGACGACGACGCACTCGCCGGTCTGCACATGCTGCCACTCCAGCGCCACGTGCCCGCAGTCGTCGGCGAGCAGGAACTTCCGCAGCACTCCGGAGCTGGCACCGCCCAGAGTGTTCCGGTGACCGGGCAGCATCACCGAGAAGATCAGCTTCAGCAGGACGGACTTGCCGCCGCCGTTCTCCAGGAAGAGCACACCGGCGGGCGCGGGCCGACGCGGCGGACCGACGGGCTCCTCCTCGAAGAACTCCGCCTGGGTGGGCGCGGGGTCGGGCACGGGCTCGCCCACACCGCGCAGGTCAAGCACGGTGTCGGCGTAGCGCGCACCGGCGGGCCCGATGGAGTAGAGGCGGACCCGGGACAGCTCGTACATGGCGGACTCTCGTAAGCCTTCGTCAGTCTTCGTCAGGAATTCGTCAGGGGAAAGGGAGTTCAGGCGGAGTGGAACGGCAGCCCGGCGTCGGCCACCAGCTCCAGGTCGTCGGTGTCCTCGGCGGGCAGCAGCGTCGGCGTGCCGTCGGTGACCGGGACGACGCCCAGGTCCAGCAGCTCGGCCATGGCGGCGCTGCCCGCCATGTCGCGCACCTGGAGCTGGTAGCGGGCGGTCGTCCGGTACGTCCCGCCGTTGTCGTCGCCGGTGCGCTGCAGGAACCCGGAGTCGGTGAGGAACGCCACGGCCTTGCCGACGATGCCGGTCGTGGAACCCGCGAGCCGGCGCGCGTCCTTCGTGGCACCCGTTGCACTGCGTCTGACCCAGATCCGCCACGCGGCCTCCAGCCCGGGCACGTCCGTGGCGGGGTCGGTGTTCTCCCCCTGCTCGGCCGCCCGCTCCTCCAGCCGCCGGCAGGCCTGGCGCACGAAGGCGTCGATACCGTTGACCGTCACGCGCCCGATGTAGCCGTCGTCGGCCAGGTCCTCGGGCCGCGGAAATGCCATGGCCGCCACGGCGAGATGTGCGAGCCCGTGCAAGAAACGGTCCCCGGAGTCGGCAGCGGTGCGCCGCGCGTAGTCGCCCATGCGAACGGCGAACACCGAGTCCTCTGCCGCGGTCACCGCCATCCCCGCTCGCGGCGACACCTCCAGCACGACCAGCCCGAGCCCGGTGGCGACGGCGTCCGCGAGCCGCGCGAACGCCGGATCCTCCCGGTACCGGCGCAGCAGATCCGCGTACTCCTGGTCCCGTGCGGGCAGCAGCTTCGGCTGCAGTCCGAACGCCACGAGCCGCGCCGCGTCGGCGGCGTCGGCAGGGGTGACGGCGGCGGAGGCGGGCAGGGCACCGGCCTCCGGCTCACTCCGGTCGACGTTCTCGCTCACGGTCGGTGCTCCTCGCTGCGCTGGTGCTCGTACGTACTCATGCCGCCTCTGTCCTGTCGGCCGCCATCCCTGCCGCATCCAGCAGAGCCGTACCGACGATGAGATCGGCCCCGCCGAACTCGGGGTCGTCCAGCTCGGTCCCGTCGTCCACGGCGAACAGCAGCTTCTCCTCCCCCTGCCGGTAGGCCGTGCCGACCGGCGGGCTGGCCGCGTGGACGGCCAGCAGGGCGACGAGATAGGGCAGGTCGGGATCGCGCCGCCGAGCCTGAGCCAACAGCCCCGACAACCGCCGCGGCGCATCCGCCGGCAGGTCCAGCAACTCCGTGGCCGCCGCCAACTGCTCCTCGCTGAACCGGCTGTCGTCCGGCGTCGCGATCAGGTCCGGCTCCGGCATCTCGGCCCCCAGATGCTCCCGCTCCAGCGGCGGAGTCAGCAGCAGGTCCACCAGGTCCCCCATCCGAACGGACACCGGCGTGCGCAGTCCGGTGCCCCGCGCGAAGAACGCGTCCGTGACGCGGATCGCCTGTTCCAGCGGCAACGGGAGCACCGGCGCGACGAGATGGCCGTACAGGTCTATGCCCGACGTCGCCATCGGCGCGGCGAAGGCCTGCCGGTCCTGCTCGGCCCGGAACAGCGGCCCGGCCTCCAGCAGCCGCGACTGCAACTGGGTGTGCCGACGGATGCAGTCCTTGACGATGTCGACCAGTTCGGCGGCCCGCCGCTTGTGCTCGGGGTCCTCCGACTCGTCGCGCGCCCTGCGGATGTTGGTGAGGATCGCGTTCTCGTGCCGATAGCGGTCTGCCACGTGGTCGAGCGCCTCCGCGATCATGTCGGGCACGGTGTTCAGCCAGTCCACCGCACGGACGTTGCGCCGGGTCGCCTCGAGCGCCCTGCGGAGGGTCTCCGAGTACTGCACGGTCCGGTAGCGGGCCTGCTCGGCCGCCAGCTGGGCGTCCGCGAGCCGACCGCGGTTGATCAGCACCTCCAGCTTGACCTCGGCGGCGATCTGCGCGCTGGTGACGTCGGTGTCGAGGGCGCCGACGAGGACGTTGACCGCCTCGTCCGTCGTACGGAGATAGACGCTGCCACCGGGGCCCGGCACCTCCTCGATCAGTTTGAAGTCGTAGTCACGCCGGACATACGTCCCATCCGGTGCGAATGTGCCGTACACCGCCCGGAATCCGCGGTCCACGCTGCCGACGTTGATCAGGTTCTCCAGCACCCAGCGGGCCACCCGCTCGTGCTCGGCGACGGGTCGCTGCGGGGCCTGCGCGGCGATGCGCGGCAGGAGCCGGGCGACGACCTGGTCGTGGTCGGCGCCGGTGTCGAAGTCCATGTTCAGCGTGACCAGGTCGATCGCCGCGAGGGCGACCTCCGCCATGCCGTACACCGCGTACTCACCGGCGAGGTTGGCTTTGCGCGCATCGAGATCGTGCAGCGGCGCAGTGCAGGCGAGCGCGCGCAGCCGCCGCGCCAGACCCTCGTCGGCGGCCGGACCCGGAGCGGGTCGCGGCCCCGCGCTGAACTGGGGCGGAACACTGTCCGTCGATGCAGGCAAAGTCACGGTGCACAGATTAGGTCCTCGGTCTGACAACGACCCAAACGACGCAGATGCGCCCCTGCGTCACGGTTGTCACACCGACGACGGTGAACGCTCTAGTCGTCCTCGCCCACCCGACGCCGGTACACCTCCACGACCCGCTCGAGCGAGTCGTCGAGGTAGGTCTCCAGCAGCCGCTCGGCCTCGACCCGGTCCCCCGCCTGCAGCGCCTGGAGGATCTGGCGGTTGCGCATGAGGTACGGCTCGTGCAGCCGGCGCGGGTCGTCCACGACGTGGAAGGCGAGGCGCAGTTCGGCGAAGACGCTGCGCATCAGCTCGTCGGTGCGCTCACTGCCGGCGAGCGCGACCAGCTCCCGGTGAAAGTGGATGTTGGCCGTACCCAGGCCTTTCCAGTCATTCTCGACGGCGGCCCGCTGCCCCTGCGTCACCGCCGACGCGAGGCCGTCGAGGCCGTACGGCGGCTCGCCCAGACCGCGGACGACCGCGCACTCGACGAGCCGTCGGGTGCGGTAGATGTCCTCGACGTCCTCCACGGCCAGGACCCGCACGAAGACGCCGCGGTTCAGCTCGTGGACCAGCAGACGTTCATGTGTGAGCAGCCGGAACGCCTCGCGCAGGGTGTTGCGGGAGACCCCGAGCGCTCCGCCGATGCTGTCCTCCGACAGCCGGGTTCCGGGCGGGAAGTACCCCTCGGCGATGCGGCTCCTGAGGATGTCCGAGACCCGTTCGGCAGTGCTGGTACGCCCCAGGAGGGCGCGGTCGTCGGCCAGTCCGGTCAGCTGCTCTGCCATGCCCGGAATTCAACCGCAGATACAAGAACGAAACAACATGAGTATTGAGGGATCGTTCAACGATCCTCTACCTTGCTACGAACGGCGCCGCCCATCCCCACCGCGGCACCGACCGCCTCCGCACGGCACGGCTCAGTCCTCAAGCACCCTTCGTCCTCCCACTGCGAGGTGCCCATGAGCACGACCCCTCCACCGCAGGCCCTGAGCACCGACACCCGCCCCGGGGCGGGTGAACACACCGCCGACGACGGCGCGTTCGCCTGGCTGCGCGCCCTCGGCCCGCGGGGCCGCCGCGCCTTCGCGGGCGCGTTCGGCGGCTATGCGCTGGACTCGTACGACTACTTCACGCTTCCGCTGAGCATGGTCGCGCTGGCCGCGTACTTCGGCCTGGACAGCGGCCAGACAGGCCTGTTCACCACCGTCACACTCGTCGTCTCCGCGGTCGGCGGCGCTCTGGCCGGCGTGCTGGCGGACCGGATCGGCCGGGTCAAGGCGCTGATGATCACGGTCATCACGTACGCCGTCTTCACCGTGGCCTGCGGCTTCGCGCCCAACTACGAGACTCTTCTGGTCTTCCGGGCCCTGCAGGGGCTCGGCTTCGGCGGCGAGTGGGCGGTCGGCGCGATCCTGGTCGCCGAGTATGCGAGCGCCAAGCACCGCGGCCGCACTCTCGGCGTGATCCAGAGCTCCTGGGCCGTCGGCTGGGCCCTGGCCGTGATCGTGTACACCCTGGTCTTCTCGTACCTCGGCGACGACCTGGCCTGGCGCGTGATGTTCTGGACCGGCGCGCTTCCGGCGGTGCTGGTCATCTGGATGCGACGCCGGGTGCACGACGCACCGGAGGCGACCGCAGCTCGGGAGAAGAACCCGCAAAAGGGTTCATTTGCGGCCATTTTCCGGCCGGGCACGGCCGAGGCGCCCGGTCTGCTGCGCACCACGTTCTTCGCGGTGCTGCTCTCCACCGGCGTCCAGGGCGGTTACTACACGCTCGCGACCTGGGTGCCGACCTATCTGAAGACGGAGCGCGATCTGTCGGTCGTCGGCACCGGCGGCTATCTCACGTTCCTCATCTCCGGCGCCTTCATCGGCTACCTGACGGGCGGTTACCTCACCGACCGGCTGGGCCGCCGACGCAACATCTGGCTGTTCGCCCTGCTGTCGGCCGTCTGCATCCTGGCGTACGCCAACATCCCCAGCGGGGCCAACACCCTTGTGCTGGTGCTGGGTTTCCCGCTCGGGTTCTGCATGTCGGCCATCTTCAGCGGCTTCGGCTCCTTCCTGAGCGAGCTGTACCCGACCGCGGTGCGGGGCACGGGGCAGGGGTTCACGTACAACACCGGGCGCGCGGTGGGCGCCGTCTTCCCCACGACGGTCGGCTTCCTGGCGGACAGCTGGGGCGTGGGCGGCGCGCTGGTCTTCGGTGCCATCGGCTACGGACTCGCGGCGCTGGCGCTGCTCGGGCTGCCTGAGACGCGCGGGAAGGAACTGGCGTGAACCGCACGGAGGACCGTCCGCTGACCCTTGTCGACGAGCACGCGCGCGCGTGGAGCCCGAAAACGGCCCGAGCCCGCTTCCGCGCGGGACTGACCGGTCCGACGGCCGGGGCCGCGGCCGGTTACACCCAGGTCAACCTGATCTCGGTGCCCGCGGACTGGGCGTACGACATGCTGCTGTTCTGCCAGCGCAACCCCAAGCCCTGCCCGGTGCTCGACGTCACGGACGCCGGCTCGTGGACGACGGTGCTGGCGGCCGGCGCGGACCTGCGCACCGACCTGCCGCGCTACCGGGTGTGGCGGGACGGCGAGTTGGTGGACGAGCCGACGGATGTGCTCGGCCACTGGCGGGAGGACCTGGTGTCGTTCCTGATCGGCTGCAGCTTCACCTTCGAGTGGGCGCTGACCGGCGCGGGCGTGCCGATCCGCCATATCGAGCAGGGGCGGAACGTCCCGATGTACGTCACGAGCCGTCAGTGCCGGCCGGCGGGACGGCTGCACGGCCCGCTGGTGGTGTCCATGCGCCCCGTGCCGCCCGAGCACCTGGCGGCGGCGATCCGGGAGAGCAGCCTGCTCCCGGCGGTGCACGGCAGCCCCGTGCACTGCGGCGATCCGTCGGGGCTCGGCATCGACGACCTGGCCCGCCCGGACTTCGGCGACCCGGTGGACGCCGAAGCGGACGACATCCCCGTGTTCTGGGCCTGCGGGGTGACTCCGCAGGCCGCGGTGATGGCGTCCCGACCGCCGTTCGCCATCACCCACGCACCGGGCCAGATGTTCCTGACCGACGCCCGCGACGAGCAGTACCGCGTGGCCTGACCACCAGAGGGGACCATGACCGCGATCGATCTGAACGCCGACCTCGGCGAGGGCTTCGGCCGCTGGCGGCTCACCGACGACGAGCAGCTGCTGTCCGTCGTCACCAGTGCCAACGTGGCCTGCGGCTTCCACGCCGGGGACGCGGCCACCATGCGCCGGGTGTGCGAGCTGGCCGCCGCGCGCGGGGTGACGATCGGCGCCCAGGTCTCCTACCGGGACCTGGCCGGGTTCGGGCGGCGCGCGATGGACGTCCCGTCCGCCGAGCTGGCGGCCGAAGTGGCGTACCAGATCGGCGCCCTGGAGGTCTTCGCCCGGGCGGCGGGTGCCCGCGTGGCCTACGTCAAGCCGCACGGTGCGCTGTACAACCGCGTGGTGCACGACGCGGAGCAGGCCGGCGCGGTCGTCGACGGCGTGCTCCTCGCGGACGTCACGCTGCCCGTGCTGGGGCTGCCCGGCTCGCGGCTGCTGGAGCTGGCCGCCAAGGCCGGGCTCCCGGCCGTCACGGAGGCCTTCGCGGACCGCGCGTACACCGACGAGGGCACCCTCGTGCCGCGCGGGCGGGAGGGCGCCGTGGTCACCGACCCGGAGGCCGTCGTGGAGCGCTCGGTCGGCCTGGCCCGCTCGGGCGTGGTCACCTCGCACTCCGGGTCACCCGTCGAGGTACGCGCGCGTTCCCTGTGCCTGCACGGGGACACGCCCGGCGCCGTCGAGCTGGCCCGCCGGGTGCGGGAGCGGCTGGAGGAGTCGGGTGTCCGGGTGGAGGCCTTCGCATGAGGGCGCTGCCCGTCGGCGACGACGCCCTGCTCGTCGAGGTGTCCTCGGGCGAGGAGGCGCAGGCGCTGCACGCGGAGCTGCTGCGCCGCCGCGCGGAGGGCGCGCTGTCGGTCCGTGAGATCGTCCCCGCGGCCCGCACCGTCCTCCTCGACGGCCTCGCCGACCCGGTGCGCCTGGCTGCCGAACTGGCCGCCGCCGATGTGCCGCCCGCTCCCCCACGCGCGCGTGAGGTCGTCGAACTCCCGGTGCGCTACGACGGCCCGGACCTGGCCGACGTCGCCGCACACTGGGGCGTCGACGAGCAGGAGGTGGCCCGCATCCACGCGGGCACCGAATTCCGCGTCGCCTTCTGCGGTTTCGCCCCCGGCTTCGGCTACCTCACCGGCCTGCCACAGCGCTACGACGTCCCGCGCCGGGCCACGCCGCGCACGGCCGTCCCGGCCGGTGCGGTGGCGCTGGCGGGCCCGTACACGGGTGTGTATCCGCGCTCGTCGCCGGGCGGCTGGCAGCTGATCGGCACCACGGACACCGTGCTGTGGGACCCCGCGCGCGTGCCGGCCGCGCTGCTGTCACCGGGCACACGCGTGCATTTCGTGCAGATGGGACCGGTGCGACGGACCGGAGCGGCGGGACCGGTCGGCGCGGCGGGACCGGCGGTGGCGGAATGACCGACCGCGCGCTCGCCATCGTACGGGCCGGGGCGCTGACCACCGTCCAGGACCTGGGCCGCCCGGGCCACGCCCACCTCGGAGTGCCCCGCTCCGGGGCGCTCGACGCACCCGCGGCGCTGCTCGTGAACCGGCTGGCCGGCAATCCGCCCGAGGCGGCCGTCCTGGAGACCACCCTCAACGGCTGTGCGCTACGGCCGCGTTCTGCGGTCACCGTGGCGGTCGGCGGCGCCCCGTGCCCGGTCACGGTGGGCGGACGGCCGGCCGCCTGGGGCGCGCCGGTGCGGGTGCCCGCCGGGGCGCTCCTGGACGTCGGCGCGGCCTTCTCCGGGGTGCGCAGTTATGTGGCCGTCTCCGGCGGTATCGCCGTCGAGCCGGTCCTCGGCAGCCGCTCCACCGACCTGCTGTCGGGGCTCGGCCCGCCACCGCTCACAGACGGTACGGTGCTCCCCCTGGGACACCCGGCCGGCCCCCACGCGCGCGTGGACGTCGCCCCGCAGCCGGCGCCCCCGGCCGAGCTCGTCCTGCACGTGACCCTCGGCCCCCGGGACGACTGGTTCACCCCGGCGGCCGTACGCACGTTCACGTCCCGCACGTACCGGGTGTCCGCCGCGAGCAACCGCATCGGGCTGCGCACGGAGGGACCCGCCCTGGAGCGGGCCCTCCCCGGTGAACTCCCCAGCGAGGGCGTGGTCCTGGGAGCGATCCAGGTCCCGCCCGACGGCCGGCCGGTCGTCTTCCTCGCCGACCACCCCACCACCGGCGGCTACCCGGTGATCGCGGTCGTCGGCGCGAGCGACCTCCCGGCAGCCGCACAGGCGGTGCCGGGCACGCCGGTCCGATTCGTTGCCGTACGCCGTCGCTGACTCCCGCAACCCCCTGCGTGCGCTACGCCGCCTCCGGCTCGGGCTGCTGCTCCGGTACCGAGTGCTGTCCCGGCACCGCCACCCCCTCCGACAGGGACCGCTGACCCGGCACAGCCCGATGTTCCGGCAACGGCATCGGCTCCGGCACCGACAGAGACAGCGAGGCCAGTGCCATGGACACCGCCTGTGCCGCCCGCACATCGAGCTGGCCGCTGGTGCCCCGCGCGCGGTGGCGCATTTCGTCGACCGCGAGGCGCAGCAACTGGGGCAGCAGGTCGTTGCACCGGCGCACCACCCAGGCGGTACCCGCCGTGGCAAGCCACAGCAGGCTCGCCGACTTGGTGGGCGGCGGGAACTCGGGCTCGGGCGCGGGCGCGGTCCCCGACGCGATCCCGGCGTCCACCAGCAGCCCGTGGAACCGTACGGCCAGCTGCCGGTGCCCCCGCTCCCCCGGGTGCAGCCGGTCCGAGCTCCACATCTCCCGGTCGTCGACCCAGTCGCCCTCGGCCGCGTGCACGTGCAGGGCCCCGTACCGCTCGGAGAGCGCATGCACCACGGTGTTGACCGCCCGCTGCCGCCGTGCCAGCGGGTGGCCCAGCACCCCCGGCAGCCCGAGCATCGAGCCGGGGTCGGGCAGGCACGCGGTGAGCAGGGCGGTGCCCTGCCGGGCGAAGGCCGCGTAGACCTTGTCGAGGCGTTCGGCGACGTGGTGGATGTCGAACGTGCGACGCAGTGTGTCGTTGACGCCGACGAGGACGGACGCGACGTCCGGGCGCAGAGCCAGTGCGGCGGGCAGCTGGGCCTCCAGCACGTCCCGCGTCTGCGCCCCGCTGACAGCGAGGTTGGTGAATGCGGCGGGCGGTTCGCACAGCCCGCGGGCGAGCAGCGCGGCCCAGCCGCGCCACCCATTCCCCACGGGATCGCCCACCCCCTCGGTCAGCGAGTCCCCGAGGGCGACGTAACGGACCGGTCTCATGCCGCGCCCTCCGCACGCACGAAGGGACGCGTCGGCACTGCCGCGTCGTGCGCGGTGAGGAAGGCGTCCACCGCCGTACCCCAGCCGAAACACTCCGCACGCGCGCGTGCGGCCTCCCGGCGCTCGCGCTCGGGACGGTCGAGGAGCATCTCCACGGCGTCCGCGAAGGCGTCCCCGGTGTCCGCCGCGGTGGCACCGGCGGATCCGATCACCTCCGGCAGCGCGGAGGACGCACTCGCCACGACGGGCGTGCCGCAGGCCATGGCCTCCAGCGCGGCGAGCCCGAACGTCTCGGCGGGCCCGGGAGCCAGGCAGATGTCGGCGGAGGCCTGAAGCGCGCCGAGCAGGCTGCGGTCGGCGACATGCCCGAGGAAGGTCACCGGCAGGTCGCGCTCCTGCGCCCGCTGTTCGAGCCGTGCGCGCAGCGGCCCGTTTCCGGCCACCACGAGCACCGCACGCACACCGCGCCCGCGCAGCGCCTCCAGGGCGTCCAGCGCGGTACCGGGCCGCTTCTCCACGGACAGCCGGGAGCACATCACGAGCAGCTTCTCGTCCGCACGCGCGTGAGTGTCGCGCAGCGCGGCGTCGCGCAGGGTGGGACGCCGGTTCATCAGGTCGACGCCGAGCGGGGCCCGTACGACGTTGCGGGCGCCGATCCGCACGAACTCCCGCTCGGCGAACTCGGTGGTGCACACGACCTTGGCGTACGTGTGGGCCGTACGGACGTTGAGGGCGTCGGCGGCGCGCCGGGACAGGTTCTCCGACAGACCCCAGGTGCGCAGCACGCCGTCGGCGGTCTCGTGGGAGACCATCACGGCGGGGATCCGGGCGCGGCGGGCCCACTTGCCGGTCCACCGCAGCGTCGTACGGTCGGAGACCTCGAGGCGGTCGGGGGCGAGCTCCTCCAGGAGGGCGGCGACCCGCCGCTTGTCGATGAGCACGCGGTAGCCGCCGGTGCCGGGCAGCACCGGGCCGGGCAGGGTGATCACCCGGCCCTGCTCGGTCTCGCAGTCGCTGTACTTCTCACCCGGCACGATGAGGACGGGATCGTGGCCCGCCACCTTGAAGCCCTTGCCCAGCTCCCGCAGCGCGGTGCGCAGCCCCCCGGAGGCGGGGGCGACGAAGTTCGCCAGCCGGACGATGCGGAGTGCGGTGTTCATGCCGCCACCGCCGGCCTGCGGGCCTGGAGCACGGCCTCGTAGTGGGCGATGAGCTGGTCGCCGATGGCGGCCCAGGTACGGCCCTCGACGGTGGCTCGTGCGGCGGCCCCGTAGGCGGTGCGCAGCTCCTGGTCGGCGGCCAGGGTCCGTACCGCCTCTGTGACGGCGTCCGCGTCGCGCGGCGGGACGAGCAGCCCGGTGCGGCCGTGGTCGACCAGGTCCAGCGGGCCGCCGGCGGCGGGCGCGACGACCGGGACACCGCTCGCCATGGCCTCCTGCACGGTCTGGCAGAAGGTCTCGAAGGGTCCGGTGTGGGCGAAGACGTCCAGCGAGGCGAAGATCCGGGCGAGGTCGTCGCCGCCGCGGCGGCCCAGGAAGACCGCGCCGGGCAGTGCCTCGGCCAGGCCGGGCCCGCTCGGCCCGTCGCCGACGATCACCACTCGTACGCCCGGCAGGCCGCAGACCCCGGAGAGCAGCTCGATGTGCTTCTCGGGTGCGAGCCGCCCGACATAGCCGACGATCAGCTCACCGTTCGGGGCGAGCTCGCGACGCAGTGCGTCGTCCCGGAGGTCGGGGCGGAAACGCACGGTGTCGACACCGCGCCGCCACAGGTGCACCCGGGGCACGCCGTGGGCTTCCAGGTCGGCCTGGGAGGCGCTGGAGGGGGCGAGGGTGCGGTCGGCGGCGGCGTGGACGGAGCGGATGCGCCGCCAGGCCGCGGCCTCGCCGGCGCCCACGTAGGTACGGGCGTAGCCGGCCAGGTCGGTCTGGTAGACGGCGACGGCCGGGAGGCCGAGCCGGGCGGCGGCGGCCATGCCGCGGACGCCGAGGATGAAGGGGCTGGCCAGATGCACGATGTCGGCCTGGTGTGCCAGGAGCGCGGCGGCGAGCCGCCGGCTGGGAAGGGCGACGCGGACCTGGGGATAGCCCGGGAGCGGTAGGGAGGGGACGTGGACGACAGGGCACGGCGCGAGAGCCGCGGCTGCCTTGCTGCCCGGAGCGGGGGCCGGTGCGACAACGAGGGGAGCGTGACCGCGATCGACGAGGTGTCGGGCGGTCTGGAGCGCGCAGTGGGCCACGCCGTTCACATCGGGGGGAAAGGATTCGGTCACGATGACGACACGCATACGGGTGTTGTCGCCGCGCTGGACGTGGCCGCGTCAACGTCGATCTTTCCGGACGGGGAACGATCCATGAGCGTTGCGCTGCGCACTCGAGCAGGTCAGGCTGCGTCCATGCCCCCCTGACCGGTGAGTCATCCCACGTTCACTTTGCGAG
The DNA here is from genome assembly GCF_042731325.1 of Streptomyces sp. NPDC059866. Taxonomy (NCBI): domain Bacteria; kingdom Bacillati; phylum Actinomycetota; class Actinomycetes; order Kitasatosporales; family Streptomycetaceae; genus Streptomyces; species Streptomyces sp. NPDC059866. Next base: position 73,761 of record NZ_JBHWJT010000026.1, on the reverse strand, counting down.
CCCGTCGCGTCCGAATTCAGCCGTCGGGCCCGGCAGGTCCGAGTTAACTCAGCAGGTGCGCCAGGTCCGGTCCGGCTGCCTGCCATCGCGTCGTTCACACAGCGGGTGCGTCGGGCCCGATCCGGCTGCGTACCGCCGTCTGGACCTCCGCCTCCTCGGCCGGGTCCGCGGCGAGCCGACGCAGTTGCTCGACGACCCGGGCGTCGCCTGTCTCGGCGTGTCGGGCGGCGAGCTCGCGGGTGGTCTCCTCGCAGTCCCAGAGGCACTCGACGGCGAAGCCCGCGGGGAAGGAGGGATCGGTGGCGGCGAGCGCGCGGGCGGCCCTGCCGCGGAGGTGGGACGATGCGGTCTCGCGGTAGATATGGCGCAGAACCGGTGCGGCACAGCCGATGCCGAGCCGTCCGGCGCCGTCCACGAGGGTCCACAGCGTCGGTGCGTCCGGCCCTTCGCCCCGTACGGCTTCGCGCAGGGCTCCGAGGACCAGGTCGCTGTCGTGGACTCCGCCCCGGCAGGCGAGCATGCGTCCGGCGGCGGCGCCCAGTGGATCGGGCCGTCGGGCCCAGCCGCGGGCCCGGTCGACGGCAGCGACGCTGCGCATCCGCTCGAAGGCGTCGAGGGCGGCCTCCACGACCGGCGCCGAGCCGGTGGCGACGGCAGCCTCGATCAGGTCGAGGGCGTCGGGATCGTTGCTGTCGGCGAGATAGCGCAGGGCGGTGCAGCGAGCGCCTTCGGTGCCGTCCTTGGCGGCCTGGACGATCTCGGGCCGGTCCTCGGGGCCGGCGACGGCCGTGAGGCAGCGGGCGGCGGGCACATGGAGCGAGGCGCCGCGTTCGAGGCCCTGCTGGGCCCATTCGAACACCGCCTGCACACTCCAGCCCGGACGGGGCCCTGTGGGCCGCATCTGCCGCTGCCATCGGTCGAAGCAGCCGGTTTCCTGTGCGGCACGCACGCGCGTGCCGATCGATTCGCGCGGATCCTCGGCCCACAGCCGCCACGGCCGGGGCTCGAAGGCGTCCCGCACGGCGGCGGCCAGCTCGGCCTCGCCCTCGGCGTCGGCCGGGAAGCGGGCCAGTACGGGGGCGGCCAGGGCGCGCAGACCGGCGTCGTCGTCGCGCAGGGCGAGTTCGTCCAGGGCCCAGGCCCAGTTGGAGCCGTGGGCGGCGTAGCGGCGCAGCAGGTCCAGCGCGTCGCGCCTGCCGTAGGAGGCGAGGTGGCCGAGGACGGCGAGGGCGAGCCCGGTTCGTGACTCGTCGGTGTCGACGATGTCCTCGGGGTCGAAAAGATGCGCCTCGATCGCGCCCAGGTCGCCGCCCAGGTCGAGGTAGAGGCGGGCGTAGTACAGGGAGCGGTTCTCCACCTGCCAGTCGTGGCGGGGGTCGCGCAGCACACAGTGGTCGAGGGCCGCGAGCGCCTCGGCCCGGGGGGCGGTGAGCGCGTGCAGTGTGCCGTCGCCGCGGCCCCGCTGGAGCAGGCCGAGCAGCGTTCCGCTGGGCGCTATGACCGGATCGAACATGGGAAACAGCCTCACATCAAGCGTCGACGCAACCGGGAAACGTGCTCTACCTGGCCGCGTGACAACACGTCGGGGCGCCCGTCGTCTCTTGCTTGCTGTAGACCATCTTCCTCTGCCTCTCGTCTGTGGCCCATGCGGACCGATCACGGCCCGCGCGGTGCGGCAACACCTGCCCAGCCATCGCGTCCGTGAATCACGACGTCATGATGACCCGGCTGTTCTCGATGCCGCGACCGAAATTTCCGGCGGCCCGGTACCGCCTCCCCCGTTTTCCGTGTCCTGCCTGATCAGGACGGCTCTTTTCGCTGGTCAGGGCGATGGTCTCAGTGTGCGCCGAACAGTTCCAGCAGTTCCGTCCTGCCGAACATCCGGGCGGTGTCGACGGCCGACGGGGTGCCGGCGGCCGGGTCGGCGCCGCCCTCCAGCAGGGCTTTGATCACTTCTTCCTCGCCCTTGAAGACCGCCCCTGCGAGCGGGGTCTGGCCTCGGTCGTTGACCCGGTCGGCCTCGGCGCCACGGTCGAGCAGCGCCCGCACGGTCCCGGCGTGCCCGTGATACGCGGCGAGCATCACGAGGGAGTCGCCCCGGTCGTTGGTGAGGTTGGCCGGAACGCCCGCGTCGACATAGACCACGAGTGCCTCGGTCTGCCCCCGCCTGGCCAGATCGAAGATCTTGGTCGCGAGCTCCACGACCTCGGGGTCGGGGGCTTCAGTCATCGGCCGGACCGCCTCTCACTACGCACGTCGAGGACCCTGGGACAAGCGTACGGCCGCGAGCGGTACGGCCGTACGGGTGAATCGCCAGCGTACTGGCTGCACAGAAACATGACCGGCCGCGACCGAGGCAAAGATCACCAATGCACCCGTCAGGTGCAAGCCCACCACCGGGCCATGCCGAGCCGAATCCTCCGAATGGGCGAAATTCACCAGATTTCACCCGGTTGCACCTTTTATCGTATGGATACATCCTGTGATCCTGGAAGTACTCATGGTGACTGTCCCCCTCGACACCAGGAGACCTCATGATTCTGTCCATCTCAGGCGTCGTCCTGCTCGGCGTCATCATCTTCATCTTCTGCCGCAAGTGCGATCTCAAGGTGTCCCACGCCCTGATCTCGGCCCTGTTCGGCTTCTACCTGGCGAGCACGGCCATCGCCCCGAGCATCAAGGCGGGCGGCGAGAGCCTGGCGAGCCTGCTGGGCGGCATCAAGTTCTGACGCCCCCACCGCCCGGACGCATCATCCCGCTCGTACGCACCTCCAGGAGACACCCGTGGCCCGGCGCCCCCTCCCCCGCATTCTGAGCAACGGCAGCGCGCAGCTCGCCCGGAGCCGGGAGCTGGCCCGGACGGCGGCCGACAGCGCCACCGACGTCCTCCACCCCCTGATCACGATCACCCGCGGTCTGCGCCGACTGGCATCGGCCGGGCGGCGCAAGTGGGCCGACACCCCCAAGGACCGGCGCGGCCCGCTGCTGTTCCTGATGGCCTCGGTGTTCCTGGCCGTGGCGCTCGTCCCGTACGGCCCGCTGCTCGCCGTCATCGCCCTGATGGCGGCGGCAGCCTGGCAGGGCCGCAACCGCACCGGACAGACCTCCGAGGGACCCGACGAGTCCCAGATCCAGCGCCTGCAGTCGCTGTACGAGGCGATGGTCCCGTACTTCTCGACCGCCGAGGACCCGGCACCCCTGTACACGCACGGCGGCGAGTGGGAGAAGGCCTTCCCGGAGTACGAGTTCGACGCCACCGGCCGCATCACGCACCTCGCGATCCGCTACCCGGCGTACTTCCCGGACGGCGAGGCCGAGGCGCGCGCCCGGATCGAGCACCTGCTCTCGACGAAGTCGGGCCGCGGCCGCGAGTACCGCTTCGCGTGGGACGAGGAGGGCAACCAGCTCACGGTCACGGTCCTCGCGCCCCTGCCCACCGACATCGCCGTCCAGCGCTTCGTGACGGCACCCGGCGAGACGGTCCTCGGTTTCACCGACCCCACCGAGGTCCAGCGCACGCTCCCGCTCGGCCACGGTGCGCAAGCGCGCGACGTTCCGCCCGTCGTGTGGCGCACCGGCATCCGCTCCACCGAACCGCACCTGCTGGCCGTCGGGCAGCCGGGCAGCGGCACGTCGACTCTGCTGCGCTGCATCGCCCTGCAGGCCCTGCAGTTCGGCGACATCGTCATCGTCGACGGCGGCGGCACCGGTGACTACGCCTGCCTGACCGGCCGGGACGGGGTCCTAGCGGTCGAGTGCGCCCTTGCCGGGGCGCTGGCGAGCCTGGAGTGGGCCACCACCGAGACCGAGCGACGGCTGATCGCCGTCAACCGCGCCCGGCAGGCGGGCCACCCGCCGCCCGAGGACACCAGGCGCCCCCTGTGGCTCCTCCTGGACCGCCCGACCGCGCTGGGCCAGGTGGCCGCCGCGGACGGCCACAAGGACCCCCAGTCCCTGCTCCAGGTGCCGCTCCGGCACGGCCGATCCGCCCATGTGACGGTGGTCGTGGCCGAGCAGTTCGACGGCCTGGACGCCCTCAGCGACCCCGTACGGCAGCACACGCGCGCGCGGGTCGTGCTCGGCACCGCCACCGCCGAGCAGCTCGAAGCGGTCCTGGGAGCGCCCCCGCACACCACGCCGGTCCCCCAGGTTCCGCCGGGCCGCGGCTACGCACGGCTGGGTGCGGGACCGGTCCTGCGCCTCCAGGTCCCGGCGACGCCCGACCCCTATGACGACGCGACGAGCGACGACCACCGCCAGGCGGTGCTGGACCTCCTGCCGCCGCGTACGACACCGGCGGACGCGGAGCCCGAGCGGGTACCCGCGGAGCCGGTGTCCGTGGAGGCCGTGGTGACGGAGAGGTCCAAGGCACGGACGTAGCCGGGGCTCTGCAGTCCCGTGCCGACAGGGCCTAGACCCCTCAAGCCACGAACGACCCCGGCGCCACCGCCCCCACGGTCCCCCCGCTCTCCACCAGCCGAGCCGCAGCCGCCAGCCGCACCGCCGCCTCCTCCGCCACCGCACCCCCCACGGTGAACGGCAGCCGCACATACCCCTCGAAGGCCCCGTCCACTCCGAAGCGCGGCCCGGACGGCACCCGCAGCCCGACCCGCTCGCCCGCCTCCGCCAGCCGCGAGCCCGACAGGCCACCCGCGCGCACCCACAGTGTGAGCCCGCCCCGCGGTACCTCGAACTCCCAGTCGGGCAGCTCCCGGCGCACCGCGGCGACCAGGGCGTCCCGGTTGTCCCTGGCCTGCTCCCGGCGCACCGCGACCGCCTGCTCCCAACCCCCGGTGCCGAACAGCCAATTCACCGCGAGCTGCTCCAGCACCGGCGTGCCCAGGTCGGCGTAGGCGCGCGCGGCCACCAGGCTGCGGATCACGTCCGGTGCCGCCCGCACCCAGCCGATGCGCATCCCGGCCCAGAAGGCCTTGCTGGCGGACCCGACGGTGACGACGGTGGACCCGGCCGGGTCGAAGGCGCAGACAGGCCGTGGCATCTCGACGTCGGGGTCCAGCCACAGCTCGCTCATCGTCTCGTCGGCGACAAGCACGGTGCCCGCCGAGCGGGCCGCCTCCACCAGCCGCCGCCGCTGGTCCTCCTCGGCGAGCGCCCCGGTCGGATTGTGGAAGTCGGCGACGACGTAGGCGATCCGCGGTGCGGCTTCCCGCAGCACCTGCCGCCAGCGGTCCAGGTCCCACCCGGCGAGCCCCTCGGCCATCGCGACGGGCACGAGCCGGGCGCCTGCCTCCCGCATCAGCTGCAGGATGTTCGCGTACGACGGCGACTCGACGGCGATGCGCTCACCACGCCCGCCGAAGAGATGGCAGATGGCGTCGATGGCGCCCATCGCGCCGGTCGTCACCATGATCTGCTCCGGCATGGTGGGAATCCCGCGCGCGGTGTAACGGTCGGCGATCATCGCGCGCAGTGCGGGCAGTCCGGCCGGGTAGTCGCCGTGCGTACGTGCGTAGGGCGGCAGCTCCTCCAGGGCGCCCTGGACGGCGCGGGTGAGCCAGGGTTCCGGCGCGGGCAGTGCCGCGCAGCCGAGGTCGATCATTGAACCGAGCGCCTCGGGCGGCAGCGGTTCCAGGCCGCGCGCGGGGATCGGATTTCCGGCCGGTACGGCGGTCCAGCTGCCGGCGCCGCGCCGCGACTCCAGGAATCCCTCGGTGCGCAGCGCCTCGTAGGCGGCGGCAACCGTCGTACGGCTGACGGACAGCGCGAGGGCGAGTTCCCGCTCGGCGGGCAGCCGGGCGGCCACCGGCACCCGCCCCTCGAGCACCAGCAGGCGGATGCCGTCGGCAAGCGCGCGATAGGCCGGCGGACGGCGCGACCCCGGGCCCGCCGGGCGGTCCTGCTGCGACTTGAGCAGCCGGGCGAGCTGCGCCGCCCCCACCGCCGAGGTCCACTGAGCCATGCGTACCAGTCCACCTTCCCCGAATTGGCCATGGATGGCGTTACTTCCCAAGCCACAGAGTGTCATGCATCAGGCCACTACCACCACCAGGGGGGCACGTCTTGTCCACGCAGGGGCATCTCATACGTCGGTTGACCCAGCTCTATGCCGGCCTCGCGCTGTACGGCGCGAGCTCCGCGCTCCTGGTGAAGTCGGGCCTCGGCCTGGAGCCCTGGAACGTGCTGCACCAGGGACTGGCCGAGCGCACGGGCCTGAGCATCGGGACCGTGCTGATCATCGTGGGGGCGGCCGTCCTCCTGTTGTGGATCCCGCTGCGCCAGCGTCCCGGCCTCGGCACGGTCTCCAACGTCTTCGTGATCGGCGTCGTCATGGACGGCACGCTGGCGGTGGTGCCCCAGGCGCACACCCTGGCCGTGCAGGTTCCGCTGATGCTGGCGGGCGTCGCTCTCAACGGCATCGCCACCGGCCTCTACATCGCCGCGCGGTTCGGTCCCGGTCCGCGCGACGGGCTCATGACGGGGCTGCACCGGCGCACCGGCCGCTCGATCCGGCTGATCCGGACCGCCGTCGAGGTCACGGTCGTGGTGACCGGCTTCGCACTGGGCGGCACCATCGGTGTCGGCACACTGCTGTACGCGGTGTCGATCGGCCCGCTCGCCCAGCTGTTCCTGCGGGTGTTCGCCGTCCCCTCGGCATCCGGCGTCAGTACCGTCGTTGCCACCGGTCAACCCCGGCGCGCGATACTGCGTCCGTGAGCACGCGCATACGCCACCCCTTCCTGGACCATCCCGGCCCGATCGCCTTCGCCCACCGGGGCGGGGCGGCGGACGGCCTGGAGAACACCGTGCTGCAGTTCCGCCGCGCGGTCGAGGCGGGCTACCGGTACATCGAGACCGACGTCCACACCACGCGGGACGGCCGGATCGTCGCCTTCCACGACGCGACGCTGGACCGGATGACCGACGGGGCGGGCCGGATCGCCGACCTGCCCTGGGACGACGTACGGCACGCGCGCGTGGCGGGCCGGGAACCGGTGCCGCTGTTCGAAGAGCTCCTGGAGACATTCCCCGACGTGCGCTGGAACGTCGACCTCAAGGCGGAGTCGAGCCTCCACCCCTTCCTGGAGCTGATCGAGCGCACCGACGCCTGGGACCGGATCTGCGTGGGCTCCTTCTCCGAGGCCCGCGTGGTCCGCGCCCAGCGCCTGGCCGGACCGCGCCTGGCGACCTCGTACGGCACGCGGGGCGTGCTCAATCTGCGGCTGCGCTCCTGGGGCGTGCCGGCCGTGCTGCGCCGCTCGGCGGTCGCCGCCCAGGTACCCGAGTCGCAGTCCGGCATCCAGGTCGTGGACCGCCGCTTCGTTCGGACCGCCCACGCGCACGGACTGCAGGTGCACGTGTGGACGATCAACGAACCGGAACAGATGCACCGGCTTCTGGACCTCGGCGTCGATGGCATCATGACCGATCACATCGACACGTTGCGCAAGGTCATGGAGGACCGGGGCGTCTGGGTCTGACACCCCGGCCGGCCCCCGCGCACGGCACCTTCTCGGGGAAGCGAGGGCACGGGTGGGCACCGAGACCGTGCGGACACCGGAGGCGGACGAGGCCGCCGGGCGACGGCGCGAGCAGCGTGGCTGGTACTTCTACGACTGGGCGTGCTCCGTCTACTCGACGAGCGTGCTCACCGTGTTCCTGGGTCCCTATCTGACCACGGTCGCCGAGTCCGCCGCGGACGCCGACGGCTTCGTCCATCCGCTGGGGATCCCGGTGCGTGCCGGTTCCTTCTTCGCCTACTCGGTGTCCCTGTCGGTGATCGTGGCCGTCGTGGTGATGCCCCTGGTGGGCGCGGCCGCCGACCGCACCGGACGCAAGAAGCCCCTGCTGGGTGCCGCCGCATATCTGGGGGCGGCGGCGACGGCGGGCATGTTCTTCCTGGACGGTGACCGTTATCTGCTGGGCGGCGCACTGCTGGTCGTCGCGAACGCGGCGCAGTCCGTGGCGATGATGCTCTACAACTCCTACCTGCCGCAGATCGCCCCGCCCGAGGAACGCGACGCGGTCTCCTCCCGGGGCTGGGCCTTCGGTTATGCCGCCGGAGCGCTGGTTCTGGTCGCGAACCTGGTCCTCTACCTCGCCCACGACACCTTCGGCGTCTCCGAAGCCATGGCCGTGCGCATCTGCCTGGCGTCGGCCGGCCTGTGGTGGGGCGCGTTCGCGCTCATTCCGCTCCGGCGTCTGCGCGATCGCCGCGGGGCGCGGCGGGAGGCGTCCGTGAACGGCTGGCGGCAGCTCGCCGCCACGGTCCGCGACATGCGCCGCCACCCGCTGACGCTGTCCTTCCTGCTGGCCTACCTCGTCTACAACGACGGCATCCAGACGGTGATCACCCAGGCGTCGGTCTACGGCTCCGAGGAGCTGGGCCTCGGACAGTCCACACTCATCGGCGCCATCCTGCTCGTGCAGGTGCTCGCGGTGTTCGGCGCGCTGGCGCTGGGCCGGCTGGCCCGTCGGTACGGCGCGAAGCGCACGATCCTCGGCTCGCTGATCGCCTGGACGCTGACCCTGGCCGCCGGCTACTTCCTGCCAGCCAGGGCGCCGGTCTGGTTCTTCGTGCTGGCGGCCGGGATCGGGCTCGTCCTCGGCGGCAGCCAGGCACTGTCCCGTTCGCTGTTCTCCCACCTGGTCCCGGCCGGCAAGGAGGCCGAGTACTTCTCGGCGTACGAGCTGAGCGACCGCGGAATGAGCTGGCTCGGTCCGCTGCTGTTCGGTCTGACCTACCAGCTGACCGGAAGCTATCGGGACGCGATCATCTCGCTGGTGGCCTTCTTCGTCCTCGGGTTCGTACTGCTCGCGAGGGTTCCGGTACGGCGTGCGATCGGCGAGGCCGGGAACCCGGTTCCGGACAGGATTTAGCGCTCACAGCGAAAGGGCTGTAGTGTACGCGTTTGGCCTGCCAGGCGTACCGTTACTGCGCGTCAAAGAAGCCAAAACGCTGGGTGACATCTACTGCCAGATGTGACAAACCGGGCGCTGGTGGGTACAACATGGGCGGCTACGACGGCGACGCATGACCCGGAACGGGACTCCGAACGGGAATCTTTACCGCCGACCGGACGTTGACCGGATGACGACGACAGCGACACCTGTCCTGTGGGCGACAAGCCCGGGAGGCACGATTCATGAGTGAGCGAGCTCTTCGCGGCACGCGCCTCGTGGTGACCAGCTACGAGACGGACCGCGGCATCGACCTGGCCCCGCGCCAGGCCGTGGAGTACGCATGCGAGAAGGGGCACCGCTTCGAGATGCCCTTCTCGGTCGAGGCGGAGATCCCGCCGGAGTGGGAGTGCAAGGTCTGCGGTGCCCAGGCACTCCTTGTGGACGGCGACGGTCCGGAGGAGAAGAAGGCCAAGCCGGCGCGTACGCATTGGGACATGCTGATGGAGCGGCGCACGCGTGAGGAGCTCGAAGAGGTCCTCGAAGAGCGCCTCGCCGTTCTGCGTTCCGGCGCAATGAACATCGCGGTGCACCCCCGAGACAGCCGCAAGTCCGCGTAGTCCCTGCGGGGCTCGGACGGGGGTTTCAGTGCGCCAATGACCGCGGGCGCCGTACGTGAGAAGTGGACGTACGGCGCCCGCGGTCTTGTGTGCGACGGTCACGTCCTGTACTCAGCGCGTCAGCGGAGGGCGAGGTTCCTGCGGGGTCTCCCCGGGCTCGTCCCTGACGACCTCACCCTGCACGACCTTGCCGTCCGGGCGGTGAATGCGGGCCTGCTGAAAGGCGTCGCCGAGGCTACCGGGTGCAGCCCGGCGGAGTCGGCGGTCCACGGTGCGCTCGGCGTACCGGCTGAGGGCCTTCTGGACCGGCGGAATCAGCAGGAGCAGGCCCACCCCGTCCGAGATCAGACCGGGGAGCATCAGAAGCAGGCCGCCCAGCATCATCAGGCCGTTGCCGCCGCCGCTCGACGGCGCACCGCCGCGCTGAAGTGCCTCGTTCAGGTTCTGGAAGGCGCGCCGGCCCGCCCGCTTGATGACCACCGTACCGAGCACCAACCCGGCGAGCAGCAGCAGGAAGACCGTGAACCCGCCCGCCCAGCCGGCGACCACGGTCAGCAGCCAGATCTCCAGCACCAGCCACGCGGCGATGCCCAGCGGCAGGAAGGTGCGCAGCCGTGAGCGCCGGGGCCGCGTGGAGTAGGGAGGGGTCGAAGCGCCAGTCGTCATGCATCCAGTGTGCCTGGGCCCGGCTCAGCGCGGGATAAACCCCTACGACTGCGGCGGCCGCCCCCGGCCCAGGATCTTGCCGACCCGCTCCCCCACGCCCCATGAGGTGACCCGCCACAGCGCCTCGACGAGGATGTCGCGGCTCATCTTGGAATCGCCCAGCTCGCGCTCGACAAAGGTGATCGGCACCTCGACGACGTGATAGCCGGCCTTCACGGCACGGCGGGCCAGATCGACCTGGAAGCAGTAGCCCTGGGAGGCGACGTCGTCGAGGCCGAGGCCCTCCAGGGTCTCGCGGCGGAAGGCGCGGTAGCCGCCGGTGACGTCGCGGATCGGCACATCCAGCAGGACGCGTGAGTAGAGGCTGCCGCCACGGGAGATGAACTCGCGGCTCCTGGGCCAGTTCACGACCCGGCCGCCGGGCACCCAGCGCGAGCCGAGCACCAGGTCGGCACCCTTGAGCGCGGTCAGCAGCCGGGGCAGCTCCTCGGGCTGGTGGGAGCCGTCGGCGTCCATTTCGATCAGTACGCCGTACCCGTTCTCCACACCCCAGCGGAAGCCCGCGAGGTAGGCGGCGCCGAGGCCCTCCTTGCCCTTGCGGTGCAGGACCCGGACGTGGTCGTCGCCGGCGGCCAGCTCGTCGGCGAGCTTTCCGGTGCCGTCGGGGCTGTTGTCGTCGGCCACGAGGACGTGCGCCTCGGGAACCGCGTTGCGCACCCGGCCGACGATGCTCTTGATGTTCTCCGCCTCGTTGTAGGTCGGAATGATCACCAAGGCGGTGCCGAGCGGGCCGAAGCGCCTCCCCCGGGCCTCTGCCGCGCGGGTCCCCTCGCCGTCGTTCACTGCTGCCCCTTCATGTCCGTCGCAGACGTCCACCATAGTGGCCGCAGCCTGCGCGGACATGAACAGGACGGCCGTAAGACGGTGTCGATTCCGCAGGAGCGGGGTAAGGATGGGTTTTTGGCCCTCTATGCGAGGCGCGCTGCGGATGGGGGCCCGGCGCCCTTCGGGCCGACCTGGGACCCGCCGGCTGCGGATCGACCTGAAGCCGTTGTCTACTGAGCTCCCGGGCCCCACCCTGGTCACACCCTTCCCCCCTCCGAGCTCTCGGCTTCGCTCAGGCAGGGACGGACCCCCGTCCGGCCGGACGTTCCCCAGCCGCGGCGCGGTCGCTGAGCCTGGCTCCCAGTGACGGTGCCCCGGTGCGGTACACCGTCCCTGACCCAGCGGTGCCGCGACGCGTACGCGGACGTTCGCCGGTCGGGCGTCCCGTGGTGGACCCGGCCGAACCTACCGGCCCCGGGCCGCGGCCTGTCAACATCCGTGTGAGCCAGGGGGTTTCCCACCATGCCCAGGTCGGCCCCCTGGACACGCAGGTCGCGCAACGGCGCAGCGAGCGGTGAGGTCCGCCGCGCCACCCCGGGAGATCACTCGCCTGGCCGTACGAACACCGTCCGTCCACCCACCACGGTGCGCAGGCAGACGGGCAGGTCGGAGCCCGGGGTCAGGTCGGGCAGGCCGGGGGTGCCGGAGCGAGGGTCGGTCGACCAGCGCGCGACCCGGTCGTCGGGCGCCTGGACGACCAGCTCACCGGTGCGCCACACGGCGTAGTCCGCGGGCGCGCCCGGCATCAGAACGCCCGCGTCGTCCCGTCCGGTCGCCCGCCAGCCGCCGCGCGTGTGCGCCGTGAACGCGGCGCGTACGGAGACCCGGTGCTCGGGCGTGCGATGGAAGGCGGCGGCCCGGACGGTGCCCCACGGGTCGAGGGGTGTGACCGGGCTGTCGGAGCCCAGGGCGAGCGGGACGCCGGCGCGCAGCAGCGCGGCGAAGGGGTTCAGCGTGCGGGCCCGCTCCACTCCGAGGCGCTGGGCGTACATGCCCTCGTCGCCGCCCCACAGCGCGTCGAAGGCCGGTTGCACGGACGCCGTCAGGCCGAGCTCGGCGAAGGCCGCGATGGTGTCGGGGGTGAGCATCTCGGCGTGTTCGACGCGGTGGCGGGCGGCACGGATCCGGGCGAGGCCGGCCTTCTCGGCGGCGGCGCGGACGCCCTCGACGACGGTGGTCAGGGCGGCGTCGCCGATCGCGTGGAAGCCCGCCTGGAGGCCCGCCTCGGTGCAGGCGACGACATGGGCGGCGACGGCTGCCGCGTCGAGGTAGGCGGTGCCGGTGTGGCCGGCGTCGGCGTACGGCTCGTGCAGGCAGGCCGTGTGGGAGCCGAGGGCGCCGTCGACGAACAGATCCCCGGCGGCGCCGGCCGCCCCCAGCTCGCGCGCCTTCTCGACGTCCCGCTCGGCCCAGTAGCCGACGACCCGCGGCCCCGGCTCCTCGGCGGCGAGCCGCAGCAGCCCCGTGAAGTCGTCCTCGGAGGAGATCTCCGGCCCGGCGCACTCGTGGACCGAGCCGATGCCGAGGGACGCGGCGTGGGCGAGGGCGGCGCGCTGGGCCTCGGTGCGCTGGGCCGGGGTGACGGCGGCGAACGCGGCGGCGCGTACGGCGTGATGGGCGTCGCGGGTGAGGGGGCCGTCCTCCCGGCCGAGGCCCGGAACGAGGTCGAGCAGGGCGGTGGTGACGACCGCCGAGTGCACGTCGATCCGGCTCAGGTAGAGGGGACGGCCGCCGGTCGCCTCGTCGAGCTCCGCGCGGGTCGGGGGACGGCCGCCCGGCCAGCGCGCGGCGTCCCAGCCGTGTCCGAGCAGGACACGGTCCCTCGGCCGGGCCTCGGCGAAGTCCCGGACCAGCGTGAGGGCCGCCTCCAGCGAGGGCGCGCCGGACAGGTCGAGGCCGGTGAGCGCGAGGCCGGTGGACGTGATGTGCACGTGCGCGTCGGTGAACGCCGGGGTGACCAGGGCGCCATCGAGGTCGATCACCTCGTCCACGCCGTCCGCGAAGGCGTCGGCCGCGCCCTCGGAGCCGACCCAGGCGACCTGGCCGCGCTCGACGACCATCGCGGTCGCGAACGGGTCGGCGGGGCTGTGGACCTCTCCGCGGCGGAGCAGGACGGTCTTCGGCGGGGCGGTGCGTTCACTCATGACCGACAGTTTCCCGCCCTGCGCCGGTTGTGCTGCACCCGGGGCCCGGCGGTCGGGGTCGGCAGCCCCACTCGGCCCGTTCAGATGCGCGGTGGCCGTGCCTCGTACGGCGTGGACAGCACCACCGTCGTCCGCGTCGACACCCCCGCCAGCGACCGCAGCCGCGCCAGCAGCTCCTCCAGCTCGTGGGGGGTGGCGACCCGCACCTTGAGGATGTAGTTCTCGTCGCCGGCCACGCTGTGGCAGGCCTCGATCTCGGGAACGCCCGCCAGGCGGTCCGCGATGTCGTCGGGGGCGCTGGGGTCGAACGGTTTCACCGAGATGAAAGCGGTCAGCGGCAGCCCGACGGCCTCCGGGTCGACGACCGCGGCGTACCCGCGGATGACGCCACGCTGCTCCAGTCGGCGCACCCGCTGGTGCACGGCCGACGTGGACAGGCCCGTGGCCTTGCCCAGGTCGGTGTAGCTCATCCGCCCGTCCTTGACGAGCAGCTGCACGATCTGTCGGTCCAGCTCCTCCATGGCGCTAGAACCTACAGTGCGCTTGATCTCCTCGGATACCTCAGCAGCGCAGGTCATACCCGGTTCGTGATGTGCCCGAGAGCCGGCCGTGAGCCGGCTGGGGGACGAACGTGCCGCGCCGGGCACCTGCGAGCGGCATGTGACGAACACCACAGGCCTCGAACAGTCTCCGTGATGAAGTCGTGATTACCCCGGAGAGCGGACGGGAAGTGCTTGCTGTGGTCGAGGCCGCAGCGCCTTCACGGCCCAGCCCGAGGGGGAGAACATGCAGAGTCTTAAGCGCCCTGGTCGTACCGCACCCAAGCGCCAGCAGCCGGTTGTCGAGCCCGAGCCGGAGGGTGTCGAACCCGATGCCTTCGAAGCCGACGAGCTCGACGCGTACGACACCTTCGAGATGTACCGGGTGATCTGCCCGGACTGCGCACAGCCCATCGCCTTGCTGGTGGACGAGGATTTCCTGCCGGAGCACGCACTGTGCGCCTCGCCGTGGAACCCGTTCGGACTCACGGTCTGCGCCGGCACCGGCCGCAGGGCCGCCGACGCCCGGCCCGCGGACGAGTCCATCGAGCCCCAGGAGCAGGACACCGCCCTCCTGCTGACGCTCCCTCAGGGGCTCGACTGGCGGATGCAGCCCTTCTCGCACGTCGGAGGCCCGGGCTCACGCCCGATGCGCGTCCCGTCGATGCGTCGCCACGCCGCCTGAGCGACCTCGCTCGACCCCAGTAGCTGCCCTGCACCATGGCCCGCAGACTGCCGTGGTGCAGGATCAGTGCGCCCCGGGCCGGCGGGAGGCGAACGTCGGCCACCCAAACCACCCTGGGCGCAATCCAGTTGACGGTACGTCAGAGGAATGTCGGCGGCCGGACGCAGTTCCGGACCGTTTCGTGAACGCACGCTCGATTCCGGAGATCGGTGACCTGCCCGCGCTTGGTCGCGTTGCCCAGGCATGACCCCCACCTACTCCACGACCGGGCGTCAGCACCGAGCGTTCGTTCCCGCCCCGGCGGACTCGGTTCCGCGGACCCCTCCGCCGCCCGTGCCGCCGCTCCAGGACCCGCCCATCTACAGCGATCTGATGCGCACCTGGGCCACCCGCGGCCGCACACTGCCGGGGCGCCACGATCCGGAGTGGATCCGGCTGGCGGCGCCCCTGGTCAGGCGGGGTCAGTTCAGCGGGTCTCCGGACCCGCGAGGTGACGGGCGATGACCATCCGCTGGATCTGGTTGGTGCCCTCGACGATCTGCAGGACCTTGGCCTCGCGCATGTACCGCTCGACCGGGAAGTCCGCGGTGTAGCCGTATCCGCCGAGGATCTGCACGGCGTCCATGGTGACCTTCATCGCGGTGTCGGTGCAGTGCAGCTTGGCCATGGCCGCCTGCTTGGCGAAGGGCCGGCCGGCGTCCCGCAGCCGTGCGGCGGCCAGGTACAGGGCGCGGCCCGCCTCGATCTGCGTGGCCATGTCGGCGAGCATGAAGCGCAGCCCCTGGAAGTCGGCGATCGGCCGCCCGAACTGCCGCCGCCCGGTCGCGTACGCGACGGCCTCGTCGAGCGCCGCCTGGGCCAGGCCGATCGCGCAGGCCGCGATGCCGAGCCGTCCGGAGTCGAGGGCGGACAGGGCGATCGCGAAGCCCTGGCCCTCGTCGCCGATGCGCCGGGCGTCGGGGACCCGTACGCCGTCGAAGTTGACCTGGGCGGTGGGCGAGCCCTTCATGCCCATCTTCTTCTCCGGCGCCGCCGCGCTCAGCCCCTCGGTGTCGCCGGGCACCAGGAACGCGGTGATCCCGCGCGGGCCCTCCTCGCCGGTGCGGGCCATGACGGTGTAGAAGTCGGCGACCCCGCCGTGCGTGATCCAGGCCTTGGTGCCCGTGATCACCCAGTGGTCGCCGTCCCGGACGGCCTTCGTGCGCAGCGAGGCCGCGTCGGAGCCGGAGGAGGGCTCGGAGAGGCAGTACGCGCCGAGGAGGCCGCCGCCGAGGATCGCGGGCAGGTGCTCGACCTGCTGCTCCTTGGTGCCGTAGGCGGCGAGAGCGTAGGAGGCGAGGGTGTGGACGCTGACGCCGAGGCCGACGGTCAGGCGGGCCCCGGCGAGCTCCTCGAGCACCTGCAGGTAGACCTCGTACGGCTGGTCACCGCCGCCGTACTCGGAGTCGTACGGCAGGCCGAGCAGTCCCGACTCGGACAGCAGGGTGAAGAGCTCGCGCGGGAAGAGTCCGGCGTCCTCCTCCTCGGCCGCGTGCGGGGCGATCTCGCGCTGCGCGATGTCGCGGACGAGCGAGATCAGATCCCGGGCCTCGTCCGTGGGCAGTTGACGGTCCACCGGCTGCGGGGCGCGGTCGGGCATGGCGACGCTCTCCTCCCTTTCGGGCGCTGCGGCGGAGGTGCCGTGGGTGTGGCGGCTCCGCCGGGTCTCACGGGTGCCCAGCCGACGCTCCGGCTCCCGGGTCACGGAAGGCGCTGACCAGCGACTGTGCGCTGTGAGTATGCCCGATCGGAGGCATCGAGTCACCGGTTAACGGTCGCTTACTTCAGGAAACCTCCGACCGTTCAAATTGGTCCGCACCATTGACCGACTGGTCTAGTCCTCCTACTGTGACGGACCGACCGACGTTTCATCGCGTTCATGCCAATCGGCGCCCGTCCCCCTCTCCCCCACGAGGAGACACCCGATGCGAACCTCCCACCGTCCCCGCGCCCGGTTCCGGGCGCTTCTCGCCGCCGTGTGTTCCGCCGTCCTCGGCGCCGGACTGCTCGCCGGCGTCGGCACTGCCACCGCCGCCCCCACAGCGGAACGCGCAGCCGGCTCCAAGGTCGTCGGCTACTTCACGGAGTGGGGCACCTACGACCGCAAGTACCTGGTCAAGAACATCGAGACCTCCGGCTCCGGAGCCAAGCTCACCCACATCAACTACGCCTTCGGCAATGTCACCGGCGGCAAGTGCGCCATCGGTGACGCCTATGCGGCGACCGACCGGGCCTACACCGCCGCCGAGTCGGTGGACGGCGTCGCGGACACCTGGGACCAGCCGCTGCGTGGCACCTTCAACCAGCTGCGCAAGCTGAAGCAGAAACACCCGGACCTCAAGGTCCTGTGGTCGTTCGGCGGCTGGACCTGGTCCGGCGGCTTCGGCGAGGCCGCCCGCAACCCGGCCGCGTTCGCCCAGTCCTGCTACGACCTGGTCGAGAACTCCAGGTGGGCGGACGTCTTCGACGGCATCGACCTCGACTGGGAGTACCCGAACGCGTGCGGCGCCACCTGTGACACCAGCGGCCGGGACGCGTTCAGGAACCTGATGGCGGCCGTCCGGGCGAAGTTCGGCTCCGGCAACCTGGTCACCGCGGCGATCACCGCGGACGCCACACCCGGCGGCAAGATCGACGCGGCCGACTACGCGGGCGCCGCGCAGTACGTCGACTGGTACAACCCGATGACATACGACTTCTTCGGCGACTGGGACACCACCGGCCCGACGGCCCCCCACTCGCCCCTGACCTCGTACTCGGGCATCCCGAAGGCCGACTTCCACACGTCGGCCACCATCGCCAAGCTCAAGGGCCTCGGCATCCCGGCCTCCAAGCTGCTGCTCGGCATCGGCTTCTACGGGCGCGGCTGGACCGGCGTGACCCAGTCGGCACCCGGCGGCACCGCGACCGGGGCGGCGGACGGAACGTACGAGGACGGCATCGAGGACTACAAGGTGCTGAAGGCAAAGTGCCCGGCGACCGGCACGGTGGGCGGCACCGCGTACGCCAAGTGCGGGAACGACTGGTGGAGTTACGACACCCCCGCGACCGTCGCGACCAAGATGACGTACAAGAACCAGCAGAGCCTGGGCGGCACCTTCTTCTGGGAGCTGAGCGGCGACACCGCGGACGGTGAGCTGATCAAGGCGATCAACTAGCTGCCGGGAACGGTTCACCTGGGGCGGAGGTTCCTTCTTGGGCCTCCGCCCCTCGCTCAGGGGTCCCGGCGGGCGGACGCGGGGGCCGGGTAGGCGGGGTCCAGTTCCTCGATGGCGCGCAGGGCACCACCGAGGGTCTTCACCAGCAGCTCACGCATCGTGTCGCGGGAGAGCTCGGGCCGATCGATCCAGTCGAGGGTGGTGCCCTCGACGGCGCACACCCAGCCCAGCAGTCCCATCCGCGCGAGCGGGTCGATCTGCCGCCTGCCGTACGCCCCTTCGGCGATGGTTGCGACGATCGCCTCGCGCACGCCGTCCCGGATCGCCTGCACCTCGGTGTCGAAACCGACGCCGCCGCTGACGATCGTGCGGTACGCGGCGTGGTTGTGCTCGGCGTAGCGCAGATAGCCGTCGATCGTGCGGTGGACCCGCTCCACCGGCGGGAGTTCCAGGCCGCCGGCCGCGAAGGTGACCAGGTCGGCGACCGAGTCCTGGACGATGGCCAGGTAGTAGCCGCGCTTGGAGTGGAAGTAGTAGTAGATCAGCCCCTTGGCGACATGCGCCTGCCGGGCGATGTCGTCCATCGACAGCGCGTCGTACGACGTGTCGGCGAACAACCTGCGCCCGATGGCGATGAGTTCGGCGCGGCGCGCCAGCGACCGCTCGGTGCCACGCGCCCGGGGGCGGGCCGCGTCGCGCTGTTGACTGATCTTCACTGTCGACCCTGGTTCCAACGGGCGGCGGGACACCCGCAGTATGTCAGGTCGCCGTGTGGGTCAGTTCACAGCAGACCGAGCTGGGTCACGAGCATGGCGAGCACCACGACGAGCGTCCAGCCCATGACGTGCTCGACGATCTTCGGGCCGTCGTCCTTGGGTCCGCCGGTGCGAACGCGGGCGGCAGTGGCTGAGTGTGCGGTCATGGCGTCTCGCTGAGTGTCGTGCGTGCAGTGGACTTCTCCCCCACGGCTCCCCCGCCGATCCGTCCACCTTGCCACTCCTGGCGGCTTTTGCGGCGGAGATGTTGGTCACAGCCGACGGCCCCCGGAGTGGGTCCGGGGGCCGTCACGGGCCGGTTCAGCGCACGCCCACCATCGCGAGCGCCATGCGCTGGCGGGGGGTCGGACGGGCCGGGAAGTAGAGGTAGCAGACCCCGCCGGTGCCGGAGACGACCTTGCCGGAGGCGTTGTACCGCTTGGTCCTGAGCCAGATGTTCTCCCACTCGCGCCGCCGGTAGACGCGTCGCACCGCCTCGTTGCTCGGCGAGGCGGGGTCGTTGGCGATCACATCGCCGTCGGCGGTGAAGCCGATCACGGTCATCAGGTGGCCCGAGGTGCCGTATCCGGCTCCCGTCAGCTCCGACGCGAGGAACGACTGGGACGTTATGGCCGGGATCCCGGCGGCGATCAGCGTCTCCAGGTCGGTGAGCGAGCCGAGCCGGGTGACCACGCCCTGCAGGCCCTTGAAGGTCGCGGCGTAGGCGGCGTTGAAGGGCCAGTTGCCGCAGCCCGCGTACTGGTAGTCGTAGGTGTACCGGGCGGCGTGGCACACCTGCGGGTCGGCGTAGCTCGGATCGACCCAGGCCAGCTGCTCTTCGCTGAGCCGGCCGCCCCAGTACTCGATGATCATCTGCGAGGAGGTGGGGCTGCACCAGGCCTCGCCGCCGTTGTCGTACTCCGGGTACTGGCCCTTGTGGATCTCCTGCGAGTACCGCGGGACGATCAGCTCCTCGGCCAGGCCGGGCGTCGAGGCGGGGACGGTGAAGCGGTCGGGCACGTCGGAGCCCATGGCGCCGAGCCGCCACACGGTGGGGGTGAGCTTGGTGCCCGGCTTGCGGTACAGGGTCAGGCGCAGTCGGTACGAGGTGAGGCGCAGGCCGGTGGCCGGGTCGTCGACGGCGAAGGTGTCCGTCCAGACGGTGCTCCGGCCGTCGGTCTGGTCGTCCACCGAGGTCCGCCGGATGTCCTGGTCACCGGCCGCCCAGCGGCCCATCACGTACCAGGGCGTGTCCGTGCCGTCGGAGTAGGTGCCGCGCAGTTCGACCTGGATCCAGGTGCCGGCCGGGGTGTGCGCGTTCCAGGAGGCGATGGCCTCGGTGGAGGGGACGGCGAGCCGGTGGACCGGGGAGGTCCAGGTCGCGTACTCCCAGGTGGAGGTCTTGCCGGTGTGCGGGTCGCGATAGTCGACGGTGCCTGCCGGGGCGGCGATCACGGCGCCGGGCCGGGCGCCGGCGACGGCACGGGTGCCCTGGGCGGTGCCGCCGCGCCAGTCGGTGTACGTCGTCCAGGCGCGGTTGTCGACGGAGCGGGCGGCGGTCCGGGCGGGGCCGGCCGCGGGGGTGTCCGGCTGGGGTCCGGGGTTGTCCGGACGGGTTCCGGCGACGGCCACCGCCGGGCCCGCACTGCCCACGACGGCGGCGGCGACCGCGGCGGCCAGGAGGGTTCTGCGGGACGGCTGTTCGGCTCTGCTCATGGGCGGAAGACTCCCGGGGTCCGAGTCGGGGGCTGGTCC
The DNA here is from genome assembly GCF_042731325.1 of Streptomyces sp. NPDC059866. NCBI lineage: Bacteria > Bacillati > Actinomycetota > Actinomycetes > Kitasatosporales > Streptomycetaceae > Streptomyces > Streptomyces sp. NPDC059866. Next base: position 53,656 of record NZ_JBHWJT010000026.1, on the reverse strand, counting down.
AGTGCACAGTTGCGTGCGCCAACTATGGCCGTGGGCGCCCGGTACTGCCAGCACTTCGGGCATGCCGCGCCCACCAATATTGGTCAGGACCACTGGCATGACCTGGATCGGAGCACGCCCGAGCGCGGGGCATGATGGGGGCGTGTCGCCCTCCAGCCCCGCCCCGCCCCCCGCGCTGCACGACCTCGCCCACAGGCTGCGCGCCCTGCCCCCGTCCTGCGGCCCCGTCCGACTGATCGGCGTCGACGGTCACGCGGGCTCCGGAAAGACCACGTTCGCCGGGCAGCTGGCCGAGGTGCTGGGCGGCGCGCCGGTGCTGCACCTCGACGACATCGCCAGCCACGACGAACTGTTCGCCTGGACCGGCCGGCTGCTGCCCCAGGTGATCGAGCCGCTGCGCCGCGGCGAGACGGCGCACTACGCCCCCTACGACTGGCGGGCCCGGCACTTCGGACCACCCCGCCCGCTGCCGCCCGCACCGGTGGTCCTGGTCGAGGGCGTCGGCGCGGGCCGCCGCGCTCTGCGTCCCCATCTGGCGCAGCTGCTGTGGCTGGAGCTGCCCCACGAGGAGGCCTGGGCACGCGGGCAGTCGCGCGACGGGGCGGAACAGCGCGAGTTCTGGGCCGGGTGGCTCGTGGCGGAGCGGCGACATTTCGCCGAGGATCCCTCGCGACCCTTTGCCGACCTGCTGGTGCGGCAGGTGATGGAGGGGTACGAGGTGCTCCCGGGGCCCGCCGGACCTACTGGTCCGGACCAGCAAGTCACGTACGGTGATGGACCATCCGCAATGTGCTGAACTTGTGAAGACCCCTGCGGCGGAACTTGGCCGAGTGCCTCAACTCGGCTTGACCGGGGGCCCGTACAGGACTTACGTTCTCAATGAGCGGCCGAACGAGGTCGCCCACAGACGCGAAGCCCCCGATTGTTCCCCCGTGATCGGGGGCTTCGTTCTGTCCTCTTCCACTTCTTCCGGGCGCTCCGAGGCGCAATCCCCTCACCCTCGGTCACCATGCGCAGTGTGCGCCCCCTCTGCTCCCACCTCGCCGAACGGCCGGTGCGGCACTCTTCGGCGGGCACCGACCCGCGGGTACGATGCCCTCGGTGCGACCTGCGGACGGCTGCTCCGCGCACCGTTGCAACTCCGGTCCGCGGCACAGCGGTTGGACCGAGTCGGTCGGCGGGCGACGGCCCGGCGGCGAACCAGCGGGGGCAGGTTTGTGGGGGGACGTGATGGACTTCGGCACGCAGGGCCCCGAGGCCCCTGCCGACCTCGCCTGGCTGCGAGGCGTGGACGCCTACACGATGGGCGCCTATCCGCAGGCGGAGGAGGAGTTCCGGACCGCGGTACGGCTGGATCCCGGGATGGCCGACGGCTGGCTGGGGCTGCACGCGCTGCGCGTGGACACGACGACCGCGCTGCTCAGGATGTTCCGCCACCGTGAGCGCTTCGGGGAACAGCGCAGCCGGCACCGCCGCACGCTCAACTCCTGGTACTGGCTGGGCTGGTGGGTGCAGCCCGTGCTGGAGAGCCCGCGCGATCTGCTGCTCGCGCACGCCTCGCACTGGCTGGACGGCCGCCACGTCCCGGAACTCGATCGCGCGCTCGCCGGTCTGCCGCCCGTCGACACCGATCCGCAGGTGCGCTTCCTGCATGCCTGCCGCGCCTATCTGGTGAAGGACTGGGAGCAGTTGGTGCGGCACACCGACCCGCTGCTGGGCGATCCTCTGCTCGGCATCGAGGCCGGTCTGTTCGGCGGCATGGCCCGGGTCCGCCTCGAGATGTACGGACAGGCCGAGCCACTGCTGTCGGCGGCCCTGATGCGCTGCCGCAGCGAGCAGCCGCAGCGCAAGGAGCTGCGCTACTGGCTGGCCCGCGCCCACGAGGGCACCGGCCGCTCGGCCGCCGCGCTCCCGCTGTACCGGGCGGTGCACCGCGTCGACCCCGCGTTCATGGACACCTCGGCCCGGCTGGCGGCGATCGCCGAGGGGGACGGGTACGACGACGCCACCGACCTCGCCGCGATCGCCCTCGCCGGGACCGGGCAGGACAGCCTGGACGGCCCCGACGCACTCGATCCGCTCTACGGCAGCGAGGGCCGGGACCTCAAGCTCTCCGAGCCCGGCCTGCCGCCGACCGGGCCCCCGCCCTCGGTCAGCGACCCGGTGGTGCGGGAGAAGAACACCGGGCCCGCGCCGTCGCTGCCCGCCGGACCGACCGACCCCGCTTTACTTGAGGAGGCGCTCGCCGAGCTCGAGCGCATGGTGGGCCTGGAGCCGGTGAAACGCCAGGTCAAAGCGCTGTCTGCGCAGTTGAACATGGCCCGGCTGCGGGCCGGACAGGGGCTGCCCGTCCAGCCGCCCAAGCGGCACTTCGTCTTCTCCGGCCCCTCCGGCACCGGCAAGACCACGGTCGCCCGCATCCTGGGCCGGGTCTTCTACGCCCTCGGCCTGCTCGGCGGTGACCATCTCGTGGAGGCCCAGCGGGCCGACCTGGTCGGCGAGTACCTGGGGCAGACCGCCGTGAAGGCCAACGAACTGATCGACTCCGCGCTCGGCGGTGTGCTCTTCGTCGACGAGGCGTACTCGCTCTCCAACTCCGGTTACGGCAAGGGCGACGCGTACGGCGACGAGGCGCTCCAGGTGCTGCTGAAGCGGGCCGAGGACAACCGCGACCACCTCGTGGTGATCCTGGCCGGCTATCCGGAGGGCATGGACCGCCTCCTCGCCGCCAACCCCGGCCTGTCCTCCCGCTTCACCACCCGCGTCGACTTCCCGTCGTACCGGCCCCTCGAGCTCACCGCGATCGGCGAGGTGCTGGCCGCGGAGAACGGGGACGTGTGGGACGAGGAGTCCCTGGACGAGCTGCGGTCGATCGCGGGTCACGTCGTCGACCAGGGGTGGATCGACGAGCTGGGCAACGGGCGGTTCCTGCGGACGCTGTACGAGAAGAGCTGCGCGTACCGGGATCTGCGGTTGTCGGCGTATCCGGGGGTGCTGTCGCGGGACGATTTGTCGACTTTACGGTTGCCGGATCTGATGCAGGCGTACGGAGAGGTGCTGTCGGGGAGGGGGCCGCAGGATCCGTCAGCGATGTGACCTAGCTGCGGGCAGTCGTGCCGCTGGGGCGGCACGGGTGGGCGCAGCGGCACCCCGCTGGCGCGGGCGAGTGAACCCCCGCCCGCACCAGCACCGGGCACCGCTCAGCTGGCCAGCACCTCCTCAGGCGAACTGCCCCGCGGCTCCGGCATCTCCCGATGCGCCGGATCCCGCACCTCCCCCACCAGCAGCTCCAGTACGTCCTCCAGCGCCACCAGCCCCAGCACCTTGCCGGACCCGTCCGCGACCTGCGCGAGATGCGTGGCGGCCCGGCGCATCACGGTCAGCGCGTCGTCCAGCGCAAGCTCGGACCGCAACGTCGTCATGGGCCGCCAGAGATGCTGCGGAACCGCCCGTTCGGAGTCCTCGAGGTCGAGTACGTCCTTCACGTGCAGGTACCCCATGAAGGCGCCGTTCTCCGCGGCCACCGGGAAGCGGGAGTAGCCGGTGCGGGCGGTCAGCTCGATGATCCGGCCCGGCGTGACCGAGGGGCTGACCGTGATCAGCGACTCACGTCGGAGGAGGACGTCGGTGACCGGGCGGGAGCCCAGCTCCAGGGCGTCCTCCAGGCGCTCGGCCTCCTCGGGGTCGAGCAGGCCGGCCTGGCCGGAATCCTCCACGAGCCGGTTGAGCTGCTCGCTGGTGAAGACCGCCTCCACCTCGTCCTTGGGCTCGACACGGAACAGTCGCAGGACGGCCCGGGAGCAGGCGCCGAGGGCGACCGTGATCGGCCGGCACAGCCGGGCGAAGGCGACCAGGCCCGGGCTGAGCCACAGCGCCGCCTTCTCCGGAGCCGCCATCGCCAGGTTCTTCGGGACCATCTCGCCGATGACCAGGTGGAAGAAGACGACGGTGGCGAGGGCGATGACGTACCCCAGCGGGTGCACCATCGCGTGCGGCAGACGGATCCACTCGAAGACCGGCTCCAGCAGATGGGCCACCGTGGGCTCGGCGACCGCGCCCAGGGTCAGCGAGCAGACGGTGATGCCGAACTGTGCGGCGGCCATCATCTGCGGCAGCCGCTCCAGGCCGTACAGCACCTGCCGGGCCCGGGCGGTGCCGAGCGGTTCGATCTGGCTGCGGCGCACCGAGACCAGCGCGAACTCGGCGCCCACGAAGAAGCCGTTGGCGAGCACGAGCAGCGCGGCGAACAGGAGTTGGAGCACGCTCATCGCACGGCCTCCATGACGGGGGCGGTGCGCACGATGCGTACCCGCTCGGCGCGGTAGTGCCCTACCTGGCGCACGGCCAGCCGCCAGCCGGGGAGTTCGGCCCGGTCGCCGACGGCCGGGATCCGGCCGAGCAGATCGGCGACCAGTCCTGCGACCGTCTCGTACGGGCCCTCGGGCACGTCGAGGCCGATGCGCCGCAGGACGTCGATCCGGCAGCTGCCGTCGGCGTCCCAGGCGGGGCGGCCGTCCTCCGCCGGGGCGGCGGCGAGTTCGGGCTGTTCGTCGAGCACGTCGTCGTGCTCGTCACGGACCTCGCCGACGATCTCCTCGACGATGTCCTCCAGGGTGACCACGCCGGCCGTGCCGCCGTACTCGTCGACGACGACCGCGATCGGCTGCTCGCTGCGCAGTCGGGCGAGCAGCGGCCGGACCGGCAGTGTCTCCGGGACGAGCAGCGGCGGCCGGGCGATCCGGCCCACGGGGGTGCGCAGCCGCTCGGAGGACAAGACGGCCAGGGCGTCCTTGAGGTGGACCATGCCGACGATTTCGTCGATCTTCTCCCGGTAGACGGGGAAGCGGGACAGGCCGGTGGCGCGGGTCAGGTTGACCACGTCCGCGGCGGTCGCCGAGGACTGGAGCGCGCTCACCTTCACGCGCGGGGTCATGACGTGCTGTGCGGTCAGCTCGCCGAGCGACAGCGTCCGTACGAAGAGGTCCGCGGTGTCCTGTTCCAGGGCACCTGCGCGCGCGGAGTGCCGGGCCAGGGAGACGAGTTCGCCGGGGGTGCGGGCGGAGGCCAGCTCCTCGGTGGGCTCGATACCCAGGGCGCGGACCAGGCGGTTGGCGACGGCGTTCAGTGCGGCGATCACCGGCCGGAACACGCGCGCGAAGACATGCTGCGGGCCCGCGACGAAGCGTGCGACCTGCAGCGGCCGGGACACCGCCCAGTTCTTGGGTACAAGTTCGCCGACCACCATCTGCACGGCCGAGGCCAGCAGCATGCCGACGACGACGGCCACACCGGGCACGGCGCCCTCGGGTATGCCGACGGCCGTGAACGGACCGTCCAGCAGCCGGGCGAGCGCCGGTTCGGCGAGCATGCCGACGACGAGGGAGGTGATGGTGATGCCGAGCTGGGTGCCGGAGAGCTGGAAGGACAGTTCCTTCAGCGACTCGACGACCCGATGGGCGCGCCGGTCGCCCTCGGCGGCGGCCTTCTCGGCGTCCGGGCGGTCGACCGTCACCAGGCCGAACTCGGCGGCCACGAAGAAGCCGTTGGCGAGAATGAGCAGGAACGCGGCTGCCAGGAGCAGCAGAGGGAGAGTCATGATGCCGCCGCCCGTGCGCTATGTCGGCAGGGGGCGGCGCAGGTACTGCAGGACGATCCGTCCATCGCCGGAGGGAGTCACTCCTCGGGTAGCAGGAACCCCTGCGCACCGGCCGGCACCACAGGGGCGGAGGCGCAACGGACACGCCTCCGCCAACAGATTAATCAAGACACCGGCCGATACGGCAGGGTGAACGGCCCGGAGTCGGCCCGAGTCAGCTGTGATGTTGCTCGGTCCGGGCCTCGACCAGTGCTCGCAGCGCCCGGGCGTCGGCGATGGCCTGCTCCTTGGCGATGCCCGGCTGGATGCCGATCGCGGCCAGGCTGGTGCCGTCGCTGAGGTCGAGGAAAACCCAGGGGTCGCCGACCCGCAGATGCACCTGGACGATTTCCGCCCAGGCCAGCCGACGTGTACTGGCGAAGTTGACGACCGTGACGCCGGATTCGTCGGCGACGACCTTCGGCCGGGCCAGCACCAGCACCACCGCCGACAGAAGCGCCGCGGTGAACACGAAGCTGAGCCGCTCGGCCGTGCTGAGCCGGTCCAGCAGCAGCGCGACCAGCAATACGGTCACGAAGATCGCGACGGCCGCGGTGAGCAGCACGGCGCGGGTGCGGCCCGGCCGGAAGGTGACGGGCAGCTCGGGAAGAGGGGTCGAGTCCGGCATGGGTGTGTGGCGCCCCTCAGAGACGGCAGGCGTGGATGGCGGTGGTCAGGATGGCCCGCGCGCCGATGGCGTACAGGTCGTCCATGATCCGCTGGGCGTCCTTGGACGGCACCATGGCGCGGACCGCGACCCAGCCCTCGTTGTGCAGCGGCGAGATGGTCGGGCCCTCCAGGCCGGGGGTGATGGCGACGGCCTGTTCCAGGTGCTCGGCACGGCAGTCGTAGTCCATCATCACGTACGTCCGGGCCACCAGGACGCCCTGCAGCCGGCGCAGGAACTGCTGCACCTTGGGCTCCTCGGTGTCCGCCCCGACCCGCCGGACGACGATGGCCTCGGACTTCATGATCGGCTCGCCGATGACCTCCAGGCCCGCGTTGCGCAGCGAGGTGCCGGTCTCGACGACGTCCGCGATGACCTCGGCGACGCCGAGCTCGATGGCGGTCTCGACGGCACCGTCGAGGTGGACGACGGAGGCGTCGATGCCGTTGTCGGCGAGGTGCTTGGCGACGATGCCCTCGTACGAGGTGGCGACGGTGCTGCCGTTCAGGTCCTCCACGCCGTTCGCCGTGCCGGGCCTGGTGGCGTAGCGGAAGGTGGAGCGGGCGAAGCCGAGCGGGAGGATCTCCTCGGCGTTGGCTCCGGAGTCGATCAGCAGGTCCCGGCCGGTGATGCCGATGTCGAGGCGGCCGGAGGAGACGTAGATCGCGATGTCGCGGGGGCGGAGGTAGAAGAACTCGACCTCGTTCTCCGGGTCGACGATCCGCAGTTCCTTGGTCTCCCGGCGCTGCTGGTAGCCGGCCTCATGCAGCATCTCCGCCGCAGGGCCGGACAGTGAACCCTTGTTGGGGACGGCGATGCGCAGCATGAGGTCGGCTTCCTTTGCGTGAGAGATGCGAGTGGGGTGTACGGCTCAGAGGTGGGCGTAGACGTCGTCCAGGGAGATCCCGCGGGCGACCATCATCACCTGGACGTGGTACAGCAGCTGCGAGATCTCCTCGGCGGCCGCCTCCTTGCCCTCGTACTCGGCGGCCATCCAGACCTCGGCGGCCTCCTCGACGACCTTCTTGCCGATGGCATGGACACCCTTCCCGACCAGCTCTGCGGTGCGGGAAGTGGCGGGGTCGCCGTTGGCGGCCTTGTGCTGGAGCTCGGTGAAGAGCTCCTCGAACGTCTTCTTGGACATGGTGGCGCCCACTTTACGCGGTGTACCGGGCGGCCTAACGCCATGGTTCAGATACTGAGCGGAGGGTGGCCGCCGTGGCCACCGCCGCCGTCACCGCCTCGTGGCCCTTGTCCTCGTTGGAGCCGGGCAGACCCGCGCGGTCCAGGGCCTGCTCCTCGGTGTCGCAGGTCAGCACGCCGAAGCCGACGGGGACGCCGGTGTCGACGGAGACCTGGGTGAGGCCCTGGGTGACGCCCTGGCACACGTACTCGAAGTGGGGGGTGCCGCCGCGGATGACGACGCCGAGGGCGACGATCGCGTCGTAGCCCCGGCCGGCGAGGACCTTGGCGACGACCGGCAGCTCCCAGCTGCCGGGGACCCGGAGCAGGGTCGGCTCGTCGATGCCGAGGTCGTGCAGGGCGCGCAGGGCGCCGTCGACCAGACCGTCCATCACCTTCTCGTGCCACTGCGCCGCGACGACGGCGACCCGCAGGTCACCCACATTGCGTACGGACAGTTCCGGTGCGCCCTTGCCGCTCACGTTCTCGTGTCTCCTCGTTGTTCGTTACTGGTTGCTGCAGGTGGACACGGCAGGCGTGTCCAGCCACGGCAGGTCGTGCCCCATCCGGTCCCGCTTGGTGCGCAGGTAGCGGAGGTTGTGCTCGCCCGCCTGGACGGGCATCGGCTCGCGGTCGGTGACCTCGATGCCGTGCCGGACGAGCGCGTCGGTCTTCTCGGGGTTGTTGGTCATCAGGCGCACGCTGCGGACTTTGAGGTCCGTCAGGATCTGCGCTCCGGCGGCGTAGTCCCGGGCGTCGGCGGGCAGGCCGAGCTCCAGGTTGGCGTCGAGGGTGTCGCGGCCGCGCTCCTGCAGCTCGTACGCCCGGAGCTTCGACAGCAGTCCGATGCCGCGGCCCTCGTGCCCGCGCAGGTAGACGACGACTCCCCGGCCCTCGGCCTGGATGCGCTCGAGGGCGGTCTCCAGCTGGGGGCCGCAGTCGCAGCGCAGGGAGTGGAAGATGTCGCCGGTGAGGCATTCGGAGTGGACGCGGACGAGAACGTCCTCGCCGTCGCCGATCTCACCGTGCACCAGGGCGATGTGCTCGACGCCGTCGACGGTGGAGCGGTAGCCGTACGCCGTGAAGGTGCCGTGGGCGGTGGGGAGCTGCGTCTGTGCCTCGCGGCGGACGGTGGGCTCGGAGGTGCGGCGGTAGGCGATCAGGTCCTCGATGGAGATGATCGTCAGGCCGTGCTTACGGGCGAACGGGACGAGTTCGGGCAGGCGCAGCATCTGGCCGTCCTCACCGGCGATCTCGACGATGGCGCCGGCCGGGCGCAGGCCCGCGAGGCGGGCGAGGTCGACGGCGGCCTCCGTGTGCCCGTTGCGGACCAGCACCCCGCCGGGCTTGGCGCGCAGCGGGAAGATGTGGCCGGGGCGGACCAGGTCGGCGGGCTCGGCCGTGCCGCTCGCGAGCAGCTGGAGGGTGGTCGCCCGGTCGGATGCGGAGATCCCGGTGCTCACACCGTGAACGGCCGAGGCGTCCACGGAGACCGTGAACGCGGTCTTCATCGACTCGGTGTTCTCCTCGACCATCTGCGGGAGGCGCAGCCGGTCCAGTTCCGCACCCTCCATGGGGGCGCAGATCAGGCCGCGGCACTCGCTCATCATGAAGGCGACGATCTCGGGGGTCGCCTTCTCGGCGGCGATGACGAGGTCGCCCTCGTTCTCCCGGTCCTCGTCGTCGACGACCACGACCGGGCGGCCGGCCGCGATGTCGGCGATGGCCTGCTGGATCGGGTCGAGGGTGAGGTCGTCGCTGTCGTCGGTGTAGTCGGTGCGGTAGAGGATCGGGGCCGCGCTCATGCCGGCGCTCCTTCCAGGACGGGCCGCGCGTCCTTGCGGGACCGCAGCCACCAGTCGCGCATGCCCCACAGGACGAGTGCGCCGTAGATGACGTAGACGAAGCCGGAAAAGGCGTAGCCGTTGGCGAAGTTGAGGGGCACGCCGACCAGGTCGACGAGCAGCCAGGCGAACCAGAACTCGACCATCCCGCGCGCCTGGGCGTACATGGCGACGATGGTGCCGACGAAGATGTAGGCGTCCGGCCAGGGGTCCCAGGACAGGGTCGGGTAGGCGGTGAAGAGCAGGGCCACGGCGACCGTGCCGGCGGCGGCCGCGGCGATCATCGTGCCGCGCTCGCGCCAGGTGGCGAAGCGTACGGAGATACGGCCGTCCGCGGCCCGGCCCTTGCCGCGGTTCCACTGCCACCAGCCGTACAGCGCGACGGCCATGACGACGACCTGCTTGCCGGCGCTGCCGGTGAGGTGGCCGTAGAACGCCGAGAAGAGGACGAGGCCGGACAGGAACTGCACCGGCCAGGTCCACAGGGAGCGCCGCCAGCCGAGGGCGAGGGTGATCAGGCCGAGGACGTTGCCGACCATGTCCGACCAGATGATGTGCTGGCCGAAGAGGACGAACGCCTCGGAGTTGAGCCAGTTCACCGGGCCGCTCCCTGGGCGCCCAGGAGCCGCTCGACGTACTTGGCGATGACGTCGACCTCGAGGTTGACCGGGTCGCCGGGCTGCTTCAGGCCGAGGGTGGTCAGGGCGAGGGTGGTGGGGATCAGACTGACGGTGAAGTGGTCGGAGCCCGCCTCGACGACGGTGAGGCTGATGCCGTCGACGGTGATGGAGCCCTTCTCGACGACATAGCGCGCGAGGTCCGCGGGGAGGGAGACCTTCACGATCTCCCAGTTCTCGGACGGCTTGCGTTCCAGGACGGTGCCGGTGCCGTCGACATGGCCCTGCACGATGTGCCCGCCGAGGCGGGCACCCACGGCGGTGGGGCGTTCGAGGTTGACGCGGGAGCCGGCGGTGAGGACGCCGAGGCTGGAGCGGTCGAGGGTCTCGGCCATGACGTCGGCGGTGAACTCGTCGCCTTCGTGGTCGACGACCGTGAGACAGACGCCGTTGACGGCGATGGAGTCGCCGTGCTTCGCGCCCTCGGTGACGACGGGGCCGCGCAGCCGGAAGCGGGAGGCGTCGCCGAGGTTCTCGACGGCGGTGACTTCGCCCAGCTCTTCCACGATTCCGGTGAACACTTCCCGGGTCCTCCTGCCTCTTCGGGCACGGACTCCGGGGCTGTCGCTGGACGACAGAATGTACGGACTGCGGCACCGAGGACGACGCCGGACAGAACCCGCCCTTGCTGGACGAGCCGATACGGCGGCGCGCACGAATGCCCGCCCGCCGCGCACTGCCTCCCATCCGGACTTTAACCGTCGGTCCAGGAATTTCACCTGGTCAACCGGCCGCTGGAAGCGACCGGGTCGCGGACTGTAACCGCCGGTTCGGACTTTCACCGACCCCGGAGTGCGCTGCTTCTGGTACAGGGCAAGTGTGCCACGCCGGATCGACGTCCATACGGGCGAGGGGTGTGGAGTGGCTCACAGGTCACGTCACTGGACTTCTCGGCCGGCCGAAGGGGCGTCAACTCCCGCGCGACCACATCGGTTTGGAAGTTGGTTTGCACCCATTGACGCATTGGTCTAGTCCTCTCTAGGGTCTGTGCCAGCGGGCCCCGGCGGCGGTGACGACGGCCCTTGCCCGCCGCCGGGCCTCGCCACGGCGCGCATGCGTGTTCTGGCAGGGTGACCGCACGAGGCGTGCGATCGCCGACGAGTTCGAGAGTCACCGTCCCCGGCTGTTCGGGCCGGCCTGCCGCATGCCGGGCTCCGCAGGAGGAACTCGTGGCGAGGTTCGTCACGGCGGCCCGGGACGGTGATCCGTCCGGCCTGGAGAAGCTGCTCGCGGCCGATGTGACCTGGTGGAGCGACGGCGGCGGCAAGGGCACCGCGGCCCTGCGGCCGATCGAGGGGCGCGAGAAGGTGCTGCGCTTCCTGGCGGGCGGGGCACGTTCGCGGCCGCCCCGGACTTCACGACAGCCGAGATCAACGGCACGGAGGGGCCGGCCGTCCGGGCGGGCGGGCGACACGCTGGTCGCGGTGGTGTCGGTCGAGCTGCGCGACGGGCTGATCGCCGACCTGCGGGCCGGGGTGAATCCGGACAAGCTGGAATGTGTACGAGGTCGGCTCGCGCGTGCCTGATCGCCCCCGGCGCGGTTGTCACATTTCCCGAGGGCCACCGGGGCACAGCTGACGAAGGGCGCTCCGCCTGGGAGCGCACGGCGTCCGAAGGAGCTGAACAGCATGACCACGATCCTGGTGACCGGCGGTACCGGGACGCTCGGCCGGATCCTCACCGAGCGGTTGCGCGCGGACGGGCACGAGGTGCGGGTGCTCAGCCGGCATACGCAGCCGTACGCGGTCGATCTGCGTGAGGGGGGCAGCGGTCTGGAGGCGGCCGTCGAGGGCGTGGACACGATCGTGCACTGCGCGACCTCGCCGCGCGGCGGCGACGAGGAGGCGGCCGCGCATCTGATCGCGGCGGCGCGCCGGGCCGGCGTGGGCCACCTGGTCTACATCTCGATCGTGGGGATCGACCGGGTGCCGTTCGGTTACTACACGACCAAGCTCGCCGTGGAGCGGCTGATCGAGGAGTCGGGGCTGGGCTGGACCGTGCTGCGCACGACCCAGTTCCACGACCTGCCGGTCCAGGTGTTCGACATTCTGGCCAAGCCGCCGGTCATGCTGCTGCCGGCCGGGGTGAACGACCAGCCGATCGAGGTCGCGGAGGTCGCGGGCCGGCTCGCGGAGCTGGCAGCGGGGGCACCGGCGGGGCGGGTCGAGGACATGGGCGGCCCCGAGGTAAGGACCCTCGACTCGCTGGCCCGCGCCTACCTCAAGGCCACGGGCCGGCGTCGGGCGGTGGTGAGCGTGCCGCTGTGGGGCAAGGCGTACCGCGGCTTCCGCAACGGCGGCCATCTCACGCCGGAACGGGCCGTGGGGAAGGGCACGTTCGAGGAGTACCTGGCGACACGCTTCGGTGCGGGACGCGGGGCCTAAGGCCGGTCCGGGGGTGCGAACAGTTCGTCCTGGGCCCGGTCGCGCGCGGTCAGCAGCGCACCGCGCAGCACCGCGCCGCCGCCCAGGACACCGGCCCGCACCTCCGTGGCCAGCGGCGACATCCGCCGCAGCCGCCGCTCGACCCGCCCGGCGAGGACGTCCCCCCCGGCCTGCCCCACCTCACCGCCGAGCACCACACAACCGGGGTCCAGGACGGCGACGACGGAGGCGACGCCGACGGTCAGACGGTCCGCGAGGGCGTCGAGGAAGGGGGCGGCGCCGGAAACGCCGGCGGACACGGCCGCCACCGCGTCCCGCACCAACGCCGCTGCCACTGGCTCACCACCCCCCGCCGAGCCGACCACCCCGTGCTCCCCCGCCAGCCGGGCGATCGCCGCCGACCCGGCCAGGGAGTGAAAGCCGCCCTCGCAGTCGGTGGCAGAGGGCAGGCCGGCCGTCCCCGGCACCGGAAGGAACCCGATCTCGCCGGTGCCGCCGGAGGCCCCGCGGCGCAGCGACCCGTCCAGGACCACCGCGGCGCCGGTGCCGTGGCCGAGCCACAGCAGCACGAACGTGTCCCGGTCCCGGGCCGCACCGTCCCGCTGCTCGGCCAGAGCGGCGAGGTTGGTCTCGTTCTCGACGATGACGCGGGCGTCGGGGAGCCGTTCCTGCAGGGCGGCGACCAGACGGCGGTGCCACTCGGGCAGGCCGGAGGAGTTGCGGAGTTCGCCGGTGGCCGGGTCGATCAGGCCGGGGGCGCCGATGCCGAGGGTGTGCAGCTGGTCGGCGCCGGCCTCCTTCGCCACGCGTTCGACGAGGGCGACCGCCTGCTCCACCGCGGGCCCGGTCCCCGTGGCGCCGTCGATCGGCACGGACGCCTCGGCGAGCACCCGGCCGAGCAGGTCGGACACGACCACGGAGACGCCCTCGGTGCGCACGTCGAGCGCGGCCAGGTGGGCCCGGTCGGCGACGATCCCGTACAGCTTGGCGTTGGGTCCGCGCCGCTGTTCCCCCGCCTCCCCGACCACGGCGATCAGACCGGAGGCGGTGAGGCGTTCGACGAGGTCGGCGACGGTCGGCCGGGACAGCCCGGTCAGCTGCTTCAACTGCCCCGCCGTCAACGGGCCCTCCTGCTGCAGCAGTCGCAGGGCGAGCCGGTCGTTGATGGCCCGGGCGGTGCTGGGGGTTGCGGGCATGCCGGGATCCTTCCAGACGGCGGGGCCGCAGGACGTACGGCCGCCGGAATCCCCTATCTATCAGGCAGGGTCCCTGATAGTTTACGCGGCGGACAAGGCGAGGCCGAGACGCGACAAGGGGCGGGAACATGAGTGACGTGGTCCACGAGCACCGCGAGGTGAAGCGCGCACGGTACGCCGTGGCCGCCGTGTTCGCCGTGCACGGCGCCGTCACCGGCTCCTTCGCGACCCGCGTGCCGTGGATCCAGGACCACGCCTCGGTGAGCGCGGGCCAGTTGGGCCTCGCGCTGGCCTTCCCGGCGCTCGGGGCGTCCGTCGCGATGCCGCTCGCGGGCCGGATCAGCCACCGCTTCGGCGCCCGCACCGCGCTGCGCGGACTGCTCTCCCTGTGGACGCTGGCGCTGATCCTGCCGTCCCTGTCGCCCAACCTGCTCACGCTCTGCCTGGCCCTGTTCGTCTACGGCGCCACGGCGGGCATGGCGGACGTCGCCATGAACGCGCTCGGCGTGGAGGTCGAGAACCGTCTCAGGAAGTCGATCATGTCCGGCCTGCACGGCATGTGGAGCGTGGGCGCGCTGGTCGGCTCGGCCGGCGGCACGCTCGCCGCGCACCTGGGTTCGGACGCCCGGCTGCATCACGCTCTGGCGGCCGCGGTCCTGACCCTGCTGGGCCTGGTGGCGTGCCACTGGGTGCTGGACCTGCAGCCGACCGAGGACGAGGAACCGCCGCCGCGGTTCGCGCTGCCGCCGAAGTCGGCGGTGCTGATCGGCACGGTCGGGTTCTGCGCGGTGTTCGCGGAGGGGGCGAGCCTCGACTGGTCGGCCGTCTATCTGGAGGACGAGCTGGGGAGCTCGGCGGGGCTCGCGGCCGCCTGCACGACCGGCTTCACACTCACCATGGCGCTCGCCCGGCTCGCGGGCGACCGTGTGGTGGACCGTTTCGGCTCCGTGCGCACGGTCCGCTTCAGCGGTGTCCTCGCGACACTCGGCGGGCTGTTGATCGTCGTCGCCGGCCATCCTGCGGTGGCGATGGCCGGGTTCGCGCTGATGGGTCTGGGCATCGCGGTGGTCGTCCCGCTGTGCTTCGCGGCGGCGGGCCGCAGCGGGCCGAACCCCAGCCAGGCCATCGCCGGTGTGGCCACCATCACGTACACCTCCGGCCTGATCGCCCCGAGTGCGATCGGCTCCCTCGCACAGGCGACGAGTCTGGTGGTGTCGTTCGGCCTGGTGACCGTCCTGTCGGGCGGACTCACGGCTTTCGCGGGCGTTCTGCGCTCGGGCGACCGGGACCGCCCGAAGGTCGGTCCGCCGAGCGCAGCAGTTCCCGACCCGCGGCCCTGAAGCGGTTGCTCCCACGCGAGCGCTCACGTGTGCGAAGCACTCCCGGCCTGCCCTGACAATGGTCCGGACGGACTGCACGCACAACGAAAGCGACACCTCACATGGATCTCGGCGTCCGCTGGAAACTGCACGGCGACGGACGCACCCCCGCACCCGGCGCGGTGGTCCGGCCCGATGAGCGGCTGTCCTGGCCGCGCACGGCCGGGCTCGGCGCCCAGCACGTGGTGGCGATGTTCGGGGCCTCCTTCGTGGCGCCGGTCCTCATGGGCCTGGACCCCAACCTGGCGATCATGATGTCGGGCGTCGCGACGATCGTGTTCCTGCTCGCGACCCGCGGCCGGGTACCCAGCTACCTCGGCTGCTCCCTGTCCTTCGTGGGCGTCGCCGCGGTGATCCGCGCGCAGGGCGGTACGAGTGCCACCGTGACGGGCGCGGTCTTCGTCGTGGGCGTCGCGCTGTTCCTCGTCGGTCTGGCGGTGCAGCGGTTCGGGGCGCGGATCATCCATGCGGCGATGCCGCCGATCGTCACCGGCGCGGTGGTGATGCTGATCGGCTTCAACCTCGCTCCGGTCACGGCGTCCACGTACTGGCCGCAGGACCAGTGGACGGCCCTGCTGGTGATGCTGTTCACCGGCCTGGCCGTCGTCTGTCTGCGTGGTTTCTGGTCGCGCATCGCGATCTTCCTCGGTCTGGTCTTCGGCTACGGCGTCTCCTGGGCCTTCGACCGGATCTTCGGCAGGATCCACTCGGTGGACGCGAGCGGCAAGCTCACCGACCACTGGCGCCTGGACCTCTCCGGCGTCGGCCAGGCCGACTGGATCGGTCTGCCCACCTTCCACGGTCCGTCCTTCGAGTGGTCGGCGATCCTGGTCGCGCTGCCGGTCGTCATCGCGCTGGTCGCCGAGAACGCGGGCCACGTCAAGGCGGTCGGCGAGATGACCGGCGACCCCCTGGACGACAAGCTCGGTACGGCGATCTCCGCCGACGGTGTCGGCTCGATGCTCTCCACCGCGGTCGGCGGCCCGCCCAACACCACGTACTCCGAGAACATCGGTGTGATGGCGGCGACCCGCGTCTACTCGACGGCCGCCTACTGGGCCGCCGCGGGCTTCGCACTGCTCTTCGGTCTCTGCCCGAAGTTCGGCGCGGTGGTGGCCGCGATCCCGGGCGGGGTGCTCGGCGGTATCACCGTCATCCTGTACGGCATGATCGGCCTGCTCGGCGCCCAGATCTGGATCAACGCCAAGGTGGACCTGCGCAATCCGCTCAACCTGGTGCCGGCCGCGGCGGGCATCATCATCGGCGTCGGCAATGTCTCCCTGGAGTTCACCGACACCTTCTCGCTGAGCGGCATCGCGCTGGGCACGCTCGTCGTCATCACCGGCTACCACGCGCTGCGGGCCTTCGCCCCCGTCCACCTCAAGACGCAGGCGCCGCTGCTGGACGAGGGCACGTCCCGCTACGACGAGGGGGCTCAGCGCGCCAAGTCGTAGGCGTACGAGGGTGCGAAGGTGCCGGGCCGGCCCTTGCACCCGTCCGACTCCCCCGGCAGCTTCACCCACAGGTAGGCGTCGATCCGCTCCTCGCCGGTGTTCGTGGTGGGCGCCCGGCCGATCTTCCGTCCCGCCGGGTCGCACCATTCGCCGTCGGCCGGGGCGCCGTTGCCGTTGCGGCTGGTGTCGATCACGGCGCCGAGGCTCGCCGGGCCGCCCAGGGCGTCGAGCACCTGTCGGTCGTAGGCGATCTCGTCGGCCGTGCGGTGGAAGTTGGAGACGTTGCTGAAGATGCCGTCGGAGGAGGCGGGTGAGGCCGCGCCGGCCTGCTTCAGCAGCGCCGCCTGCTCGGCGGCGGGGTTCCAGCCGGAGTGACCGGCGTCGTGGTAGACCCGCGCCCTGGGGTTGGCGGCCTTGAGGACGCGGCCCGCGCGGGCCAGGGAGGCGAAGCGGTCGGCGCGGTCGCCGGCGGAGAGACAGCCGGCCTGGGCGACGGAATCGGGCTCCAGGACGACGATGACGTCGTCCGAGCCCAGCCCGGCGGCGAATCGGTCGATCCACGCGTCGTACGCGGCAAGGTCCGGCGCCCCTCCCTGGGAGTGGCCGCCGCAGTCGCGGTCCGGGATGGCGTACACCACGAGGACCGGCACCCGGCCCTGCGCAGCGGCTCCTGAGGTGACGGCCGCGACCCGGGAGGTGATGGTCGCGGGCGTGAAGTCGGCGAACCACACGGAGGCCGGCTGGCCGGCGATACGGGACTCGATGACCGAGCGGCGCGGGTCGTCGGGGTTGGCCCGGACCCAGTCGAGGACCTGGGACTCGGGATGGCGGTAGAGCCGGGTGTGCACGGTGGCGGTCCGCTGCTCCCGTTCGGTCCGGCTGGGCGAGGGCGTGGGTGCCCCCTTCTTGGTCGCGGATGCGGATACGGATGCAGACGGAGACCGCGAAGGAGAAGGCGTCACCGGCGACGACGGCACGACCGGCAGACGCTCCAGACGCGTCGAGGCGGACCCGGTCGGCGACGGCCGCGCCTGGTCCGAACCGTCCCCGTCGTCCCAGGCGGTCAGCACGCCGGTGACCGTACCGACCGCGACCACGACGGAAGCCGCCGCCACCATGGCGCCCCGCCGGGCGGCGCGACGGCGCTCGGCCCTGCGAGCGGCCAGGCGCCGGGCACGTAAGCCTGACACGGTGCTGCTCCCCCCTCTTCGGCCCGTTCTCGGCCCCGCGCGACGGGTGCGTTCCCCCGTTCCGGGGAAGCGTCGGGCCCGTCGGCACTCGGGCAAGCCTAGGACTGGGACCCTGCCCCCATGACGCAGTTGGAACAGTTCACCACTCCCGTCGACGCGGTGGTCGCCCGGATGCGCGCGCTGGACGCGGCCCTTCCGGCGCGGGACGGGGTCGCGGTCTTCAACCGCGTCTACCTCGCCGTCACCGAGGCCGTCGACCGGCGCATCGACGCCGGACGGTTCCCGGACCCGCGGGCCGCGATCACGCTGGACGTGCGGTTCGCGGAACGCTATCTGGCGGCGGTCGACGCGGCCGCCGAGGAGCGCCGCCCGCCCGCCTGCTGGCGACCGCTGTTCCAGTACCGTCGCCATCCCGGCGTACGACCGCTGCAGTTCGCGCTCGCGGGCATCAACGCGCACATCGGGCACGACCTCGCGCTCGCCGTCGTGGACGCCTGTCGTACGCTCGACTGCGAACCCGGCGACCTGGAGGACGAGTTCGACCGCGTGGGCGACCTCCTCGTGACGCTGGAGGAGCGCATCCGCGAAGATCTGATGCCGGGTCCGGACCTGCTGCAGATCGCCGACCCGCTCACCCATCTGCTGGGCGCCTGGAGCCTGGAGCGGGCCCGGGACGCCACCTGGTCGACGGCGCGGGCGCTGTGGGCGCTGCGCCGGCTCCCGGACGTCGCCCGGGAGTTCACCGACCGCCTCGACGCGGCGGTGGGTCTGGCCGGACGGATGATGCTCACCCCGCTGCCGGACTGATCCGGCCCGGTCCGTGCCGTGCGCCGGAACTCCTGTGTGAGAGCTGTACGTTCGACAGAAAAGGACCTCTTGCAAAGGAGCACAGGGCATGGCGACCCGCCTCGGACTCGGCCTCCCGCAGAACAGGCAGTACGACCTCGGACGGGACGTGCCCGATGTGGCGCGCGCCGCCGAGAGGACCGGCTACGAGAGCCTGTGGGTGTACGAGCGGGCTCTGTTCCCGGAGCCCGCCACCCAGGGCCTGTACGGCATCGAGGGGCTCCCCTGGCCCGACTCCTACCGGGGCGTGGCCGACCCGCTGGTCACGCTCACCCTGGCGGCCGCCGCCACCGAGCGCGCCGAGCTGGGCACCAGCGTGCTGGTGGCGCCGCTGCACGTGCCGTTCCAGCTCGCCAAGGCGCTGGCCTCGCTGGACGCGGCGAGCGGCGGCCGGGTGGTCGCCGGCTTCGGCACGGGCTGGTCCCTCGACGAGTACGCGGCCGCTTCGGTGCGGCCGTTCGAGGAGCGCGGGCAGATGCTGGACGAGCTGATCGGGGTGTGCCGCGCGGTGTGGGGTCCGGACCCGGTGTCGTACGACGGGCGCGTCACGAAGATCGCCTCGGCCGTGGTCGGCCCCAAGCCGGCCCGGCCGATCCCGATCCTGCTGGCGGCGAACACCCCGAGGGCGCGGCGCCGCCTCGTCGACCACGCCGACGGCTGGATGCCGGTGGGCATGGGCGCCGATGCCGTGGCCGCGCAGTGGCGTCAGCTGCAGGACCTGGCGGCCGAGCGCGGACGCAAGGAGCCGATCCGGACCGTGATGCGGGTGAACCCGCGGTACACGGCCGCGGCGTACGACGGCCCCGACCGCAGCCCCTTCCAGGGCAGCGTCGACCAGATCGTCGAGGACCTGGTCGCGCACGCCGAGGTCGGCTTCGAGGAGATCCTCCTCGACCTCCAGTCCACCGTGCGGGACGCCCAGGAACTCAAGGACGTCGCCGCCCAGGTGTACGAGAGGGCGCGAGCGGCCGGGATCTAGTCCTCGGGGAGTTCCACCGGCGCGATCTCGTCGTAGCGGTCGCCGGGGCCGGGGTTGGCCGGGTCGGTCGTGCCGCCGAAGTGGTGCATGACGCCCCAGACCGCGTTCAGCGCGGTCTGGACGGCGCCCTCGGCCCAGCCGGCCGTCCAGGAGATGTCGTCGCCGGCGAGGAAGATGCCCCGCTTGTCCTCCGGCAGCCGGTCCTGCATGAAGTGCGTGAACAGGCGCCGCTGGTAGCGGTAGTGGCCGGGCAGGTTGGCCTTGAACGCGCCCATGAAGTAGGGCTCGTTCTCCCAGGAGACCGTCACCGGGTTGCCGATGATGTGCTTGCGGATGTCGACCTTGGGATAGATCTCGCCGAGCGACTTCAGCATGACCTCCATCCGCTCGTTCGCGGACAGCGGCAGCCACTTCAGGCTGTCGTCGCACCAGGTGTACGACAGGCAGATCACGGCGGGCTTGTCGGGACCGTCGTCGAGGAGGTAGGTCCCGCGCGTCATGCGGTCGGTGAGGGTCATCGACATGACGTCCCGGCCGGTCTCCTCGTCCTTGTCCAGCCAGAACGGCCGGTCCACGGGCACGAAGAGCTTCGAGGACTCCATGTAGTGGGTCCGCTCGATCGCGGTCCAGTGGTCGATCGGGAAGAGCGAGTCGTCGCAGGCGATCTTCGACAGCAGCATCCAGGACTGGGCGGTGAAGATCGCCGCCTGGTAGGTGCGGATGTCGCCGTTCGCATCCGTCACGGTGATCCGGTTGCCGGCGGTGCGGTGCAGCCGGGTCACGGCCGGGCGCGGCTCGCCGTTCGCGTGCAGCGTGGCCAGCGAGGTGCCGTACGGCCAGTGCACGATCTTCTCCGGCTCGCGCTCCCACAGGCGCAGCGGCAGCTGCTGGGAGCCGCCGACGATGCCGCGGTGGTGGTCGTCGGCCTCGGTGTAGACGACCCGCAGGATCTCCAGGATGGAGTTGGGGAAGTCGGTGTCCCAGCCGCCGGTGCCGAAGCCGACCTGGCCGAAGATCTCACGGTGCCGGAAGGACTTGAAGGCCTCGGAGTCGCAGAGGAAGCCGTAGAAGGTCTGGTTGTCCAGCTTCTCGACGAGCCTCGCCCAGATCTCGCGGATGCGCGGGACGTCGCGCTCGCGCATCGCCCGGTTCATGTCGGAGAAGTCGGCGCCCTCCTCCAGGCACTTGTTCCAGGCCTGAGCCACGTCCCGGTAGACCTGCGGCAGGTCGTCGATCGTCTCGGCGTAGTGCGACTCGCCCTTGAGGTCGACGACGGTGGACGGGGTCGCCTCGGCCAGCGGGTTGGGGAACGGGCGGGTCTTCAGGCCGACCAGGTCGATGTAGTGCTGGAGGGCCGTGGAGGACGGCGGGAAGCGCATCGCGCCCATCTCGGCGGTCAGCGACGGGTCGCAGCCGTCGAAGCCGACGGTCCGCAGCCGTCCGCCGATCCGGTCGGCCTCGTAGACGACCGGCTTGAGGCCCATCTTCATCAGCTCGTACGCGGCCACGATGCCGGACAGGCCGCCGCCGATGACCGCGACCTCGGTGCCGTGCTCGGTCGCGGGAATCTGGCCGAGGCCCGCCGGGTGGGCGAGGAAGTCGTCGTAGGCGTACGGGAAGTCCGGACCGAACATGGTGATCGGCGGCTGCTGCTCGTCTGCGTGCTCGACGGCGTTGGGCACGGTGGACGTCATGGGGTACGGACTCCTTGCGCGGGAAGTGCTGGGGGAAGCTGGGGGTTCAGACGAGGGACCCGTAGAGACCGGGGCGGCGGTCCTTCAGGTACGGGTTCGCCTCGCGGGAAGCGGCGAGGAAAGCGGGGTCGACATCGGCGAGGACGAGTTCCTCACCGCGCCCGGCGCGGGTGCGGGCGATCCCGTCGGGCCCGGCGAGGGTCGAGAGCCCGACGAACTCGAACTCCCCCTCCTGGCCGGCCCGGTTGACGTACGCGATGTACATCTGGTTCTCGAAGGCGCGTACCGGGACGACGCACTCGGCGACGAACTGGAACGGGTGCATCTGCGCGGTCGGCACCAGCAGCAGGTCGGTGCCGGCGAGGGCGTGGGCCCGGACGTTCTCCGGGAACTCCACGTCGTAGCAGATCATCAGGCCGACCCGCAGGCCGTTCAGCTCGGCCTGGACGACCGGCTGGTCGCCCGGCGTGAAGTGGTCGCGCTCGAAGCAGCCGAAGAGGTGGGTCTTGCGGTAGTTGGCGAGGCGGGTGCCGTCGGCGGAGATCAGCTGGGCGGAGTTGTACACCGCCTCCGAGGAGCGCTCCGGATACCCGTACGCGATGGCCAGGCCGTGCCGGGAGGCGATGTCGGCGATCGCGTCGGCGGCATCGCCGTCGGCGGGCTCGGCGAGGCGGGCGATGTCGTCGCCGATCGCGTAGCCGGTCAGGAACATCTCCGGCGCGGCCAGCAGCGCGGCGCCCGCGGCGGCGGCGCGCCCCGCGGCCTCGTCGAGGACCTTGAGGTTCTCGACGGTCGAGCCTGGGCGGCCGGAGCTCTGGAGCAGGGCGGTGCGCATGCGTGATCCTCACCGGTACGGGGATGGGTGTGGGGGCCACGTAGACGGTACGGGCGGCGGGTTCCACGGGACAAGGAGGAGCCGTTGCGCGCCGGTGAGCCGATCGTTGCGTCCGTTCGGGGCAGGGCGGCGATTCGTTGCGCGGCCCGGTCCGGGCGAGCCGGTCACAGTTCGCGCAGCCGCGCCACGATCTCCCGCAGCAGCTCCGGGTCCGTGGCCGGTCCGCCCGCCGCCGGCCACCGCGGCTCGTCGATGCGCACCAGACCGGCCTCGGCCAGATCGCCGAGCAGCACCCGTACGACGGTCAGGGGCAGGTCGGCGTCGGCGGCGAGCTCGACGACCGGCCGGGGGCCACGGCGCACGAGGTCGAGCAGCGAGGCGCGGGCGTGGTCGAGGCCCGGCCGTCCCTCGTCCGCCTCCACTGCGGTGACCTGCGACATCAGGTCGACCGTGTGACGGCCGGAGGGCCGGGTCCGGCCGCGCGTCACCATGTAGGGGCGCACCATCGACCCGGTCTCGTCCTCGTACCAGTGGTCGTCGGTCACGGCCGGCTCAGGGATCGTCGGTGCCGGCGGCCGGCCGTACGGCGGTGTCGGCCCCCTCCTCCAGCGGCGACCGTGCGACGGCGCCGGCCCCCTCCGCCTCCAGCGGCGCGAGCACCCCCTCCGGCAGCAGCACCGCCGCCGTCGTACCGCCGTACGGTGATCCGCTCAGGGTGACCCGGATGCCGTGCCGGGCGGCGAGTCTGCCCACGACGTAGAGCCCGAGCCGGTCGTGCCGGGTGGGGTCGAAGTCGTCGGGGCGGGTGAGGATGCGGTGGGCCTGAGCCAGCTGGTCGGCGGCGAGGCCCAGGCCCCGGTCGTCGATCTCCAGGACGAAACCGCCGCGAGCCGCTCGCCCGGTGCGCATGGTGACCCGGGTGTGCGGCGGCGAGAACATGGTGGCGTTCTCGACGAGCTCGGCGATCAGGTGCACGACGTCCGCGACAGCGTCCGCGGCGACGCCCACCGGCTCCATCGGGGGCACCTCCACGCGCGCGTAGTCCTCGATCTCGCTCACCGCGGAGGACACGACGTCGGCGAGGGGCACCGGGCGCCGCCATCGGCGGCCGGGTGCCGCGCCGGAGAGAATGATCAGGCTTTCCGCGTGGCGTCGCATCCGGGTGGTGAGGTGGTCGATGCGGAACAGCTCCTGAAGGACGTCCGGATCGTGGGTCCGCCGCTCCAGCGTGTCGACGAGCTTCAACTGCCGGTGCACGAGCGCCTGGTTGCGCCGGGCGATGTTCAGCAGCACCGCGGACATGCCCCGGCGCAGCGCGGCCTGCCGGACGGCGGCCTCGACGGCCGCGAGCCGTGCGGCGTTGAAGGACCGGCCGACCTGCCCGATCTCGTCGTCGCCCGCCTCCCCGTCGGCGAGCGGCGGCGCCTCGGCGGCGGCGTCCACGTCCTCTCCGGCGCTCAACCGCTCCATCACGTCGGGCAGTTGGTGCGCGGTCAGCAGATCGGCGGCATCCCTCAGCGTCTCCAGGCGGCGGGAGATGCGCCGGGCACCGCGCACCGCCAGCCACAGCGACAGGCCCACGGCCGCGAGGCCCACCACACCGACGGCGACCGCCTTGGCCAACTCCCGGTAGGCGAACGCCCGTCCGCGTTCGGCGGAGTTCACGGCCGACTCGGTGCACAGCAGCATGTACCGCTTGACGGCCCGGTCGGTGGTGGTGCGCCAGGAGCCGGCCGCGACGGCCTCGCCCGCGCCGTCCGCTCCGGCCCGCAGCAGGGCGTCCTCGCTCGCGGTCAACTGCCGGTGCAGGTCGCCGCGTCGGAACTCCTCGAACAGCGCCCGTGAGTCGGACGGCAGGTCGGGCACATAGGTCCGCTCGAAGACCCGGCGGTCCTCGATGGTCGCGGTCAGCGTGTCGTACTGCCGGTCGGTGAGGGTGCCCGCGGCACGCGCCCCGGCGACCAGGGCGTCCTCGCGCGAGACGAACTCCCGCACCCGGACCAGCTCGATGACGACCTGCGCCTCCCGCGCCAACTGCCCGGCCTGCAGTGCGGTGAGCGCGGACTGGACGTCGAAGCCGGGCTCCACGAGGGTGCTGTACTCGCTCACCGCCCGGTCCCAGGAGATGTCCCGGGACAGCACCCGCTGGCGCAGCGCCTCCAGCTGGTCGGCGGAGTCCACGACGGCGTCGAGCACCTGTCGCTGCCGCGCGGAGAGCCGGTCGCGGTCGCCGTCCCGGATCGCGTCGCGCATGGCGCTCACCGCACGGTCGGTGCGGCGCTGCTGCTCCAGGAGGTCCACGGCGGTGTCGGTACGGTGCCCGGCGCCCAGGTACGCGGCCGAGAGCCGTCGTTCGATCTGGATCTGCCCGATGGCCGTGTCCACGGGTGTGCCGAAGTCCTCGTAGACCCCCTGGACCCGGATCAGCGCGCGCAGTTCGCCGGTGACGGACCACATGGCGAAGCTCCACAGCATCATCAGAGCGATCACCGGCGCGACCGCGAGCGCCACGATCCGGGCACGCACGGTGGTGGGACGGCCGATGGGCCGGCGCATGGTCTCCCCAGGGCGACAGGACGGTCGGACGGCTGGACACATTCGGTTACCCACCGGTTCTACCCACCGGTAGCAAAGTCGCGGCACAACCTACGGGACGACGCCGCGGATCGCAATGGTCACCTTGCGCCACCCCTGCCTCACGGCTTACGCCTCCCGCGCTCCGTTCCCCCGGCCCCCATCACCAGCGCGGTCACCAGATACGGCACCCCGAACACCGCGAACGCCGTGCTGTGCCCGGTCGACGAGGCGACCGTCGCGTAGCCGCCGAACACGGCGACCGTGGCCAGTTCGGTCCCCAGGCCCGCGACCGATGTCAGGGTCGCCCGTCCGGTGTCGTCGATCCGCCGCTGGAGCCGGGCGTCGGCCAGCACGTTCGCGAGCTGGAACCCGCCGAAGGCGACGGCGACCAGCACCAGCCCGGCCGGAGTCCGCGCCAGGGCGCCCGCCGCGAGGGCCAGTGCGGAGCCCCCGAGCAACGCCGCGAACCCGGTCCGGCCCAGGCGTTCACCCGCACCGGCGAGCAGGCTCCCGGCCGTGGCGCCCGCCCAGATCAGCAGGAGCAGGTAGGGAGCGGCCCAGCCGGGGACGCCGGTGTCGCGCACCAGCAGCGGCGTGTACTCGTCGAGTGCACCCCACACCGAGGCGACGAGGGCGACCAGCAGGAGCGCGGCCCGCACGGGCCGGTCGGTCCGGGCCGCGGCGAGCCCGGAACGCAGGGTGCGGGCCCAGCTCTCGCTCCCGGCCGCCGACGACCGGTGCTCCGGGAACCGGCTCGCCGTGGCCGCCGTCAGCAGGCAGGTCAGCACGCTCGCCGCGCCCACGGCCGGGTAGCCGCCGAGCGCGAACACCGGCCCGGCGAGTCCCATCGCGGCCATCACCGCCACCAGGCCCGCCGCACGGGCACGGCCCATCACACGCGCGTAGTCGTCGGCCGCACCGAGCCGGTCGAGTTCCTCGTACACCAGCGCCTCCAGGGCGCCGGATCCGAGCGCTCCGCCGACGCCCCACAGGACGAAGCCGAGCGCGAACGCCCAGTACGACGGCGTGAGCACCCACAGGGTGAAGCCGACGGCGGTCAGCAGCGGGCCGAGCCACAGCAGCAGCCGACGGGAGACGGCGTCGGCGAGGGCGCCGGAGGGGACCTCCAGCACGACGGCGGTGACGGACCACAGCGCGAAGAGGAAGGAGATCTGCCCGACCGCCAGACCGGTGTCGCTGAAGAGCAGCGCGTACAGCGGGTAGAGCAGGACGAACTCGTCGAGGAACGCGTAGCCGTACAGCGTGGCGGTCAACCGCCGGACGCCGGGCTCGCTTTGAGGTGAGACTCAATGTCGCCAGGTCATGGCATCGAGGCTAGAGGGCCGCGCCCGCACGGCCAACCGATTATGTCGGCGACCCCGAGGAGAAGCGCCGCAGCAGCGGCGACAGCACGAGCACCGACTTGGTGCGCTCCACGAACGGCTCCCCCGCGATGCGCTCCAGGACCCGTTCGAAGTGCCGCATGTCGGAGGCGAAGACCTGGGCGATCGCGTCCGCGTCCCCGGTGACGGTGGACGCGGCCACGACCTCCTGGTAGCGCTCCAGGCCCCGCTGGATGGTCTCCGGCGAGGTGTTGCTCCGGCAGTAGATCTCGACGAACCCCTCGGTCTCCCAGCCGAGCGCCGACGGGTCCACCCGTACGGTGAAGCCCGTGATGGCACCGGTGGCGCGCAGCCGGTCCACGCGCCGTTTCACGGCGGGCGCGGACAGGCCGACGAGTTGCCCGATGTCGGCGTAGGAGCGGCGGGCGTCCTCGGCGAGGGCGTGCACGATGCGTTCGTCGAGATCGTTCAGCACTGCGGGTGGTTCACTTCACTTCTGCTGCGGCGAGACGGGAACGGCGGTAGCCGTACACGAAGTAGAACACGAGACCGGCGGCCATCCAGAACCCGAAGACGACCCAGGTCACGGTGTCGAGGCTGAACATGTTGTACGCGCAGAAGGCGAAGCCCAGGATCGGCAGAACCGGGCCGAACGGCACCTTGAACGTGCGCTCCAGCTCGGGTCGCCGGTAGCGCAGGACGATCACCGCGATATTGACCAGGGCGAAGGCGAACAGCGTGCCGATGCTGGTGGCGTCGACGAGTTTGCCCAGCGGGATCAGGGCCGCGAGCACACCGCAGAACAGGGACACGATCACCGTGTTGAGGCGGGGCGCGCCGGTCTTCGGGTGGATCTTTCCGAGCGCCTTGGGCACCAGGCCGTCGCGGGACATCGCGAACAGGATGCGGGTCTGGCCGTAGAGCACGGTGAGGACGACGCTCGCGATGGAGATGACCGCGCCGAGGGCGAGCAGGGTGCCCCAGAAGGTCTGGCCGCTGACGTCGTTCATGATCGCGGCGAGCGAGGCGTCGGAGCCCTCGAACTTGGTCCAGTTCCACGCGCCGACGGCGACGGCCGCGACGAGCACGTACAGCGCGGTCACGATGATCAGCGACAGCATGATCGCCCGCGGCAGGTCGCGCTTGGGGTTCTTGGCCTCCTCACCGGCGGTGGAGGCGGCGTCGAAGCCGATGTAGGAGAAGAAGAGCGTCGCACCCGCGGCACTCACGCCCGCCATGCCGAGCGGCATGAAGTCGGCGTAGTTGCCGGACTTGAAGCCCATGAAGCCGACCGCACAGAACAGCACAAGGGCGGCGATCTTCACCGCGACCATGATCGTGTTGGCGCGGGCGGACTCACGGACACCGCCCAGCAGGAACACCATCGCCAGCAGGACGACGATCAGGGCGGGCAGGTTGATGATGCCGCCCTCACCGGGCGCCGAGGACAGGGCGGACGGGATGGTGACCCCGATGGTGCCGTCGAGCAGCTCGTTGAGGTACTCGCCCCAGCCGACGGCGACGGCGGCCACCGAGACGCCGTACTCCAGCACCAGGCACCAGCCGCAGACCCAGGCGACCAGTTCGCCCATCGTTGCGTACGCATACGAGTACGAGGAACCGGCGACCGGGATGCTGCCCGCCAGCTCGGCGTACGAGAGGGCCGAGAACAGTGCGGTGAGTCCGGCGATCACGAACGCCAGGGTGACCGCGGGGCCGGCCTCGGGGACGGCGTCGCCGAGCACGACGAAGATACCGGTGCCGAGGGTGGCACCGATGCTGATCATGGTGAGCTGCCACAGCCCCAGGGAGCGCCGAAGCGCGCCTCCCTCGCCCTGGCCACCCTCCGCGACCAGGTGTTCCACGGGCTTACGACGCATCAGGCGCGCGGCGACGCCCGGGGACGGCGGGGCGGTCTGGCGATCGTTCTGCGGGGGTGCGCCTTGGTCGAGCACGCGCTGGCTCCTTCATCGCTGCCGGTCAGGGAGACGGGGACCGGCGGCACCCCTTCGAGCAGGGACCCACCGAGCGGGGTCCCCGCCACGCCACGTACGAGGCGACAGCCTATGAGCAGCGACGTTGCCCTTGTAATGCAGCAACCTTGCGTATGCCCGCAAGATCATTGCGTTCATCGGGGCGGCGTGAGCGTTCGTTGCACGGCGGCTGTCGACCGTTGCGCGAACGCCGCTTCAGAGCTCGTCCGGACCTCCCGCGACCGCCCGCGCCTCGGCCGCGTCCGACGCGTCGAAGCCCAGCTGGCCGGGCTTTCCGTACGCCTCGGCCTGGGCGTCGATCCAGCGTGTGTGCGCCTCCCAGGCGGCCTGTTTGCTGGTACCCAGCGCCGCGCCGATCCGGGCCCAGGAGGCGCCGGCCTCGCGAGCGTCGCGCACGGTGAGCTGACGCCCGTACGCGACGGGCAAGACACTGCGCGTGGAATGCGAACGGCCCCCGGTTTCCCGGCGGGCGGGTCAACGGGGGCCGTACGGAAGGGAGTCGGGTCAGTTCCAGCTGGCGTGCAGGGGCTTGCCCTCGGCGTAGCCGGCGGCGCTCTGGATGCCGACGACGGCCTTCTCGGCGAACTCCTCGAGGGAGCCGGCGCCGGCGTAGGTGCAGGAGGAGCGGACGCCCGCGATGATCGAGTCGATCAGGTCCTCGACGCCGGGGCGGGCCGGGTCCAGGTACATGCGGGACGTGGAGATGCCCTCCTCGAACAGCCCCTTGCGGGCCCGGTCGTACGCCGACTCCTCCGACGTGCGGTTGGCCACCGCGCGCGCGGAGGCCATGCCGAACGACTCCTTGTAGAAGCGGCCGTCGGGGTCCTGCTGGAGGTCGCCCGGCGACTCGTACGTGCCCGAGAACCACGAGCCGATCATCACGTTGGACGCACCCGCGGCCAGTGCCATCGCCACGTCACGCGGGTGCCGGACACCACCGTCGGCCCACACGTGCTTGCCGTACTTCTTCGCCTCGGCGGCACACTCCAGCACGGCCGAGAACTGCGGCCGGCCCACGCCGGTCATCATCCGGGTCGTGCACATGGCGCCGGGGCCCACGCCGACCTTGACGATGTCGGCGCCCGCCTCGATCAGATCGCGCACACCTTCCGCCGAGACGATGTTGCCGGCCACGATCGGCACCTGCGGGTCGAGGGCGCGCACCTGCTTGACGGCGCTGATCATCGACTCCTGGTGGCCGTGCGCGGTGTCGATGACGAGCGTGTCGACGCCCGCGTCGAGCAGTTGCTTGGCCTTGCCCGCGACATCGCCGTTGATGCCGACGGCGGCCGCTATGCGCAGCCTGCCCTTGGCGTCGACGGCCGGCGTGTACAGCGTGGCGCGCAGGGCGCCCTTGCGGGTGAGGATGCCGGCCAGCTTGCCGTCCGCGTCCACGGCGGGGGCGTAGCGCCGGTTGTGGTGGTCGAGGGTGTTGAAGGCCTCGCGCGGGTCCATGCCGGCGTCGAGCAGAAGCAGATCGTCCTTGGACATGACCACTTCGAGCTGGGTGAAGCGGTCGACGCCGGTCAGGTCCCGGTCGGTGACGACACCGATCGGGCGGTGCTCCTCGTCGACGACCACACCGGCGTTGTGCGCGCGCTTGTGCAGCAGGGACAGCGCGTCGGCGACGGTCTGGTGCGGCGCCAGCACGATCGGGGTGTCCAAGACCAGGTGGCGGCTCTTCACCCAGGAGACGACCTCGGTGACGACCTCGATCGGGATGTCCTGCGGAATGACCACGAGCCCGCCGCGCCGGGCCACCGTCTCGGCCATGCGGCGGCCGGCGATCGCCGTCATGTTGGCGACGACGAGCGGAATCGTGGTGCCCGTGCCGTCCGGGGAGCTGAGGTCCACGCCCTGACGGGAGCCGACCGCGCTGCGGCTCGGCACCATGAACACGTCGTCGTACGTCAGGTCGTACGCGGGCTGGATGTCGTTGAGGAAACGCACGTGCTGCACATCCCAGTCGATCAGAGGTGGCCCCCGGACAGGTCAGCCAGGGGGAAGAGCACGTACTTCATTGTCCCATGACGGCCGGAATGCGATGCCCGGTCACTTCATCCAGGCTGGTCAGAGCCCTCTTCGGAGGATCCTCCAAGGGCGAGCGCCACGGTCAGCGCCGAGGCCACGTCCGCGGCCTGGGCGAACACCTCCTGGGCGGTCTCCCACTCCTGTGGGCGCGCCTTCGCGTACGGCTGCCAGTTCCGTACGACGATCAGCAGCCCCTTCTCGACGGCGTCCTCGGGCCAGACATCGTGGTCGGAGAGGCTGTCGGCCAGCGCGTCCCAGTTGCGGCCGAACCAGTCGGGCAGCTGAAGGGCCCGGGCGCAGCGGTCCATCAGGCCGGCCTTGTCCGTGACCCCGTCGAGGTCGAGGGTGACCACGAGCTCCGTCATCTCAGTACCGCCCTGAACGAGTCGTAGTGATCGTCGGTGTAGTAGATCTCGCCGCCCCGCCCGGTGACAATGCGCCGGGCGCCGCGATCGCGTGAGCCGGGCGTCCTGACGGTGTATTCGCGGTAGTAGCCGCGCTCGTGCGTGGGCAGCAGCCGCTCGAAGTTCCCGAAGACGGCACCGTCCCTGGCGTACGGGAACGGTCCGCCCTGGTCGATGAGCCGGAGCGTCTCGCGGGCCTCGGCGGGGAGCTCGGCCTCCCGGACGGTGGCCATGTCCCGGGTCCACGACGGTGAGGCGGAAGTGTCGCCGCATCCCGCGAGCAGGACGGCGAAGAGGCAGGCCAACAGCCGGGGGACGAACCGCAGCACCATGCCGCCGATGCTGCCACGGCCGCCCCCTCAGGGCCTTGACGTCAGGCCCCGTCCGGGTCGGCCCGGTTCAGGGCGGGCCGCGGCGTCGGCCCGGCCGCCATCAGATAGTCGGCCGCGGACGTGTCCGTCACCAGGCTGGTGACCAGCCCCGAGCGCAGCACGGCATCGATCGCCGCCGCCTTGCGCTGCCCGCCGGCGATCGCGACGACCTCGGGGATACGGCGGAGCTGGTCGGCCTTGACCGTGATGCACCGCTCGCCGAGGTCCCGTCCGACCCGGCGGCCGTCGGAGTCGAAGAGGTGCGCGGACATCTCGGCGGCGACGCCGAGGGACGCGTAGTGCGCGCGCTCCTCGTCGCTGAGCATGTCGTGCACCGTCGAGATGCCCGGCTCCCAGGAGCCGATGGAGACGCAGGCGACCGTGACCTTGTCGAAGTACTCGAAGGCCCGGGCGATCCCGGTCTGGTTGCGCAGCGCGGCCGCCGTGGCGGCGTCCGGCAGCAGCATCGGCGCGTAGATGGGATGCGCGTCACCGCCGGACACCTGCGCGGCCCGTCGCACGGCCTCCACCGAGCCGCGCTCGGCGGTCCCGGCGTCGTACACACCCGTCAGCTGCACCACCGTGCAGGGCGGCAGCCGGTCGAGGGCGGCGGCCATGTGAATGGTGGACCGGCCCCAGGCCAGGCCCAGGACGTCCCCCTCGTTGACGAGCTCGCCGAGCAGGTCGGCGGCCACCTCACCCAGGTTCTCGGGGTCCGGGGTCTCCTCGGCCTCGGCCGGGGATTCGACCACGACGGCGTGCCTGAGGCCGTAGCGGGCGCGCAGCGCGTCGGAGCGCTCGGCGTCCAGCTCGGCCGGGACGCGGATCTCGATGCGCACGAGATCCCGTTCGAGGGCGGTCTCCAGGACCCGGGCCACCTTGAAGCGGCTGACGCCGAACTCCTCAGCGATCTGGATCTTGGACTTTCCCTCGAGGTAGAAGCGGCGGGCCATGGCCGCCGCCTGCACCAGCTCAGCGGGTCCCATCCGCATGGCTGACCGGCCCGCCGACATACCCGACACGGCGATCTCCTCACTGCTGTTCACACTCTGGATTCGCCGTTCATCCTTGCAGATCCGGCGCGGTTGATCAGCCCTGATCGACGACCGACGGGCGCCGTTCACGTAACCGTGGCTCAGTGGTCGCACGCCCATGTTGCCTGCTTCGTCACGGCCTCCGCCTTGGCCCGCAGGCCACGCACCGCGGCGGCCGGGTCGGCGGCGCCGTACACCGCCGATCCCGCCACGAAGACGTCGGCGCCCGCCTCCGCACACCGCTCGATGGTTGCGTCCGAGACCCCGCCGTCGACCTGGAGCCACAGTTCGAGGCCGTGCTTGCCGATCAGCTCACGGGTGCGGCGGATCTTCGGAAGCATGATGTCGAGGAACGCCTGCCCGCCGAAGCCCGGTTCGACCGTCATGATCAGCAGCATGTCGAGCTCGGGAAGCAGATCCTCGTACGGCTCGATGGGCGTCGCGGGCTTGAGCGCCATGGACGCGCGGGCGCCCTTGGCCCTGATCTCCCGGGCGAGACGCACCGGTGCGGCGGCCGCCTCCACATGGAAGGTGACCGAAGAGGCACCCGCTTCCACGTACTGGGGCGCCCACCGGTCGGGGGCCTCGATCATCAGATGGCAGTCCAGCGGAGTGTCCGTCGCCCGGGCCAGGGACTCCACGACCGGCACACCGAGCGTGAGGTTCGGTACGAAGTGGTTGTCCATGACGTCGACGTGGAGCCAGTCGGCCCCCTCGACCGCCTTCGCCTCGTCGGCGAGACGCGCGAAGTCGGCGGACAGGATGCTGGGGTTGATCTGCACGGCCATGCCCCAAGCCTGCCATGCCCTCCGGGGGGTGGCGGCATCCGGTCCGTCGTGGGAACGGTTACACGGAAACCGCGGGCCGTCCTGCGGGTGGTCGCGCAGTGCCCCGCGCCCCTTTCGGGGCGCTGCTGCCCCCGGCCCTGTGAAGGCAGGGGCGAGCTTCAGCCGGTCCTTCGGACGAGCGCCAGGTACATCGCGTCCGTCCCGTGCAGATGGGGCCACAGCTGTACGTCGGGGCCTTCGCCGAGGTCCGGTACGTCCGGCAGCAGTGGACGGGCGTCGACGAGTTCCGTCTCGGGGAACTGCTTGAGCACGTCGGCGACCACGGCCCGGGTTTCGGCGAGGTGCGGCGAGCAGGTCGCGTAGCCGACGACGCCGCCGACGCGCACGGACTCCAGGGCGGTGCGCAGCAGCCCGCGCTGGAGCGGCGCGAAGCCGTCGAGGTCCTCGGGCCGGCGCCGCCAGCGCGCCTCGGGCCGCCGCCGCAGGGCGCCCAGCCCGGTGCACGGCACATCCATCAGCACGCGATCGAAGGTGCCCGGCAGCCACGGCGGCCGGGTCCCGTCGGCGGCGATCACCTGGTAGGGCCCGGGATTGCCGTGCAGGGCCTTGGCGACCAGCCCGGCCCGATGCGGCTGCTTCTCGGCGGCCAGCAGCGAGGCACCCCGCTCGGCGGCGAGGGCGGCGAGCAGCGCGGCCTTGCCACCGGGACCGGCACACCCGTCCAGCCATCGCTCGTCGGGCCCGTCGACCGGCACGTTGGCCAGGGCCAGCGCCACGAGCTGGCTGCCCTCGTCCTGCACGCCCGCACGCCCGTCCCGCACGGCGTCGACGGCACCGGGCTCGCCGCCCTCGGTGAGCCGCACGGCGTACGGCGACCAGCGCCCCGGCACGGCGGCGTCCTCGCGCAGCAGCTCCTCGGTCGTGGCCCGCCCCGGCCGGGCGACCAGCGTCACCTCCGGCCGCTCGTTGTCGGCCGCCAGCAGCTCCTCGATGCCGGCCCGCCCGCCGCCGAGCGCGTCCCACAGCGCGGAGACGATCCAGCGCGGATGCGAGTGCACGACGGCGAGATGATCCTCGGGATCCTCGTCGTAGGGCGGCGCAATCCGCTCCAGCCATCCGTCGAGGTCGTGCTGGGCGACCTTGCGCAGCACCGCGTTGACGAACTTGGCCCGCCCGTCGCCGAGCACGACCCGGGCGAGCTCGACGGTGGCGGAGACGGCCGCGTGGGACGGGATGCGCGTCCCCAGCAGCTGGTGCGCACCGAGGCTCAGCACGTCGAGCACGGGCGGATCGACGTCCCTCAACGGCCGGTCGACGCACTCCGCGATGACGGCGTCGTACGTGCCCTGCCGGCGCAGCGTCCCGTACACCAGCTCGGTGGCGAGGGCGGCGTCCCGCCCGTCGAAGTCCTCGCTCTCGCGCGCCTTGCGCAGCAGCGGCGGCAACACCAGGTTGGCGTACGCGTCCCGCTCGTCGACCGCCCTGAGCGCCTCGAAGGCGAGGATGCGCACGGGGTCCTTCTTGGGCCGACGGTAGGGCTTGCCGGGTTTGCGGGGCCGACGGGAGGTGTCGCTCACGAAAAGGTGCTCCGGATTTCTGTATACGGTGTGCACCCAGCGTACGTCGAAGGGCTCCCGCCGGGCCGTCAGGCCCCGAGCGTCTCCCCCTCCGCGATACGCACCCCGCGCGCCCAGTCCGCCGCCCGCATCGGCTTCTTGCCCTGAGCCTGCACCCACAGCAGCTCGACGGCGTACGAGCCGGTGCCGACGTGGACGCTGTGCTTGCCGACCGCCGCCTGACCGGGGGCGAGATCCGTCCGGTCGGGCACGAGCGCGACCTGGACGAGCTTGAGCCGCTCGCCCCGGAAGGTGGTCCAGGCGCCCGGCGCGGGGGTGCAGCCCCGCACCACCCGGTCGACCCGCAGCGCGGGCGCGGACCAGTCGACCCGGGCGTCCTCGACGGTGATCTTCGGTGCGACGGTGACGCCGTCGGCGGGCTGCGGTACGGCCTTCAGCGTGCCGTCCTCGATGCCGTCCATGGTTGCGGCGAGCAGCCCGGCGCCGGCGAAGGCGAGCCGTGTCAGCAGGTCACCGCTGGTGTCGGTGGGCCGGACCGTTTCGGTCACGGTCCCGTAGACGGGCCCGGAGTCGAGCCCTTCCTCGATGAGGAACGTGGACGCCCCCGTGATCTCGTCGCCCGCCATGATGGCGTGCTGCACAGGCGCGGCCCCCCGCCAGGCGGGCAGCAGCGAGAAGTGCAGGTTGACCCAGCCGTGGGCGGGGATGTCGAGGGCGACGCGGGGCAGCAGCGCCCCGTAGGCGACGACGGGACAGCAGTCCGGCCCGATCTCCCGCAGGCGGTCCAGGAACTCCGGGTCCCGCGGCTTCACCGGCTTCAGCACCTCGATCCCGGCCTCCTCGGCCCGCTCGGCGACGGGGCTCGCGACCAGCCTGCGCCCCCGCCCGGCCGGCGCATCCGGCCGCGTGACAACGGCGGCCACCTCGTGCCGCCCGGAGGCAAGCAGGGCGTCCAGAGCGGGAACAGCGACCTCGGGGGTACCGGCGAAGACAAGCTTCATGGGCGGACACGGGCCTCTCGGCTGGGGGTTCGGCAACGGGCGACACACAAGTCTATGAGCCACTACGCCCCCGGAAAGCCCCCAACGAGCCGGGAAAGCCGCCACCGTCGATCAACCCCCACAGGCGAGGCCCACCTCTTGCCCGACTGGAAACGGGTGGTGCGCGGGTGGGAGAAAAATGATTCCCGGCCGAAGGCCGAACCGACCGCGCACACCCGGCACGCACAGGCGCACGCATATGCCCATACGCCCCCTCTGCGTGACCCGCGGAGCGAATCCGCGTTGGTCAAGAAAGAGTTGACCACAACGGGCCGCGCGACCATCGCGGCCCGATCCTTTCTCCTCAACGCCGGTTCGAGAGGCTTGTTCATGGCCGACCACGCAACCCACGACGCCCAGGCTCGGGCCAGCCTGCACTTGCTGGTGCGGGACATCGAGCGGGTCCGCCGGCAGGTGGACGCACTGCGCACGCTCACCGCCCAGCTGGGCAACGTCTACCGCCCGCGCCGCTCCGGCCCCTCCACGGGCTTCGTCGTCTACGGACGCGCCCCCGCCCCGACGGTCCGGCTCGCCCAGGAACTGCGGGACAGTGTCGAGACCCTGGTGACGGCCGCGGTCGACTTCGACCGCTCACTGGGCTTCTCGTGGGACGCGGTGGGTTCCGCACTCGGTGTCACCAAGCAGGCGGTCCACCGTCGTTACGGCTCTCGCCGCGCCACTGCACAGGCGGCCGCCGAGGCCGAGCGGAGCACGGAGCCGTCGGGCACCCGCACGGTCAATGTCAACACCGGAATCCCCACCGTGCCGACGGTCCCCGCGGCCCGCTCCATGCCGACCCAGCCGACCGCGGGCAGCAAGGTACTGCGCGACGAGGCCAGGCAGCCGACGGCCCTCCCGGGCCCGCGCAACGGCTGACGCCCACTGCCGCACCACGGCTGCCTCACCCGCCCTCCCGGCCGTGTCCGGGAGGGCAGCCGTATGCCCGACGCCACCGCAGCAGCCGTACCCGCCGCTCGCCGGGGCAGGCACGGACCGCCGCCCACACCGCACGCGAACGCGCCTCACCCGATGTCGGGCGGGTCGATCCGCACCCGCGCCGCCTGCCCGGCTCCCCGCGCCATCCGCGCCGCCTGAGCCGCTTTCAGGGCGGCCGCCAGCGCGGCGCCCTTCCCCGGCGGCACCCGGATCAACGCCCGCTCCCACTGTTCTCCGGCAGGCGGCGTCCCCGGCCGCCGCGGCCGCCCCGCCGCCGCGGTCGGGGCCACCGGCAGCGGGACGGGCCCCAACACCTCTGCCTCCGGCGGCAGTTCGACGGCCCCCAGGAACTCCGCGACCGCCTCCGCCGGCCCGGACACCGCCGCCATGCGCGACACCGGCGGAAACCCCAGCTCGGCCCGCTCGGCAAGCTCCCGTACCGCATGCCCGACCGGGTCCCACCGCACCAGGGCCTGCACCGGCCGAAGCGTCGGCTCGGCGACGACGACCACGGTCCCCCCGTCACCGTGCGGCCGTACGAGCGCGGCGGCTGCGATCCACCGCTGCAACGCGTCCTCACCGGCGCGCAGATCGGGCCGCCCGAGCATGGCCCAGCCGTCGAGCAGCAGCGCGGCGGCGTACCCGCCCTCGGCGACCGGCTCGGCGCCGGGCGTACTCACCACCAGTGCGGGCGCCCCCGGCACCGTGTCCAGCACCTGCTCGCGCCCGGAGGTCCGCACCGGCACGGCCGGAAACGCCCGCCCCAGTTCCTCGGCGGTACGTCGCGCCCCCACGACCTGGGCCCGCAACCGGAACGACCCGCATTCCGGGCAGTGCCAGGAGTCTTCCGCACGCCCGCACCACCCGCACCGCAGCGCCCCGGCATCCCGCGCCTCCAACGGCCCGGCGCAGTGCCGGCACCGCGCGGGCGCCCGGCACTGCGCGCACGCCATCCGCGGCACATATCCCCGCCGGGGCACCTGCACGAGCACCGGCCCGGCCCGCAGCCCGTCCCGGACCACCTGCCAGGCGAGGGTCGGCAGCCGGGCGGCCCGGGCGGCCTCGTCCCGTGCCAGGTCCTGGTCCCCCACGGTCCGTACGAGCGGAGCGGCCTTCCGCACCTGCTCCCGCAACGCGACGAGCGGCCGCGCCCACCCGCTCTCCACGAGCTGTGCGGCCTCCACCGTGCAGCTCCAACTCCCCAGCAGGAACGCGCACTTGTCCTGTGCAGCGCGGAGCAGCAGCACTTCCCTGGCATGCGGCTGCGGTGCGTGCTGTTCGCTGTGGCTGTCGTCGCCGTCGTCCCAGATGGCGACCAGCCCGAGATCCCGGACCGGCGCGAACATCGCGGCCCGCGTCCCGACCACGGCCCGTACGGATCCCCGCCGCACGGCGAGCCACTCCCGGTACCGCTTCTCCGGCCCGGCGTCGGCGGTCAGCAACGCATGCCGCCCCTCCCCCAGCAGGGCGGTCAGCGCGGCGTCGACCCGCGCGGCGGAGCGCCCGTCCGGTACGACGACCAGCGCACCGCGCCCCGAGGCCAGCGTCGCGGCGACCGCGCGGGCCAGTTCCTCGCTCCACTCGGGGCCGGGCAGGGCGTTCCACACGGCACGCGGTGCGCCCCCGGAAGCCAGCGCCTCCAGGAAGGCCGCACCGCGCTCATAGCGCGCCCAGGACCCCGCCTCGGGCACTCCGGGCGGCGGCAGCGGCTCCGGCGACGGCCGCTGCTCGGCCCGCGCGCTGCGTGGCGGCACGGCAAGCTGCAGGACGTCGGCAAGGCTCCCCGCATAGCGGTCGGCCACGGCCCGGGCCAGGCCCAGCAGCTCCTCGCTCAGCACCGGCTCCGGCGAGACGACCTGGGCGAGTGCGGCGAGCGGCCCGGCGTAGTCGGACTCGGCCCTCCGCTCGACGAGGAACCCGTCGATGAGCCCGCCGCCCTCACGACGCCCTTCCCGCACCCGATGCCGCCCGGCCCCGAACCGCACCCGCACCCGCACCCCCGGCTGCGCCTCGGCATCCAGCTCCTCGGGCACGGCGTAGTCGAAGTACCGGTCGAGGTGGAGCACGCCCTTGTCCACGAGCACGCGTGCGACGGGCAGCTCCTTGGCCAGCGCGGCCCCCCGCCACGTCCGCGGCTTGGCCCGGGGCGCCTTGGCCTTCCGCACGCTGTCCCGGATGAACGCGAGCTGCTCCGGCGGCGCGCCTTCGGCCCCGCCGCCGTCCCCCTGCCCGTACTCGCTGCTCACGCCTGCATTCTTACCAAACGCCACTGACACCGCTTTCGCGCATGCCGCACACGCCGAGGCCCGGCCCCAAGGGGAACCGGGCCTCGTAAAGCCGACGCGGGACCTACAGCCCCGCAGCCGCCCGCAGCGCCTCCACGCGGTCCGTGCGCTCCCATGTGAAGTCGGGGAGCTCACGACCGAAGTGGCCGTACGCCGCGGTCTGGGCGTAGATCGGGCGGAGCAGGTCGAGATCACGGATGATCGCGGCCGGGCGGAGGTCGAAGACCTCGTCGATCGCCTTCTCGATCTTCTCGTGGTCGATCTTGGCGGTGCCGAAGGTCTCGACGAACAGACCGACCGGCTCGGCCTTGCCGATCGCGTAGGCCACCTGGACCTCGCAACGGGAGGCCAGACCCGCGGCGACCACGTTCTTGGCGACCCAGCGCATCGCGTACGCCGCCGAGCGGTCCACCTTGGACGGGTCCTTGCCGGAGAAGGCGCCGCCGCCGTGGCGGGCCATACCGCCGTAGGTGTCGATGATGATCTTGCGGCCGGTCAGGCCGGCGTCGCCCATCGGGCCGCCGATCTCGAAACGGCCGGTCGGGTTCACCAGCAGGCGGTAGCCCTCGGTGTCGAGCTTGATGCCGTCGTCCAGGAGCGCCTTCAGCTCCGGCTCGACGACGAACTCGCGGATGTCGGGCGCCAGGAGGGACTCCAGGTCGATGTCGCTGGCGTGCTGCGAGGAGACGACCACCGTGTCCAGGCGGACGGCCTTGTCGCCGTCGTACTCGATGGTGACCTGCGTCTTGCCGTCCGGGCGCAGGTAGGGGATCGTGCCGTTCTTGCGCACGTCGGACAGGCGCTTCGACAGCCGGTGCGCCAGGAAGATCGGCAGCGGCATCAGCGTCGGCGTCTCGTCGGAGGCGTAACCGAACATCAGGCCCTGGTCACCGGCGCCCTGCTTGTCGAGCTCGTCGTCGTCGCCCTCGACCCGGGACTCGTACGCCGTGTCCACACCCTGCGCGATGTCCGGGGACTGCGCGCCGATCGACACCGAGACACCACAGGAGGCGCCGTCGAAGCCCTTCTTCGAAGAGTCGTAGCCGATCTCGAGGATCTTGTCCCGGACCAGCTGCGGGATCGGCGCGTAGGCCTTGGTGGTGACCTCGCCGGCCACATGCACCAGACCGGTCGTGATCAGGGTCTCGACCGCAACCCGGGATGACGGGTCCTCGCGCAGAAGCGCGTCGAGAATGGTGTCGCTGATCTGGTCAGCGATCTTGTCGGGGTGACCCTCGGTCACGGACTCCGAGGTGAACAGGCGACGGGACACAACGCTCCCTGGGGTTGCAGCGGCTGCTGGCTGATCATTGGTGGACGGGACGGGGGCTGCGCCCGGCGTCGTCCGAGAACAGTTTATCGGTCGCGCTCCGCCGCATGGCCACCGTCTCGCCTCTCGGGAGCGCTGTGACCTGCGGCACGGGCATTCTGCCCAAAGTCCGGCTGCATTGGCCAGGGTCGCCACGCCTCAAATGTGCACGGGTGCGGAGCGCGGTGGAGCGCATGAAGCATTCAGCGCAGCCGTTCGGACACCAGGTCCCACACCGTTTCGGCCAGCGCCTCCTTCGGGCCGTACGGTACGGGGATCTCGGTGCCGTCGGCACCCAGCACCACGGCCTCGTTCTCCTCGGAGCCGAAGGTCTTGCGCTCCCCCACCTCGTTCACCACGAGGAGGTCGCAGCCCTTGCGCTCCAGCTTTCTGCGACCGTTGGCGAGGACGTCGTCGGTCTCGGCGGCGAAGCCGACGATCACCTGTCCCGGTCGGGCGCGGTCGGCCGAGATCTCGGCCAGGATGTCCGGATTCCGCACCAGCACGATGGGGTCCGGGTCCTGCCCGTCCTTCTTCTTGATCTTCCCGGCGGCGTACGTCGCCGGGCGGAAGTCGGCGACCGCCGCGGCCATCACGACCGCGTCGGCGTCCGCGGCCGCCTTCAGCACCGCCTCACGCAGTTGTACGGCCGTTCCGACCGGGACGACGTCCACGCCGGCCGGGTCGGACAGGCCGGTGGTGTTCGCCGCGACCAGGGTGACCCGGGCTCCGCGGGCGGCGGCCGTACGGGCGAGGGCGTAGCCCTGCTTGCCGGAGGAGCGGTTGCCGAGGAAGCGGACCGGGTCGAGGGGCTCGCGGGTGCCGCCGGCACTGACGACGACATGGCGGCCCTTCAGGTCCGGCTCGGTGCCACCCCGGGCCAGGACGCGGCGGCAGACCTCGAAGATCTCGCCCGGGTCGGGCAGCCGGCCCTTGCCGGTGTCGACGCCGGTGAGCCGCCCGACGGCGGGCTCGATGACGACCGCGCCGCGGCGGCGCAGCGTCGCCACGTTCTCCTGGGTGGCCGGGTGCTCCCACATCTCCGTGTGCATGGCGGGGGCGAAGACGACCGGGCAACGGGCGGTGAGCAGGGTGTTCGTCAGGAGGTCGTCGGCGAGGCCGTGGGCGGCCCTGGCGAGCGTGTCGGCCGTGGCCGGGGCGACGACCACCAGGTCGGCCTGCTGGCCGATGCGCACATGCGGCACCTCGTGGACGTCATCCCAGACCTCCGTCGAGACGGGGTTGCCGGACAGGGCGGACCAGGTCGCGGCGCCGACGAAGTGCAGGGCGGAGGCGGTGGGAACGACACGGACGTCATGACCGGACTCCGTGAGTCTGCGCAGCAGCTCACAGGCCTTGTACGCGGCGATGCCGCCGCTGACCCCCAGAACGACCTTCGGCTTGTCCACCGTCTCTCCCCGGACTCGGCAACGTACGACTCCCGTACGACTCCACCCTGCATCATCACGGGGGACGACCCCGCACCCCCGAGCAGACCACAGGCCCGGCAGTCGCGCTGCCGGGCCTGTGGATAAGACTGCTGCGAGCAGAAAATACTACTGCGCCGGGCCCTCGACGGCCTCGGAGGTCAGCAGCCCCGCGTTGATCTCGCGCAGGGCGATCGAGAGCGGCTTCTCGTGGACGTGGGTGTCGACGAGCGGACCGACGTACTCGAGGAGGCCCTCGCCGAGCTGCGAGTAGTACGCGTTGATCTGGCGGGCCCGCTTGGCCGCGTAGATCACGAGGCTGTACTTCGAGTCGGTGGCCTCGAGGAGCTCGTCGATCGGCGGGTTGATGATGCCCTCGGGCGCGGAGATGGAAGAGGACACGCTCTACCTTCCGATGGATGGGAAAGAACCAGTCAGAGTGATCAGTCAGTCACGATCACACGACGTCCATCAAGGCTAGCAGCTCGCGCGCCACGTCCTCGACGGAGGTGTTGACCAGGGTCATGTCGAACTCCGGCTCGGCCGCCAGCTCGACCTTCGCGGCCCGAAGCCGGCGCTCGATCACCTCGGGCGGCTCGGTGCCCCGGCCGGTCAGTCTGCGCACCAGCTCCTCCCAGGAGGGCGGGGCCAGGAACACCAGCTGGGCCTCGGGCATGGACTCACGAACCTGCCGGGCGCCCTGGAGGTCGATCTCCAGCAGGACGGGCTCGCCCGCCTCCAGCCGCTCCAGCACGGCCGCACGCGGCGTGCCGTAGCGGTTGCCGGCGAACTCGGCCCACTCCAGCAGCTCGCCGTTGGCGATCAGCTTGTCCATCTCCTCGTCGGTGACGAAGAAGTAGTGGACTCCGTGCCGTTCGCCGGGGCGGGGCTTGCGGGTCGTCGCCGAGACCGAGAGCCAGACCTCGGGGTGTTCCTTGCGCAGATGGGCGACGACCGTGCTCTTGCCGACCCCGGAGGGTCCGGAGAGCACGGTCAGCCGCGGACGTTCGCTCATGCAGCGATTATTCCAGCAATCCGGGAGTGCCCGGGACCAGTCCCGGTGTCCCGGAGGAAGTCAGGAACCGGTGCTGCCGAACTCGCGCTCGAGGGAGGCGATCTGGTTGGAACCGAGACCGCGCACGCGGCGGCTCTCGGAGATACCGAGTCGCTCCATGATCTGCTTGGCGCGGACCTTGCCCACGCCCGGCAGGGACTCGAGCAGGGCGGAGACCTTCATCTTGCCGATGACGTCGTTCTCCTGGCCCTGCTTGATGACCTCGTGAAGGGAGGCGCCGGAGTGCTTGAGTCGATTCTTGACCTCGGCCCGCTCCCGGCGAGCCGCGGCGGCCTTTTCGAGCGCGGCTGCGCGCTGTTCGGGGGTAAGGGGCGGAAGAGCCACGCCTACGTCACCTCGGATGTCGAACTGTCGGATACGGACCGGTGAGGAACCTAGTCGCCCCACACCTGGGGAGCCACGAGCAACACGCTTGCCCGCTCACTCACGTCGGAGACTAGCGGCCAAGTCCGCCAGAGTCAGCGAGAACAGCGGAAAAGTCCTGGTCAGCCTCTGTCAGGACAGGATATTTCAGACATACTGCCCTGGATTTGAGAATGTATCCAG
Source organism: Streptomyces sp. NPDC059866 (assembly GCF_042731325.1). Taxonomy (NCBI): domain Bacteria; kingdom Bacillati; phylum Actinomycetota; class Actinomycetes; order Kitasatosporales; family Streptomycetaceae; genus Streptomyces; species Streptomyces sp. NPDC059866. The sequence goes on along the minus strand of NZ_JBHWJT010000026.1, from coordinate 10,957 downwards.
CCTCAGACCGGCTCGGAGACGCCGGCCGGAGGGCTCAGGCTGCCGTCACCGCGGCCCGGATCTCCTCCGCGAAGCGGTCCGCGGCCGCACGCAGCGCCCCGACGTCGGGTCCGTGCCGCAGCACACCCCGGCTGACGTTGGGCACGACGTTGCGCACCGCGGCCCCGAAGACCCGGGGAAGATCGGCCGGAGTGGCGCCCTGGGCCCCGATGCCCGGGGCGAGCAGCGGACCGTTGATGTCGAGGTCGTACGACGAGAGGTCGCCCAGGGTGGCGCCGACGACCGCGCCGAAGGAGCCCAGGGGCTGCTCCCCTGCGTTCTCGGCAGCCAGGTGGGCCAGCATCGTCGCGCCGACCGTGCGGCCGTCGGCGCGGACGGCGTGCTGGACCTCGCCGCCCTCGGGGTTGGAGGTCAGCGCCAGCACGAACAGCCCGGTACCGCTCTCGCGTGCCAGCTCGACGGCCGGCTCGAGCGACCCGTAGCCGAGGTACGGAGAGACGGTCAGCGCGTCCGAGAACAGCGGGGCGTCCTTGTGCAGGAAGGACTCGGCGTACGCGGCCATGGTGGAGCCGATGTCGCCGCGCTTGGCGTCCATGACGACCAGCGCACCGGCCGCCCGCGCCGCCTCGACCGCCTTCTCCAGGACGGCCACGCCGCGCGATCCGAAGCGCTCGAAGAACGCGCTCTGCGGCTTGAGGACGGCGACCCGGTCGGCCATGGCCTCGACGACCGTGCGGCTGAACCGCTCCAGCCCGGCGATGTCGTCGTTGAGGCCCCACTCGGCGAGCAGGGACGCGTGCGGGTCGATGCCGACGCACAGCGGACCCCGCTCGTCCATGGCGCGGCGCAGCCGGGCTCCGAAGGGTTCGAGAAGAGTCATCCCGTCTTCCTTACGTCGGCGCCGACCGCGTCGGCGAGGGTGGCGTACGGGCTCGTACGGAGGCGGGCGGCGAGGCCCTTGTGGATGGCGCGGGCCCAGAAGGGGCCCGCGTAGATGAAGGCGCTGTATCCCTGTACCAGCGTCGCGCCGGCCAGAATGCGCTGCCAGGCGTCCTCGGCGCTCTCGATGCCGCCCACGCCGACGAGCGTGATGCGGTCGCCCACGCGCGCGTACAGACGGCGCAGCACCTGGAGGGAGCGGTCCTTCAGGGGGGCGCCGGAGAGGCCGCCGACCTCCTTGACCAGGGATGGTTCGGATTTCAAACCGAGTTCGTCGCGCGCGATGGTGGTGTTCGTGGCGATGATCCCGTCGAGGCCGAGCTCGACGGCGAGGTCGGCGACGGCGTCGATGTCCTCGTCCGCCAGGTCGGGCGCGATCTTCACCAGCAACGGAACGCGGCGGTCGGTCACGCGCCGGTCGGCGGCCTCGCGGACCGCGCTGAGCAGCGGGCGCAGGTGGTCCACTGCCTGGAGGTTGCGCAGCCCCGGCGTGTTCGGCGAGGAGACGTTCACGACCAGATAGTCGGCGTAGGGCGCGAGTCGCTCGGCGGACTTCACGTAGTCCCCGACGGCCTCGGCCTCCGGAACGACCTTGGTCTTGCCGATGTTGACGCCCACGACCGTCTTGAAAACGGGCGTACGCGAGGCGAGGCGGGCGGCGACGGTCAGGGAGCCGTCGTTGTTGAAGCCCATGCGGTTGATCAGGGCGCGGTCCGGCACCAGCCGGAACAGCCGCTTCCTGGGGTTGCCGGGCTGCGACTCCCCTGTCACCGTGCCGATCTCGACATGGTCGAAGCCGAGCATCGCCATGCCGTCGATCGCGACGGCGTTCTTGTCGAACCCGGCCGCGAGCCCGAAGGGGCCGTGCATGCGCAGGCCGAGGGCTTCGGTGCGCAGCTCCTTGTAGCGGGGCGCCAGCACGGCCGCGGCGAAGGTCCGCAGCACGGGGATGCGGACGGCGAGGCGGATCCACCGGAAGGCAAGGTGGTGAGCCTGCTCGGGATCCATCCGTCGGAAGACCAGACGGAAGAACAGCTTGTACATCACTCAGTGTCCTCACGAAGAGGGGGACACCGTTTCCGGTGTCCCCCTCGGGCTGCTAGTCGCGGGCCGCGGTCAGGAGTTCCGCGTGTTCCTGGAGCGAACGGACGCCCACATCACCGTGGTTGAGGGCATCGATGCCCTGGACTGCGGCGGCGAGCGCCTGAACCGTCGTCAGGCACGGCACCGAACGTGCCACGGCTGCCGTACGGATGTCGTAGCCGTCGAGGCGGCCGCCGGTGCCGTACGGGGTGTTGACGATGAGGTCGACCTCGCCGTCGTGGATGAGCTGGACGATGGTCCGCTCGCCGTTCGGGCCGGTGCCCTCGGACTGCTTGCGCACGATGGTGGCGTGGATTCCGTTGCGCTTGAGGACCTCGGCCGTGCCGGACGTGGCGAGCAACTCGAAGCCGTGGGCGACCAGTTCACGCGCCGGGAAGATCATCGACCGCTTGTCGCGGTTGGCCACCGAGATGAAGGCGCGGCCCTTGGTGGGCAGCGGACCGTAGGCGCCGGCCTGCGACTTGGCGTACGCCGTGCCGAAGACGGAGTCGATGCCCATGACCTCGCCGGTGGACCGCATCTCCGGGCCGAGGACGGTGTCGACGCCGCGTCCGTGGATGTCACGGAAGCGCGACCACGGCATCACGGCCTCCTTGACGGAGATCGGCGCATCGAGCGGGAGCTCGCCGCCGTCGCTGTCCGCCGGGAGGAGTCCCTCTGCCCGCAGCTGGGCGATGGTCGCGCCCAGCGAGATCCGGGCGGCGGCCTTCGCCAGCGGCACGGCGGTCGCCTTCGAGGTGAAAGGAACCGTACGGGACGCGCGCGGGTTGGCCTCCAGCACGTAGAGGATGTCGCCCGCCAGCGCGAACTGGATGTTGATCAGGCCGCGCACGCCGACACCGCGCGCGATGGCCTCCGTGGAGGCCCGCAGGCGCTTGATGTCGAAGCCGCCCAGCGTGATCGGCGGCAGCGCGCACGCCGAGTCGCCGGAGTGGATGCCGGCCTCCTCGATGTGCTCCATGACGCCGCCGAGGTAGAGCTCCTCGCCGTCGTAGAGGGCGTCGACGTCGATCTCGATCGCGTCGTCGAGGAACCGGTCGACCAGGACCGGCCGGGAGGGGCTGATCTCGGTCGACTCGGCGATGTACGACTCCAGCCGCGCCTCGTCGTACACGATCTCCATGCCGCGCCCGCCGAGGACGTACGACGGCCGGACCAGGACCGGGTAGCCGATCTCGTCGGCGATGGCCTTGGCCTCGGCGAAGGTGGTGGCCGTGCCGTGCTTCGGGGCCGGGAGGCCGGCCTCCTTGAGCACCTGGCCGAAGGCGCCGCGGTCCTCGGCGGCATGGATGGCCTCGGGGGGCGTACCGACGATCGGCACGCCGTTGTCCTTCAGCGCCTGCGCCAGACCCAGCGGCGTCTGACCTCCGAGCTGGACCACGACTCCGGCGATCGGGCCGGCCTGCGCCTCGGCGTGGACGATCTCCAGGACGTCTTCCAGCGTCAGCGGCTCGAAGTACAGGCGGTCGGAGGTGTCGTAGTCCGTCGAGACCGTCTCCGGGTTGCAGTTGACCATCACGGTCTCGTACCCGGCGTCGGACAGCGCGAAGGAGGCGTGGACGCAGGAGTAGTCGAACTCGATGCCCTGGCCGATCCGGTTGGGACCCGAGCCCAGGATGATGACGGCCGGCTTCTCGCGAGAAGCCACCTCGGTCTCCTCGTCGTAGGAGGAGTAGAAGTACGGCGTCTTGGCGGCGAACTCGGCGGCGCAGGTGTCGACCGTCTTGTACACCGGCCGGATACCGAGCGCGTGCCGCACCTCTCGCACGACGTCCTCGCGCAGGCCGCGGATCTCGCCGATCTGCTGGTCGGAGAAGCCGTGCCGCTTGGCCTCGGCCAGCAGGTCGGGGGTCAGCTCGGGGGCCTCGGCGATCTCGTCGGCGATCTCCTTGATGAGGAAGAGCTGGTCGACGAACCACGGGTCGATCTTCGTGGCCTCGAAGACCTCCTCGGGCGTGGCGCCCGCGCGGACGGCCTGCATGACCGCGTTGATCCGGCCGTCGGTGGGCCGTACGGCCGCACGCAGGAGCTCGTCCTTGTCGCCGGGCTCGCCCACGAACGTGAACTGGCTGCCCTTCTTCTCCAGCGAGCGCAGCGCCTTCTGGAACGCCTCGGTGAAGTTGCGGCCGATGGCCATGGCCTCGCCGACCGACTTCATGGTGGTGGTCAGCGTGGAGTCGGCCTGCGGGAACTTCTCGAAGGCGAAGCGGGGCGCCTTGACGACCACGTAGTCGAGGGTCGGCTCGAAGGAGGCCGGGGTCTCCTGCGTGATGTCGTTCGGAATCTCGTCGAGGGTGTACCCCACGGCCAGCTTCGCGGCGATCTTGGCGATCGGGAAACCGGTCGCCTTGGAGGCGAGCGCCGACGACCGCGACACGCGCGGGTTCATCTCGATGACGATGACACGGCCGTCGTCCGGGTTCACCGCGAACTGGATGTTGCAGCCGCCGGTGTCGACACCGACCTCGCGGATGACGGCGATGCCGATGTCCCGCAGGATCTGGTATTCGCGGTCGGTCAGCGTCATCGCCGGCGCGACGGTGATCGAGTCGCCGGTGTGCACGCCCATCGGGTCGAAGTTCTCGATGGAGCAGACGACCACGACGTTGTCGTGCTTGTCGCGCATCAGCTCCAGCTCGTACTCCTTCCAGCCGAGGATGGACTCCTCCAGGAGCACCTCGGTGGTGGGCGAGAGCGTGAGGCCCTGTCCTGCAATGCGGCGCAGCTCGTCCTCGTCGTGCGCGAAGCCGGAGCCGGCGCCGCCCATGGTGAAGGACGGGCGGACGACGACCGGGTAGCCGCCGAGCTGCTCGACGCCGTTGAGCACGTCGTCCATGGAGTGGCAGATGACCGAGCGGGCGGACTCGCCGTAGCCGATCTTGGCTTTGACCGCTTCGACGACCAGCTTGAACTGATCGCGGTCCTCACCCTTGTGGATCGCCTCGACGTTGGCGCCGATCAGCTCGACGCCGTACTTCTCCAGGGTTCCGTTCTCGTGCAGCGAGATGGCGGTGTTCAGCGCCGTCTGACCGCCCAGCGTCGGCAGCAGGGCGTCCGGCCGCTCCTTGGCGATGATCTTCTCGACGAACTCGGGGGTGATCGGCTCGACGTACGTCGCGTCGGCGATCTCCGGGTCGGTCATGATCGTCGCCGGGTTGGAGTTGACGAGGATGACCCTGAGGCCCTCGGACTTCAGGACGCGGCACGCCTGGGTGCCGGAGTAGTCGAACTCGGCGGCCTGGCCGATGACGATCGGGCCGGAGCCGATGACCAGGACGGACTGGATATCGGTGCGCTTAGGCACGCTGGCCCTCCATCAGGGAAACGAAGCGGTCGAACAGATAGGCGGCGTCGTGCGGGCCGGCTGCCGCTTCGGGGTGGTACTGGACGCTGAAGGCCGGACGGTCGAGGAGCTGGAGACCTTCCACCACGTTGTCGTTGAGGCAGACGTGGGAGACCTCGGCGCGGCCGTAGGGGGTGTCGGACACCTTGTCGAGCGGGGCGTCGACGGCGAAGCCGTGGTTGTGCGCGGTGACCTCGACCTTGCCGGTCGTCCGGTCCTGCACCGGCTGGTTGATGCCGCGGTGGCCGTACTTCAGCTTGTAGGTGCCGAAGCCGAGCGCGCGGCCCAGGATCTGGTTGCCGAAGCAGATGCCGAACAGCGGGGTGCCACGCTCCAGGACCGCCTGCATCACGGAGACCGGGTGGTCGGCGGTGGCCGGGTCGCCCGGGCCGTTGGAGAAGAACACGCCGTCCGGGTTCACGGCGTACACGTCGTCGGCGGTCGCCGTGGCGGGCAGCACGTGCACCTCGATACCGCGCTCGGCCATCCGGTGCGGGGTCATGCCCTTGATGCCGAGGTCGACGGCGGCGACGGTGAACTTCTTCTCACCGATGGCGGGGACGACGTACGGCTCGGTGGTGGCGACCTCGGCGGAGAGGTTCGCGCCCTTCATCTCGGGGGCCTGGCGCACCTCGGCGAGCATGGTGCCCTCGTCGGGCAGCGCGTTGCCGGAGAAGATGCCGACGCGCATGGCGCCGCGCTCACGCAGGTGCCGGGTCAACGCGCGCGTGTCGATGCCGGAGATGCCGACGACACCCTGGCCCCGCAGCTCCTCGTCCAGCGACCGCCGGGAGCGCCAGTTGGACGGCACGCGCGCGGGGTCCCGTACGACATAACCGGAGACCCAGATCCGCTTCGACTCCGGGTCCTCGTCGTTGACGCCGGTGTTGCCGACGTGCGGGGCGGTCATCACGACGACCTGACGGTGGTACGACGGGTCGGTCAGCGTCTCCTGGTAGCCGGTCATGCCGGTGGAGAACACGGCCTCGCCGAAGGTCACCCCCACGGCCCCGTAGGCACGGCCGCGGAAGATCCGGCCGTCCTCCAGGACGAGTACGGCAGGAGCTGCCTTGTGCCTCTGCGAGGCGGCTCCCTGGATGGAGGTCGTCATCGTTCGGCGCCTTCCGTGGTGGTTGCTTTGATCATGGAGTTAATGACGTCGACCCACTCGTTGTGCTCGGCCGCGTGGTCGGAGCGGAAGCCGGAGTCGATCAGCCGCTCGCCGTGCGCCCAGGTCACCACCAGCAGACCGCCCTCGGTGAGGACCTTGCCGGCGATGCCCTTGTCGAGCCGCGCTTCGCGCAGGGCCGCCACGGGGACGAAGAAGTCGGTGGCCCCGGGGCGTACGACGTCCAGTCCCGCGTCGGTCAGCGTGAGCTCGACCCGGCTGCGGGTGCCCAGGCCGTGCGCCACGATGCGGTCCAGCCACTGACCGGCGGTGGTGGAGCCGTGGTAACGGCCGCTGAGGCTCAGTTTCGCCGGGCCGGGGTCGTCCGGCGCGGTGGGGAGCTCCGGCAGGTCGCCCTGGAGGGTGCCGCGCCACTTCCAGCCCTCGCGCATCAGCCAGTAGACGAGCGCGACGAACAGGGCGAGGCCCACCACCCAGCCGAGGCGGGCGGCCCAGTCGGTCACTTCCGCCGATTCCTTCTCGGCGGCCAGCAGGATTACAGGTGTCACGTGAGCTTCCCGTCGACGAGCGTGGCCTTGCCCCGGAGCCACGTGTGCGTGACACGGCCCGGCAGCTCACGCCCCTCGTAGGGGGTGTTGCGGCTGCGCGAGGCGAAGCCCGCGGGGTCCACCAACCCACGGTATGCCGTGTCGACGAGGGTGAGGTTGGCGGGCTCACCTGCCGAGACGGGACGTCCGTGGCCCGTGGCCTGCCCGATCCGTGCCGGCGTGAAGGACATACGGTCCGCGACGCCGGCCCAGTCGAGCAGCCCGGTGTCGACCATCGTCTCCTGGACCACCGACAATGCGGTCTCCAGGCCGACCATCCCCATGGCGGCGGCGGCCCACTCGCAGTCCTTGTCCTCGTGCGGGTGCGGGGCGTGGTCGGTGGCGACGATGTCGATCGTGCCGTCGGCGAGCGCCTCGCGCAGCGCCAGCACGTCGCCCTCGGTGCGCAGCGGCGGGTTCACCTTGTAGACCGGGTTGTACGTCCGGACCAGCTCGTCGGTGAGGAGCAGGTGGTGTGGGGTGACCTCGGCGGTCACGTCGATGCCGCGGGACTTGGCCCAGCGGACGATCTCGACCGAGCCTGCCGTCGACAGGTGGCAGATGTGGACGCGCGAGCCGACGTGGTCCGCGAGCAGCACGTCGCGGGCGATGATCGACTCCTCGGCGACGGCCGGCCATCCGCCCAGCCCCAGCTCCGCGGAGACCACGCCCTCGTTCATCTCGGCACCCTCGGTCAGCCGCGGCTCCTGCGCGTGCTGGGCGACGACGCCACCGAAGGCCTTCACGTACTCCAGCGCCCGGCGCATGATCACGGCGTCGTGGACGCACTTGCCGTCGTCGGAGAAGACGGTGACACCGGCCGCGGACTCGTGCATGGCGCCCAGCTCGGCGAGCTTGCTGCCCTCCAGGCCGACGGTGACGGCCCCGATCGGCTGGACGTCGCAGTAGCCGTGCTGCTGTCCGAGCCGCCAGACCTGCTCGACGACACCGGCCGTGTCGGCCACCGGGAAGGTGTTGGCCATGGCGAACACAGCGGTGTAACCGCCACTCGCAGCCGCCCGCGTACCCGTCAGCACGGTCTCGGAGTCCTCGCGGCCGGGCTCGCGCAGATGGGTGTGCAGGTCGACGAGGCCGGGGAGCAGCACCTTGCCGTCGGCCTCGACGACCTCTGCGCCGTCGGCACTCAGACCGGTACCCACCTCGGCAATGGTGTCGCCGTCGATCAGGACGTCCTGCGGCTCGCCGCCGAGCACCTTCGCACCGCGGATCAGGATCTTGCTCATCTGTGTTACTTCTCCTCGTCCGCAGAAATGGTGTGCGCGGAGCGCTCGTTGGAAGGGTGGTGGTGGGAGACGGGCGGGCGGGTGTTGGTGACGGCGGGTTCGTTGCCGCCGAGCAGCAGGTACAGAACGGCCATCCGGATGGAGACTCCGTTGGCGACCTGCTCGATGGCGGTGCAGCGCCCGGAGTCGGCGACCTCGGCGGTGATCTCCATGCCGCGGACCATCGGTCCGGGGTGCATCACGATGGCGTGCTCGGGCATCCGCGCCATGCGGTCGCCGTCGAGGCCGTAGCGCCGCGAGTACTCCCGCTCGGTCGGGAAGTACGCGGCGTGCATGCGCTCGCGCTGCACGCGCAGCATCATCACCGCGTCGGACTTGGGCAGCGCGGCGTCGAGGTCGTAGGAGACCTCGCAGGGCCAGGAAGCGACGCCGACCGGCAACAGGGTCGGCGGGGCGACGAGGGTGACCTCGGCGCCGAGGGTGTGCAGCAGGTCGACGTTGGAGCGGGCGACCCGGCTGTGCAGGACGTCGCCGACGATGGTGACGCGGCGGCCGGCGAGGTCCTGACCGAGCCCGGCGTCCCGGCCGACGAGCCGGCGGCGCATGGTGAAGGCGTCGAGCAGGGCCTGGGTGGGGTGCTGGTGGGTGCCGTCACCGGCGTTGATGACGGCGGCGTCGATCCAGCCGGAATTGGCCAGCCGGTACGGGGCTCCGGAGGCGCCGTGCCGAATGACGACGGCGTCGACGCCCATGGCCTCCAGGGTCTGGGCGGTGTCCTTGAGGGACTCGCCCTTGGACACGCTCGACCCCTTGGCGGAGAAGTTGATGACGTCCGCGGACAGCCGCTTCTCGGCGGCCTCGAAGGAGATCCGGGTGCGGGTTGAGTCCTCGAAGAAGAGGTTCACCACGGTGCGGCCGCGCAGGGTCGGCAGCTTCTTGATCGGCCGGTCGGCGACCCGGGACATCTCCTCGGCGGTGTCGAGGATCAGGACGGCGTCGTCGCGGGTGAGGTCGGCGGCCGAGATGAGATGGCGCTGCATCTTTCAGGCTCCGTAAGGCAGTTCATTCGGGAGATTTCGGGCGGGCAGGAGTACGCGGCGGCGTAGGACGGTGGGCGTACGCCCCCGCTTGCTAGTGCTGCGCGCCCTGGGCGGTCTGCTTCACACCGAGCAGCACGGTGTCGCGACCGTCCTCCTCGGCGAGCTGGACCTTGACCGTCTCCCGCAGCGACGTGGGGAGGTTCTTGCCGACGTAGTCGGCGCGGATGGGCAGTTCACGGTGGCCGCGGTCGACCAGGACCGCGAGCTGCACGGCACGCGGGCGCCCGATGTCGTTCAGGGCGTCGAGGGCGGCGCGGATGGTGCGGCCGGAGAAGAGGACGTCGTCGACCAGGACGACGAGCTTGCCGTCGATGCCGTCACCGGGAATGTCGGTGCGGGCCAGCGCACGCGGCGGGTGCATGCGCAGGTCGTCGCGGTACATCGTGATGTCCAGCGAACCGCACGGGACTTTGCGCTCGGTGATCTGTTCGAGCTTGGCGGCGAGCCGCTGGGCGAGGAAGACGCCTCGGGTCGGAATGCCGAGGAGCACCACGTCGTCGGCGCCCTTGGCGCGCTCGACGATCTCGTGGGCGATGCGGGTCAGTACCCGCGCGATGTCGGGCCCTTCGAGCACGGGCCGCGCATCGGATGCTTGCGTGTCCATACGAAACGGACCTCCTTCTCCGCCTCACGGGACGGACCTTAAAGGACGTCGGGATTGCGCCATCCACGGTAGCAGGCCGGGACGACCGGCCTGGTCACCCCCCTGACGGCCGAGGTTCACCCGCTCGGCGCAGTCGACCGCCGATACCACGGAAGAGTCGCTGCGGACCATTCGGCTTGACGCAGAAGAGTAACGCTGCGTAACCTCACAGTGAGTTACCAGCCGCGCGGCATGGAAAACAGCCGGCCGCGTCGACACAGTGTCCGGGGAGCTATATGTCCAGCGAATACGCCAAACAGCTCGGGGCCAAGCTCCGGGCCATCCGCACCCAGCAGGGCCTTTCCCTCCACGGTGTCGAGGAGAAGTCCCAGGGCCGCTGGAAGGCGGTCGTGGTCGGTTCGTACGAGCGCGGCGACCGCGCCGTCACCGTGCAGCGCCTTGCCGAGCTGGCGGACTTCTACGGCGTACCCGTGCAGGAACTCCTTCCGGGCACCACCCCCGGCGGCGCCGCCGAGCCGCCGCCGAAGCTGGTCCTGGACCTGGAGCGGCTGGCCACGGTGCCGGCCGAGAAGGCGGGCCCCCTGCAGCGGTACGCGGCAACGATCCAGTCGCAGCGCGGCGACTACAACGGCAAGGTGCTCTCCATCCGCCAGGACGACCTGCGCACACTCGCCGTCATCTACGACCAGTCGCCCTCGGTCCTCACCGAGCAGCTGATCAGCTGGGGCGTACTGGATGCGGACGCGCGTCGTGCGGTGTCCCACGAGGAGGGCTGAGCGCTCCGCAGGTTCAGCAGAAACGTGCCGCCGGGGGGGGGGGGGGCGGGGCGGGGGTGGGGCCCCCCCCCCCCGCGCGGGGGTAAAAAAAAAAAAACCACCCCAACCCCCCGCACAACGGGGAAGGCGAG